>JAOAHH010000145.1 GCA_026415325.1 Thermodesulfobacteriota bacterium | reverse complement strand
CCGATACTGCTCCTTATTCGCGATTTTAATGACCTCGATATGATCGCAGCAGATGTTTCTGAAAAAGCCCTGTGCCTTGCTCGTGCGTGTTGGCCTGGACCGGTAACACTGCTTTTTAAAGCAGCGCCCAATCTTTCCCGGCTCCTCACAGGTGCACAGGCAAAAATCGGTTGCAGGATATCAAGCAATCACATTGCACAAAAACTTGTGGAATATGTCGGTGCTCCGATAACCTCGACGAGCGCAAATTTATCCGGAAATGCATCAGCAAGCAATATCAAACTGTTAGATAATGTTCTTTATAATTTAGTTGATGTTGTCATTGATGCCGGCGATACTGGCAGTAATGTGGCTTCAACAATAATTGATGTCAGTGGTGAGCCTTTTACGGTGGTTCGAAAAGGCACGATACTGCCTGATCTTTCTGTGTATCTCTAAAGGGCGGCGAATTTACGATAGCTTGATAAAAAGTTTTGCCATCCAACTATCCTGTCCGACAATACCGTAATATATCAAAATGCAAAGGCACGTTACTGCAGCAGCAGCAATTAAAACGCCGATAATGTTTGCTATAAAAAACTTCCTGCCGTCAAGTCCCAACAAATAAGCGCCAATCGCTCCGGAATATACCCCTGATCCGGGCAGTGGTATTCCAATAAAAACTGCAATGCCCATCTCTCCGTATTTTTCAACATACGGATGAATTTTTTGTTGAGTTCGTTCCAAGAGCGGCCAGATGTTTCTGCTAAACCACTTCCATTTTTTCATCCAATCGAACAGGGGGCCGAGTGCAACAAAAACAAGCCACCCCAGAACAATATTCGCGATGCTGCAGACGGCTACCGTTATTACCCATGAAAGCTGGTTCTGCATCTTAAACATACCCCACGGAATTGAAGCACGAAGCTCTAGGGCAGGAATAAACGTAATTGCTACAAGGATTCCTATTGATCGCAGCATATGGCTCCTCTGTCATAATGGCGTGCGCAGTATATGCTAATAACGTACATAATGTCAATACAACAGCATTATCCTTGAAAAAACATAAGGTCTCCATGCGCCTTGCTTTACGAAAAAAACCTTTTATGGTAAAAATACCCATTAAAGAACAATATGTTTGGTCAATAGGTATAAACTATAGCCACCAGAATCTTGTACAAACATTTCTGCTCCTCTGTTAAAGCGTGACTATGTTCGAGCACGATATTTGTTACGATGTCATTGTTGTCGGCGGAGGGCATGCCGGCTATGAAGCGTGCCTGGCATCGGCCCGCATGGGATGTCATACGCTGCTCGTAACCGGCAATATCGATACGATCGGGCTTATGTCGTGCAATCCGGCAATCGGCGGCCTTGCAAAGGGACAGCTCGTTAAAGAAATCGATGCACTCGGTGGCATCATGGGGCGAGCAATCGATGCAACTGCATTGCAATTTAGAATGCTTAATACAAAAAAAGGCGTAGCCGTGCGTTCATCCCGGGCACAAGCAGATCGCCAGCGCTACCGCCTCTGGATTAAGCACGTTCTCGAACATACCCCACATCTTGATATCAAACAGGCAATAGTCGAAAAAATCCTTATTTCCAACAACTGTGCAGCAGGAATTCAAACCTCGCTCGGCGAACGTTTCCGTGCCCGTGCCGTAATTCTTGCAACGGGAACATTTCTCAACGGCCTGATTCATATCGGCACCGTTCACTTTCCCGCCGGAAGACTCGGTGAATTTCCTGCAACAGGTTTGTCGGACAACCTGAAAGAACTCGGCTTTTCAATCGGCAGATTAAAAACCGGGACAACGCCGCGACTTGACGGCCGTACTATCGATTATGCCTGCATGGAGCGGCAGGATGGCGATAATCCGCCACGGCCTTTTTCCTTTTCAACCCTTTCTATCGAGCGCGAACAACTGCCCTGTTATATTACCTATACCAATCCCAAAACACATGAAATTATCAGAAGTGGATTTGACCGTTCACCCCTGTTTACCGGAGCAATAAAAGGTATCGGAGCTCGGTACTGCCCTTCTATCGAGGTTAAAGTCCACCGTTTTCCCGACAAACTTCGACACCAAATTTTCATTGAGCCCGAAGGCTATGACACCTATGAGGTCTATCCCAACGGCATCCCGACCAGCCTCCCGCTCGATATTCAGCTTGCAATGGTTCGGAGCATCCGAGGATTGGAACATGCTGAAATCACCAGACCCGGATATGCTATCGAATACGATTACATTAACCCCATCCATCTTAAACCAACACTTGAAACCCGACGCATTTCCGGACTCTTTTTTGCGGGACAAATTAACGGAACATCAGGTTACGAAGAAGCAGCAGCACAAGGGATTATCGCCGGTATCAATGCGGCGCTGCTGATCAAAGGAGAACCACCCTTTATTCTTGACCGATCCGAGGCATACATCGGTGTTCTGATCGATGATTTGGTTACCAAAGGCACGTCGGAACCATATCGCATGTTCACTTCCCGTGCTGAACACCGCCTTGTTTTGCGCGAAGACAACGCAGATCTGCGCCTAATGGAAAAGGGCTATCGGCTTGGCCTTATTGATGAACCACTGTTTAACAGGCTTTTGGAAAAAAAACAGGCAATCGATGCGGAACTAAAGCGGATTGCTTCGACTAAAGTTCCCCTTACATCTTCGATTCAAAACTGGCTTGCCACACATCATGCTGCGCCGCTGAACTGCCCGGTGACTGTTCGGGACTTTTTAAAACGACCTGAAATCGACTATGCAGCGCTTAAAGAGCTTGGCCTCGCTGCTGTCGATCTTCCCGTCGAAGTTGCTGAGCAGGTTCAGCTTCAAGTAAAATATGAAGGTTATATTAAAAGACAAGAGCATCTCATTGATAAATTCAAGAGACTCGAGGGAATGACCATTCCCGATACCATATCCTATGATGATATCCCCCATCTTACCGCTGAAGTCCGTGAAAAGTTAAAAAGTATTAGACCGATATCGCTGGGGCAGGCATCTCGGATTTCCGGCATCACACCGGCTGCGCTTGCAATCTTAATGATATATTTAAAAAAATTGGGGCATGAGCCTGCAACGGCGCAAACTGGAAATTTTGCTAATGTCTAATGATCCTTTTGTCAAAAACGACATGGACGTGCTTTCACCGCCGACCCTTCTCGCTGGAATTACGCCATACTGCATTGGGAGTCGTATCTATTGCTTCAAGCGCATTGATTCAACAAACCGCGCTGCAAAGAAACTTGCAGTAAAGCGTGTTCCCGATGGCACGCTGATTATTGCTGATTATCAGACAGCCGGACGGGGACGTTTGCAGCGTTCATGGATTGCACCACCGGGTTCAAGTCTGCTCTGCTCAGTTATCCTCTACCCACGGCTTTCAACCGACGAAATTGCCCGCATCACCATGGTGAGCTCTCTTGCGATTGTGCGCGCAATCTCTGATCTTTGTCCTATCGAACCGATGATTAAATGGCCAAACGACGTTTATATCGGTCAAAAAAAAGTGTGCGGCATCCTCACAGAATACGAAGCCACCGACAACCTTATCCGATGGGTTGTCATCGGAATCGGCATCAATGTTAATTTTGACCCTACCTGTTACCCTGCCATTGCCAACTCTGCCACATCACTCCAGCAGGCATGCGGCATACCAATTTCACGAACGGCACTGGCACGCCGCCTGATTTTTCATCTTGATGACTTGTATCGTAAACTGACATACAATGGATTTCCTGAACTCCGGCAGTGTTGGAAAGAACATTCCTGTATACTCCATAAAAACGTTATCGTTACAGATGGCGATACGCTTTTGACCGGTATTGCCAGCGATGTTACCGAAAACGGACATCTTATCCTCCAGCACGACGATGGATATTGCCGAGAAATTCTCTGCGGTGATGTATCACTGAGGTAGGTATCAGAAATCGCTCCATTGTGTTTTCAGAGATAACGACCATGTATGTTTCGATTGATGGCCACTGTATTCCTCATACAGAAGCAATGGTATCGGTTTTTTCACGTGCCGTTCAATATGGGGATGGCGTATTTGAAACCATGCGGATTATTCGGGGAAGGCCTTTTCTCTTGGAACGCCATATCCAACGTCTTATCCAAGGGCTGTCATGGCTCGGCATTATGTGCCCAATGAGCATTTCGCAGATCTCTACCGCTGTTTATGAATTGATCGGCCGTAACAGCACCGTTAACGCGGTTCTAAAAATCATTGCCTACCGAGACGATGGCTTGCTGCGGACCCCCGTGCCGGCTGCTGATGGTCGTCTCGTGATGTTCATCCGCCCTTTTGATGAATGCCGATTTGAACGTTCCCAAAAAGGTATCACAGCCTGGATTGCATCCTCGCGCCGGAATTGCCGCTCGCCACTCCCCCGGCTTAAAAGTTTAAATTATCTTGAAAACATCATCGCCCTGCGTGAGGCTTCAACTCACGGTGCAGACGAAGCAATTTTTTTGAATATTTTCGATATGCTTGCCGAAGGCGCGACCAGCAATCTCTTTATTGTCAAGGACCGCACCATACTCACTCCACCCGATGATGCTGGTATTCTGCAGGGCGTTACCCGTTCCATAGTAATCGAACTTGCCCATCATATGAATATCCCTTTGAGCATTGAAAACATTTCGTACCACGACCTCATGAACGCCGATGAAGCGTTTTGCACCAACGCACTGATGGGGGTTATGCCCCTTTGTACAGTCAATGGGCATTCGATCGGTTCTAACGTTCCAGGACAAGTCACCCGTACCATGCAAAACAAACTTACTGATATGATGTCAAATAACAGAGAATGAAGGTCACCGAAGTTCAATTCATTAAAAGTGTATTTTCTCCGTCAGAGCTTCCGAGGCCGGGGCTTCCTGAAATAGCATTGTGCGGCAGGTCAAACGTCGGCAAATCTTCAATGATTAACGTGCTGTTGCACCGTCGCATTGCAAAGACAAGTGCAACGCCTGGCAGAACACAGTCGATCAACTTTATCTTGGTCAATCGGTCGTTCTTCTTTGTCGATTTGCCCGGTTACGGCTATGCGCGCGTCCCCGAACGCATCCGCCAAGGATGGCGCATTTTGATTGAGTCTTACCTCGCTTATAGAACATCCCTTCGATGCGTTGTCCTTATCGTCGATGCGCGCCGCACTCCTGAACACGACGAAATATCGTTAACGCAATGGTTTGCCCTTCACACCATTCCCTGGGTAGTGGCAGTAACCAAAATCGATAAATTGGCGCATCAGCATTATCGTACCGCTTGCACTAAGTGGCACCAGGCGCTCCGGCCCGCTGCGACGTTTGCTTTTTCTTCATTAACCGGATATGGGATCCATGAAGCATGGAAAACGATCGGAACTTTTTTAGAAAATAAAAAATAGCTTGACTTTTTTATGCAAAATCTGTATCTTTTTTAGCTCAACTTCTTATGATAAGAGGATTGCTGCGTGAAAACAACCTTGGCTAAAAAAGAACAAGTGGAGCGATCGTGGTATGTGATCGATGCTGAAGGGAAAACCCTTGGTCGGCTTGCTGCTCACATTGCCCATCGCCTTCGGGGTAAACACAAACCTCTTTTTACACCGCACGTCGATACCGGTGACTTTATTATTGTCATCAATGCAGAAAAAGTGCGGCTCACCGGAAAAAAGCTTGATGATAAAAAATATTACCACTATTCCGGTTATCCGGGCGGATTAAAGGTCAGAACAGCAGCAGAACTGCTCGCAAAAAAGCCAACTGCACTCCTGTATGAAGCTGTTAAGGGGATGCTGCCCAAAGGTCCGCTTGGTCGTAAAATGATAAAAAAACTCAAACTTTATGCTGGTCCCTCCCATCCGCATGAGGCCCAGCAACCCCAACCGCTTGAACTGAGAGGTATATAACAGCTCATGGAAGGAAAAGAATTTTTTGCCACCGGCCGCAGAAAGACTTCAGTAGCACGTATTTGGATGGAGCCAGGAAACGGCACCATCATGATTAACAATAAATCTATCGATGATTATTTTGGTGGGCATCTTACTAAAAAAGAGGCGATAAAAACACCCCTCAAACTGACGAACACCATCTCAAAATACAACGTTTGGGCAAATGTGTCAGGCGGCGGGATAACCGGTCAAGCCGAAGCAATCCGTCACGGCATCGCGCGCACTCTTATTAAAATCCATCCCGAGCTGAAAACAATACTCAAGAAAGCTTCGTTACTGACACGTGATCCTCGTGTTGTCGAGCGAAAAAAATACGGACAAGTTGGTGCCCGAAAGCGTTTTCAATATTCAAAACGCTAATGAGAGCAGCCGGTTTGGAAGGACGCCGTCCTTCTTTTTTCTACCCGATCATTCCCCATGGATATAGCAATCATTGGTGCCAGTGGATACACTGGTCTTGAGCTGATCCGTATTCTGTCACGCCACCCCCACATTAAGGTTACCGCTGTTACCTCCGAACGCTTTCACGGTCAGTTATTGAGCAGCATCTTCCCCTCGCTGGAGCACCGCTGCCCGCTCCGCCTTGAGGCACTTGATCTTGATCGCATTGTGCATAAGGCCGATCTTTTTTTCACCGCGGTGCCCCATACCGAAGCAATGCGCATTGTGCCGCACCTGCTTGGGCATGGCAAAAAAGTCATCGATCTGAGCGCTGATTTCAGACTCAAAGATCAAAAAACTTATGAAACATGGTATGCCCCCCATACTGCTCCGCACTTGCTCCCTGTGGCTGTGTACGGTCTTCCTGAATTAAACCGTGCATCACTTCGCCGTGCACATCTTGTTGCAAATCCCGGGTGCTATCCAACAAGCATTATTCTTCCGCTCATGCCCCTCCTCAAGGAAAACATGATCCGAACAGAATCCATCATTATTGATGCCAAATCAGGCGTTTCAGGAGCAGGAAGGTCGTTGAAAACAAGCTCGTTGTTTTGCGAAACATCTGAGGGATGTTCTGCATATAACGTGCTGCGGCATCGGCATCAGCCTGAAATCGAAGAACAACTTTCTCGGATTGCCGAACGGCCGATATCAATTGTATTTTCTCCCCATCTCATCCCGATGAACAGGGGCATGCTCAGCACGATCTATGTTACAATGAAACGCTCCATGAAAAGCACCTCCATCAGATCACTCTATACGACCTACTATCGACGTGAGCGTTTTATCAGAATACTTCCTGACGGCACGTTTCCCCATACCGGGCGAGTTCGCGGTTCGAATATGTGTGATATCGGTTTTGCGATGTCGGGAAGGCGCCTTGTTGTGATGTCTGCAATCGACAACCTTATGAAAGGAGCATCCGGACAGGCCGTACAAAACATGAATATCATGTTGCGCTGTGACGAACATACAGCACTTGAAGCCATTCCTCTGTATCCATAACAAACGGAGATTTGCAGTATGGAGTGCACCGTCGAAAAAAACCTATCCACATGCCCTTGTACCTATATGTCGTGCTCAAAACGCGGTAAATGCTGTGAATGCGTCCGATACCATACCGGTCGAGGTGAGCTCCCGGGATGCTTTTTCCCACCCGACGTTGAAAGGACGTATGACAGATCACGGGCAATGTTTATAAAAACCTATGCTCAAAAAAACCGGTGACGCGCATGCATCCCGACAAATCTTGTTGATCAATGCACAACGAGGAGCAGAGGTTTCTTACGTATCGATCACAATGGCGCTGTATCGGTTTCGTTTCGTACAAAAATAATGCGATGACGCTGTATCATATACCGTTTTTGTGACGTATCTGCGATCTCTGCCATGGAAACTCAGCCATTGTATTCCGGTCTATATACGGATTATTATGAACTGACCATGGCGCAGGGATATTATCTGCTTGGCATGGCGGATATACCTGCGGTTTTTGACCTTTACTTCAGAACCTCTCCTTTCGGGGGTGCTTATGCGGTGGCAGCAGGCTGTGCCGAGGCAATCGAGGCTGTCCTTCATCTTTCATTTTCTGATGAGGAACTTTCCTATCTCTCCGGCCTTGGGTTTCACCAGGACTTTTTATCTTATTTAAAAAAATTTCGATTCACCGGCGATATTGACGGATGTCGCGAAGGCGAGATCGTTTTCCCCTCCATCCCGCTCCTCCGAATAAATGCACCACTTCTCCAAGCCCAGCTTCTTGAGAGTTTACTGCTCAATATCATCAATTTCCAAACCCTCATTGCAACAAAGACGATGCGCATGGTCTGTGCGGCGAGCGGCCGACCGGTAATTGATTTTGGGCTGCGTCGGGCACAGGCGCAGGCATCGATCGCTGCTGCGCGTGCCGCCTATATCGGCGGCGCAGCAGGAACATCGAATACCCTTGCTGCCTATAGGTACGGAATCCCTGCTGTCGGCACCCATGCGCATAGTTGGGTCCAGGGATTTCAAACTGAATATGAAGCCTTCTCTGCGTATGCTCGGTTATATCCTCAGTCAACAACGTTGCTGATTGATACCTATGACACCCTCCGAAGCGGCCTTCCAAATGCAATCAGCATTGCACGGGAACTTGAAGCAACCGGGAATCGTCTCCGCGCCGTTCGTATTGATTCCGGCGATCTGCTGATGCTCAGCAAGCAGGTCAGAAGTTCCCTTGACGCTGCCGGTTTTTCTTATGTTCGTATCATTGCATCAGACCAGCTCGATGAATACCGCATTGCCGATCTCATTTCACATAACGCACCGATCGATCTGTTTGGTATCGGGACGCGTTTAGTGTGTGCCTACGATCAGCCAGCCCTCGACGGTGTCTATAAATTGTCTGAATGCAATAACCGCCCGTGCATTAAATGCTCGAATGATCCGTCAAAAACAAATCTTCCCTCAAAGAAAAAAGTCGTACGCTATTGTACTGAAGATGGAAAATTTTATTGCGATGTCATCATGTTTGATGATGAAGATCCGAAAGCCCAGGAACGGGTTTACGACCTGCGCTTTGCCGATTACAGCATGCAGCTTCCGAACCATTTGACATCCTTTGACCTCATAACGATCCCCCTTGTCAGAGCCGGCCGATCTGTCGCGGATCCCCCCCCCTTACAGGATATTCAGGCATATGCATCCCAGAGGGCATCGCTATTGCCTGAAGAGCATAAACGTCTAACCGATGCAGCGCCCTATCCGGTTTATGTCAGTGAACGGCTGTATCGTCTTCGAGAATCCCTTCTTATACGGAGGAACAATAATGGAGAATAAAAAGTGCTTATTGATCGTTGATCTTCAGAACGACTTTTGCGCCGGCGGTGCCCTTGCAGTACCGGATGCTGAAGCCATTATTCCGAAGATCAATCAGATCATGGATAGATTTGATCTCATTCTTGCTTCGCGCGACATGCACCCCCATCATACAACACATTTCCAAACCTGGCCGACACATTGCGTCCGGGGTACCCATGGTGCAGAGTTTCACCCTGATTTAAACACCCTCGGCATACATTTTTTTCTTGAAAAAGGAACATCGAGCAAGGACAACGGCTATAGCGTTTTTGAGTCTTCAACATTTAATGTCAGCGAGTTGCTACATAAATACGATATCGCTGAGCTGTACGTCTGCGGACTGGCAACGGATTTTTGTGTGAAGGCAACCGTCCTTGACGCGCTGCGGAATGGGTTTACTACATTTGTTATCACCGACTGCATACGCGCAGTAAACCGTCACGAAGGTGATGGCGTTCGTGCACTTAATGAGATGCAACAACACGGAGCGATTCTGGTTCAATCAAATGCAATAAGGCCAAAATAATCTTCGCGAAGTGTTGTTTGAGATATCATCCTGCGTTATGGTCAAACGAACGTGCTGCCTGAATGCCGTCAACAGCACTACTCATAATCCCCCCTGCGTAGCCTGATCCTTCGCCGATGGGAATAAGCCCCCGGATCCCGATAGCATGAAATGAAACCGGATCCCGCATAATGCGCAGCGGTGCGGATGTGCGTGTTTCAACTCCAAGCATAAGGCCTTCATGGATAAAACCCGGTATTTTTTTGTCAAAAGCTATAATCGCACGTTGTAACGGTTCGCGGATCCATACCGGAAGCAATATTCGCAGATCGGCAGGAGTGATGCCGGGGCGGTAGGAACATGGTTTGTTTTCAAAACTCGGGCTCGATGCAGCGTCTGATACAAAATCCCGGGCCAACTGTGCAGGTGCCTTGAATCCTCCGCCGCCAAACGTGTATGCCTGATGTTCAAGCATGGTCTGCATCTCAAGACCTGAAAAAGGATCAACCCCCTTGAAATCGTGCGTATTAACCGTCACGACTATTGCCGCATTAGCCCACGGCGTATTCCGCTGTGATGTGCTCATGCCGTTGGTACACAATATATCATCCTCTTCAGCGCATCCGATGACCGTACCGCCAGGGCACATGCAAAAACTGTATACGCCGCGGCCACTCGGTTCATCATGATATGTCACGGCATAGGATGCAGGCAGCAACCGCGGGTCGCAACGGTGCCGTTTCCTTTGTATTATTGCCTGATTAATAAACTCTTGCGGATGTTCGATCCGGAGACCGACGGCAAAATTTTTCCGTTGGAAGGTTGCGCCGCGGATTCTGAGTATGCGGTACATATCCCGGGCACTGTGTCCGGTTGCAACAAACACAGATCGCGCAGGAATATCATCGTTTGCAACAACTCCGCATACCGTGCCGTTATGGAGTATAAAATCGTTTACCTGCGTATTGAAACGAAACTCAACCCCCTGCCGTTGCAAATCATCGACCATAGCTGCAATAATAATACGCAATCGATCGGTGCCAATATGAGGCCTAGCATCATAAAGGATATCAGAGCTTGCACCGTAATGGACAAATGTTCTCAGGACATCTTCCTTAAGCGGCGATTTTATCCGTGTCGTGAGTTTACCATCAGAAAATGTTCCTGCCCCACCTTCACCATAGACGACATTTGAGAGTGGATGGAGAATCCCCTGTGACCAGAATTGTTCAACGCGTCGGATCCGTAGGGATATGCGCTCACCCTGCTCAAGCACCAGGGGGCGAATACCCCGCCTGACGAGAGTTAATGCAGCAAAAAGACCTGCCGGGCCTGCCCCAATAATCACGACGGGATCGGCAGATCGAGCAATAATCTGTGGTGCTGTCTCATAGTCTTGATGCACCGAAACTCCTGGCCGGTGCTCGATTTCTTGTGTTTTTTCAGGTGGAACGGTAACCGCAGCAGTGATGGTATAAACATAATCTATCCGCCGCTGTCTTGCATCCGTTGCCCGTCGAAGGATCTTTATAGATTGTACATCTGCACGCGCAACCCCGAGACGTCGGGCAACAAGTAACGGCAAATCCGGTTCTTTGCTCACCGGATGTCGCACATCGGTGATTTTAAGGACTATTGTTGTCTTTTCTTCAACCATTCCAACGCTTCTTCTCGTGTTGAACAAATCCCCTGTTGTTCCCGCTCATGAAGCTCTGCCAAGATTGCGCCGACCATCGGTCCTTCAGGAATCCCGAGTATATTTATAATGTCCTTCCCGGTCAGCAGTGGTTTAGCGGTACGTTGGTAGCTTTCCTCTGTCCTTTTTTGTGCAAGTTTAAGCGCAAGTAGCCTGATGTTTTCTACCTGTTCCTTATATGCGCTGTCCTGCGCCCCCGTCGCAAGAGCATCTGCATAGGCCAAAATAATGAGTTCCCAAAAAACGTCCTCACAATCCCGTATCAGGCGAACCATAGCACGCTCTGTTATGGTATCCAGAAGACACAATTGTAAAAGCCGCATATGTGAGCCTATAAGTTTTCCAACAATGCGCTGCGCCGTACGGCCAAGACCAATACGCTGCGCAATCTTTCGGCAAAGCTTTTCCCCGATTTTTTCATGACCATAAAAAGTTATTCTGTCATCGATTGTTCGTGCAGTTGCCGGTTTCCCAATATCATGCAACAATGCTGCAAAAACCAGAAGCGCTTTTCTGGTAACACCTTCCTCGATAAATGTATTGCAAGATACTTTGAGAATGTCTGCAAACAGACCAAATTCACGAAACTCATTGTGCGACATCAGATCAATAGAGCGTACCGTTTCCATAATATGGTGAAAAAGGTCATATCGGTGTGGGAAAGACTGTTGAATACCAATACATGTATTAATTTCCGGTATTAGCTGGCCTAACACACCGGTATCATACAGTTCTTTGAGCGATACCACGACATCATCACATGCAAAAATAGAAAATAATTCCCGCTTAATTCGTTCAATCGACGGTTGCATGATATATTCAGCGTGGGCTGCCATTGCTTTAAGGACTTCCTCATCAAGAGAAAACCGGCATTCTCGTGCTAGGCGCACCGCACGGAGTATCCTAACCGGGTCGTCCATAAAACAAGATGGGCCACAGCACACAATACGGGCCGCCCGCAGGTCTTCGGAGCCGCCGCAGGGATCGATAATCTGAGGTTGATCGTTTGTGGCAAGTTCTTCGAGCGACACAGCACATGCATTGACCGTAAAATCACGCAGTGCCAAATCCTCCGTAAGAGAGGAGCCGCGCATTCGTGAGAAGTCAAAACATATTTTTTCTTCAGAAAACGTAAAAATGACACGGATCTGATCCCTATCCCACGGTATGACGGTGCCCTTGACTGTCTTTGCAAATGGAGCGACACATGCCATCACATCACCGTCAACGACAAAATCGCAGTCATGATACATCTCACTGCCGCGAAGGCAATCGCGGATAACACCGCCGACAATATATAATGGTATGCGATGATCCCGGGCTATACGAATGAGCTCTTGAATCGGATAAAAAGATCTGATGTTTGCAAACACGGTATTATTGTCAGACTCGATTGTTTTTTCTATCGACGGGGTGCGTGCAGACGTACGGACACTGACGCGGCATGGGCATCAAGTGCCTCTGATCGCGCGATAATTTCTGCTGCCGGCCCGAGTGTAGCAAGTGCATCAAAGGTACACGCAATCACGCTTGTCTTTTTCAAAAAATCATCGACCGTCAGCGGCGACGAAAAGCGGGCCGTTCCACCAGTTGGCAACACATGGTTAGGCCCGGCAATATAATCCCCGATTGCCTCCGGCGTCATGTGCCCGAGGAATACGGCTCCGGCATTTGTGATAAATGGAAGCATTTCCCATGGGTTATGGACGAACAGTTCAAGATGCTCGGGTGCTAGCTCGTTTGCCAGCTGGAGAGCAATCTCAATCGTTCGAACGACGATAATTCCGCCATAACGTGCAAGTGATGCGCGGGCAATATCGCTGCGGGGAAGCATTGCAATGCGTCGTGCGAGTGCAGCTTTGACCTTTCGTGCAAATACCACACTTGTAGTAATCAATACTGCTGATGCCATTTCATCATGTTCCGCCTGTGAGAGGAGGTCTGCCGCTGCCCAGTCCGGATCACCGCTTCCATCATTAACGATCAATATTTCACTTGGTCCCGCAATCATATCGATTGCCACGTCGCCGTATACCAGTTTTTTTGCGAGCGCAACATAGATATTGCCGGGGCCAACGATTTTGTCCACCCGCGGGACCGTCTGCGTTCCGTATGCAAGTGCGGCAACCGCCTGTGCACCGCCAATCTGATATACCCTTTCGATCCCGCACATATCCGCAGCCGCAAGGATTGCAGCATCAATACCGCGCGCCGTTCCGGGCGTCACCATGACAATTTCCTGAACGCCGGCAACCCGTGCCGGGAGCGCGTTCATAAGGACCGACGATGGGTAAACGGCCTTACCCCCCGGCACATAGATACCGACCCGTTCAAGAGGTCGTACGATTTGACCGAACACTTCGTGGTAAGGTCCTGTGCGCAGCCATGACGTATGCAATTGCTGCTGGTGAAATGCAATAATCCGTTGCCGTGCTTCATGCAATGCTGCATGCAGCTCAGGTGAAATCTTGCGATATGCCGTGCGAATTTCCCTGACCGGAACACTGATTCGGGTATGACCATCAAACTTTTTTGTGAGCTGCCGAAGTGCCCGATCACCGCCTTTGCGCACTTGACTTATAATATCCTCTACAGTCGGTAGTAAGGTGGTCGTCAATGATGCACTGCGATTGCGCATCGATTCAAGAAAAACCCTACAGGCTTTGTCCCTGTATGTATATACCTTCATTATCACCTCTTCCAAATTGGGCATGGCATATCTCAATGAAGCCCTTGTGCAGGTTCCTTCTGCCGCCAAATTGAAGCGCCCAAATGCTGCAATTTTTTTTCAAGGCCATCATAACCGCGATCTAGATGATAAACGCGGGAAACAACAGTCGTCCCTTGTGCAGCAAGCCCTGCAAGGATCAGCGATGCGCTTGCACGGAGATCCGTTGCCATAACGCGGGCGCCGGTCAGATAGGGGACGCCCATAACGATGGCAAGATCTCGTTCAACTTTTATCCGTGCTCCCATGCGGTCAAGTTCGGCAACATGAATGAAACGATTTTCAAAAATCGTTTCACGAATAAGCGATGTGCCCTCGGCGAGCGTCAACAGCGCCATGATTTGTGCCTGCATATCAGTGGGGAAACCTGGATACGGTGCGGTTGTTATCTCAACTGGATGAAGAGCTCCCCGCCGCGTTACCCTGACCCGGGAATCACCAACCTCGACACTGCAACCTGCTTCGGATAACTTTTCTATAGTTGCCGTCAGGGTATGGACTGGGCAGTTGGTTATGATGACGTCTCCTGCAGTAATTCCTGCAGCAATCATTAATGTTCCGGCCTCTACACGGTCCGGCATCACTGTATAGTTCATCGGCCTTAGTTCCCGAACACCGTGGATAACGATCGTATGCGTTCCATCACCCTGAATTTCTGCCCCCATCATACGAAGCGCATTTGCAAGCTCGACAATCTCAGGCTCACGTGCGGCATTTTGAATTACTGTGGTGCCATCGGCAAGACATGCTGCCATCATTATGTTTTCGGTGCCCCCGACGGTCGGAGCGTCAAGAAGAATCGTTGTGCCGCGAAGTTTTTTGCATGTCGCAACAACATACCCCTGTTCGATGGCTATATCAGCGCCCAGGGCTGCAAGGGCCTTGAGATGTATATCGACTGGTCTGACACCAATAGCACAGCCCCCTGGGAGCGATACCCGTGCACGGCCGAAACGGGCAAGCAAAGGCCCAAGCACAAGAAACGATGCACGCATTGTTCTGACTAGATCATAAGGTGCTTCAACGCCGGTGAGTGTCTCAGTCTGGATGCACATCTGATCGGTACCGTTGACTAAGGCGCCGAGATGTTCGAGAATACGACGCATGGTTGTAATATCGCGCAGCATCGGGAGTCCGGCGATTGTATGATATCCGGGAGCAAGCACCGTCGCTGCCATGATGCAGAGTGCAGCGTTTTTAGAGCCGCTGACGCGCACTTCGCCGTTGAGTTGTTTTCCGCCCTCAATTACAATGCAATCCATGGCATCTCTCGCCTGATTTATTGGATGTCCGCAGTGTCATATACCTCGCGTATTTTTCGTTCCCGTTCACGTTCAAGAAAAGCAATCTCCCGCGGCAGTTCCTCGGTTCCCTGCAACAGAATTTTCCGTTCAGCAATTTTTGCATCGTATTCTTCCCGAATGCGCGCAATTTTCTCCTTTTGCTCGGCCGTCAGATTACGCGGCTGTTCAATGCCAAGTCGATCTAGTTTTTCGAGAGCCTTTTCATAACTGCTTTTTATTTCAGCCATTTTAATCCCTCCGATCAATATATCTATAACGATACATTTTTCCTTGCCCAAGCGGCCCGGTACTGGTATATAATAATAAGCAAGCCATAACGCAAGCTTTTTAATAGTTCAGCACTGCGCATCGATTTTCAAACCCGTTCTACTCTGAATGGCTCCAGTATCATCTTTTTTAAAACAAAATCTTCAAACCATCATTCGTGATGAGTACGAAGAATGCAAGTTCTTTGTTGCTAGTGCCAGCATGCTCAGCCATAAGTTTACGGAGATTGCGCAGTGCCTCGATCAGGAGCAGGATATCGACTTTGCACGGCTTCGCGATCTTATCACCGAAATCGGTCTGCTTATCAGCAATGCCGAAAAACGCCTCCAGGATGTCGATGAATGTTATACCAAGCTTGTTGAAGCGCTTGCTGCCGATAAGCAAAACGCATAACTTACCCGATCATCGGGAAAAGTGCTCAGTGCCGTATTTTTTTGAACGATTTTTGACATGCTGATAGCCGACGTTTTCACAACCATCAGGTCACGGTCAAGTATTCGCAGCTTCGAGCAGCGACCTGTTGACCGGCCAACGCTTTTGGCAATTCTTGAAGACGCGCACTGGGCACCATCTGCTTCAAACCAGCAGCCATGGCATTTTATCGTAGTTACCGGAAAGCCCCTTTTGTCTTTGTGCGATGCACTCCAACAAGCACGGATACAAAAGCAGCATGCCTACGACCCTTCACGCGGCAATACAATTCCTCCAGTTTTTGTTGAGCGCACAAAAAAACTTTTCCGCGAATTGCGTCCTTTTCTTTCCACAATCAGCGACGGGCAACGGTCTTTTATAGAATCCGGCAGCTTTAGGTTTTATGGTGCGCCGGTCGTTATCTTCATAGCGCTTCATCGCGCATTGCCCAGTAGTAAACTGTTGGACATCGGCATGGCAGCACAAAATATCATGCTTTCCGCACATGCGCGCGGTATAGGAACATGTGCCATTGCCCTTACCCTTCTGTACAAAGATGTCATCCATGCCCACCTTGAGCTTCCGAGTGAGCTTGATGTGGTTTTGTCACTCGCACTCGGCTATCCCGATACAACAAACCCTATCAATACATTCCGCTCGTCTCGGGAAGACATTACAACGATGATTACATGGTGTGGGTTTGACAGTGCGGACCTGTGATGCGGCGGGCAAATGGGGCCGAACAGCACATGACGAAACTATGATGCATCGGCCTCCTGTTCAAGATACCGCTTGTATTCGTCATAGTCCATAAGGCTCTCGATTTCATCACGGTGGAGCAGTTCGAGCTCAAGCATCCACCCATCTCCGTAAGGATCATGATTAATGATGGTTGGATCTTCCTCGAGTTCTTCGTTGACGGCAATCACTCTACCGCTGAGCGGCGCGTAAACCTCTGAGAGTGTGTTATCCGCTTCTATCACCGCACATGAATCAAACTGTTCGTATTCGTTATCGATTTCGGGGAGTTCTACAAACAGAACTTTTCCGAAGCGCCGCTGTGCGTAATCGGTTACCCCGACCCGTGCGCGGCCGTTCTTAAAAATCTTGACCCATTCGTGTGTTTTTGTGTATTTCAAATCCTCTTCCTGATACATATTCCCGTCCTACTCGTTGATGGAATCCTTCTGGTTGTTTCTTCTGCTCCTCATCAGTATGCCATAAACAATGTTTGTTTAGCATAAATAAGAATATTGTCTTGTCAAGCAAAAAGTTTCTATGCCCTTTCGTGATACTTTTTTCGTTTCTTCTGAAGCTGTCTTGTCGTATAGCTTTTACGGAAAGGAAGGCAAGGAACGTTGACGAAATTACAGAAGTCGGATAATATCGTCTCAATGGCATCCTTAAACGTACCTTGAGATGGATATAACTATCATTGGTAGTGGCACTGCAGTACCTTCCGTCCGACGTTCATCCCCTTGTATTCTTGTACGCACGCGCAGTAATACGATTGTGTGCGACTTAGGCCCTGGATCACTTCGTCAACTTATAAAAGCAGGCGTAAGCATTTCTGACATCGACATTCTTATCTACTCACATCTCCACATCGACCATACTGCCGATTTTACGCCCTTTTTATTTTGTGCAAATTACAATCCCGATGCCCCACGGATGAAAGATCTCTTGATTCTCGGCCCGCCCGGTTTTCGCACCTTTTACGACGGATTATGTAACGTGTACGGTCACTGGATTATGCCCCATCGCTTTACGATGACGATACGGGAAATACAGAATTCACCGATTACCGAAGCCGGGTTTTTGTTCAAAAGCGTATCCGTTGAACATACCGAATCAAGTATTGCCATCCGCATTGAAGACAGCGAAGGAAAAACGATAGGTTATTCTGGCGATACCGGGTACTGTCAAGGCATTATCGATCTTGCCACAGGCACTGATCTCCTGATTCTCGAATGCTCATTCCCTGATGATCGACCATGTTCCGGGCATCTTACCCCTACCCTTGCTGCTCGTATTGCCCGTGAATCCGGATGTCGTCGGCTTATACTCACGCATTTCTACCCTGCCTGCGACGCATACGACATTCAAGCGATCGTGCAGAACGTTTTCCCTGGTGAGGTGATCATTGCCGAAGATTTTTATACAATCTCCATATAATATCGGTTTGCGCTCACCAGACAAATAACCATGACAATGTACATGCAAGAAGCATATCATCCTATCCATCTCTGTCAGCCTGATTGCAGCAAGTCCTGCGGCGCCTGCTGCGGTCTCTATAACTGGCATGATCATTCCCGGTCAACGCTGACCGCACTTCTTTCCTTGCAGACCGAACTTCTTGCCGTTCACCTTCCTAGAAATAGTATTGAAGCATATCGGAGTGAACGTGAATTACGAATCGAGTCGACAAAACTGTGTAGCGACATTTATAATTGTGAATTTCTCGGTTTTATTGATCCTGAACGCAAACGGGTTGGTTGCTTGGCACATCCAAAAGTCAATAACGGGAATGATCTTCGAGATCTCTGCCTCTATGGCCGTGATATTTGCCAAAATCACTTCTGCCCGGGATATTCCTGCCTCACCACCATTGAGCAGAAGGCTGTTATTTACAGTATCGATGATTGGTACCTATACGGTCTTATCATTACGGATATTGACTTGGTCAAGGAATTTTTCAGGCAGGTTGAAAACAGAATCGGTGACAGCATTCGTGAGCGCAACCTCATGCATCCTGCAGCACTTAAAGCTTTGAGGGATTTTTTTCTGCTCAAAGAGCACTGGCCGTTTAAAGCAGCGGCTCCGCGCCTTGGAAAATATTTTTTTACCGCTACAGAATACACCATAGCGCGCATCGATTATCAGAAGCGCTGGGGCATCCCCGGTTCGCAGTATGATAAAATACTGGTGAGTCTTGAATCTGATTTTTCAAATAGAGAAGAACTTCATGCAAGCGAACGCATGATCGAGGAAAAAATCAACGCGTTTATTGCCGCTTATATTGCCCAACAAAAACTCCATTCCTATGGGTAGAGTTCGGGGTAGAGTTTTTTTGCACACTCGGGGCATATGCCGTGTGTAAAGTCTGCTTCGGTGTGGTTCCGAATGTAGACTTCCACCTTTTCCCAGTATCCTTGATCGTTTCTTATTTTTTTACAGTTTGCACAAATAGGCAAAAGTCCGCGAAGGGTTCTTATATGCTCAAGCGTTTGCTGCAGCTCCGCGATTTTATCGGCAAGGGCATCCTGGATTTCGATCATTCGTCTGCCTGCTTCAATCCTGGCGTAAAGCTCTCCGGCGTTAAACGGTTTTGGCAGATAATCGTTCGCGCCTGCCCGCAGTCCGGTTATGATATCGGCCTTTTCGGCCTTGGTGGTCAGCATGATGATATACGGCGGCCGCTCGGTATGCTGCTGCCGAATCTGACGAACAACCTCCAACCCGTCCATCTCAGGCATTATCCAGTCAAGAATGGCAAGCCGGGGCGCATCGGGCTGTTGCAGCATCTTCAATGCTTCGGCACCGTTGAGCGCGACGGCAACCTCATGGCCTTCCTTGTTCAATAGATTTTCAAGGACAAAACGTGACGTTGTATCGTCTTCGGCAATCAGAATACGCATAGGTACCGTCTCCCTGTTATTAAAGTATGGTATAGGTTTTTGTGGAGCATGCTTTTAGCATTCCGCGAGAGCAGTTTTTTTATAAAGAGCAAACTGCTCTTCGAGCTCGGTCATCCGCTCCTTCACGGCACGGAGATCTCCGGCACGCGCCGCCGCCTCCATCTCTGCTGCAACCATGCTCAGCCGTTCAGCACCTGCATGCGCCGCCGCCCCTGTCTCTTATACACATCT
>JAOAHH010000082.1 GCA_026415325.1 Thermodesulfobacteriota bacterium | reverse complement strand
CCGATATCAATGATTTTCAGCGGATAACCCCGCCTGCGTGCTTCACCGAAGATCTCGGCGGTTATTTGCAGCGCCGTGGTGTAGTTGTCAAAGTTAGTGCACTGGCTTCCGACATGGAAGCTCAAGCCTTCAACGACCATGCCCAGATCAAAAGACTGTTCGATGAGCGCCATGGCTTCACCCGGTTCGATGCCGAACTTTGAGCTCATTTCGACCTGCGAGCCGATGTCGGGAACTTTGAGGCGCAGCACGAGCCCGGCAGTCGGGCAGTAGTGTCTGATCTTTTTCAGCTCATCGCTGTTGTCATAGGTAACCAGCGGCCGGTATTTTTTTATTTTCCGGAGTGTCTCGCGGTCTTTGATGGTGTTTGAAAAGATGATTTTGTCCCAGATGTAAAAGTGTTTATCCTTTTTCTCAAAATGCTTGATGTAGGTGTACACCTGCATGAACTCGTTGTATGAGGCAACGTCAAAGCTCGCGCCTTCGTCAAACAGCGTTCTGATGATTTCCTGATTGGAATTGGCTTTCACCGCATAATAGGCCTGCACCCGCGGCAGGTGCTTCTTGAACAGGCGGTAGTTTTTGCGGATTCTGTCGTGGTCAATGATGAACAGGGGTGTGCCGTGCTTGTCGGCAAGTATGCGAAGATTTGTCTTCATGAATTATGGTTTATCTGGGTTGTGGTATTAGGATAATCGCAATTGCATGCTGTGCATGTTGTTGTTGCTTTTCGTGAAAACCAGTGCTGTTTCGCACAGGCTCGCTTATGACACCTTTATTATACTGTTTTTCATGCAGAATACAAAATTATTAGAGCATAAAAGGCAACCCCGCTCATAGGGCATGGTTGCCTTGTTCAATCTGCATCTGAAGGGCAAGGATTGCTTCTGCGGCCGAACTCCACGATATTAATTCTTAATAGACGTGTTTATGCATGATTGTTTGAGGGCAGCAACTGCTTTTGCAGACCGTTATGACAGGGGACAAGGACCGGTGTTGACCGTAAAATAGTGGTTGATTTTTCGGAAAAGGGGTATAAATTGAGCGCGGTACGCTAACCGTGAATAATTTTGGGATGTTGGATTTTAGAATTTTGAGCCACGAATTACAATAAAACGCATTATATTGCCAGAGCAGGGATCATGAAAAAGATTGGTGGGATTGTTGTGAGCATCTTTTTCTGTGTTGCGATGGCAGATGTCTGCGAAGCAGAAGTCATACGGTTTTTCTACCCCGGCGGCGGCATCCGCTCTGAATATATGCTCAAGGACGGACAGCTCAACGGCCTTTCCAAAAAATATTTCGAGAATGGCACCCTCATGGGCGAAGAATCTTACATCAACGGCAAGCTCGACGGCATGATGAAGCGGTATGATGAAAAGGGTACCCTCAGGGCAGAGGTTGCCTATGTTGCCGGAAAACGCAACGGCACTGCAACGCTTTACCATGAAAACGGCAGGATCAAGGCTCAATGCAGATTTAAGGACGGAGAGGTGGATGGCACGGTTAAGGTATTCAGTCCCGACGGCGTTCTGCTCGGGGAAGGAATGTTTGTTAACGGCGTGCGTGAGGGCACAACGTATCTGTACACCGAACAGGGAAAACTCCGGTTTATAGACGTATATAAAGCGGGGAGAAGGGTGAGCAGGAAAACAGGCACATCGGAGAGGTAAACAACACATGTCGAGGGGGATACTATGGCATATACTGCTGCATCACCTCCAATGTATAGAGGGTTTACATTGATTGAACTTATGATTGTCGTTGCCATCATTGCAATTCTGGCAGCCGTGGCGGTCCCTTCCTTTATCCAGTACCGACAAAAATCTGCACTTGCGGCTGCCCATGCCACCGCGCATACCATACGTACTGCGCTTATCAATGCTGCATCGTCATCAAATGATGCCGGTTTCCCCGATGCAGGGGATTTGGCATCCTGGACGCAGCTTGCCACCTTGTGCAGCCGTCACGGCGCACAGCTTTATGACACTGCAGAACAATCAGGCTTTCAGAATTTTTTAAACTATCAGCCGATCGATCTTGAGGGAGACGGCAAAACCGATGATTTTTATCTGATTTTAAGAGTCGGCGGTAACGTGCCGCATACCCTCACCGGAGCACAGATTGAGATTAGCCCGAGAGGCATTGTTAAACAGACGTATTGAGCACGAGCACGTAAAAAGAGAGCGGTAAACAGTTAATGAACAACCTTATTGCTGCCCACTGCTCGCTTCTCATCCGCCACACACACGACATGGGACCATGAATAAAAAAAAGCCCGCCAAAAAGCTTGTCGCCGAATACTTCAAGAAATGTTTCCTGAGCGTTGACGGTCTATGGTTTGTCAAGGTTGAGGAGGCGTTTTCGTTTGATACGGCGCTTGAGCTCGACGTTGCCGTCTGGAAGGTGTTGCCAAAGATTGAAGCGCGGACAATTAAACAGCTCTTATCGCTGGGGAATGGCGTGGAGAACCTGCGCGCGGCAATTGAGTTCAAGCTTGCAGCAGAAGATTATGACTATACAATACAGCCTTTGGCTTCAGGAGGCTTTAAGATACACATCGGCAACTGCCCGTGGGTGAACCATATCACGAAGGCCGGCAGGGCGCATTTGCTCGACAGGATCGCCGAGGCAATATGTCCTGTCGAATACGAAACCTTTGCCCGTGAGTTTGGGCACGATATTGCTATGCATCATGAAAGGAAATGTTGTTCCCCGCACTGCCTGTGTGTTTATGTGTTTTCCACAACATCTGGTAACCTTTGAAACCCGCATCTCATTTCTCTCTGCCGATACCGCTTGTCAGCACTATCGAGTAAGCTCATAGTTGCACCGTAGGTTACGCTGTCGGTGGGGGTGCGTTTTACTCACAGAGAATGGAATACAGCTCATCGGGTGTAGAAACGGCATACAACGGTTTTATAGGGAGGCACGCTTCTGTATGGAATCCCCACCGTACAAAAGCGGCATGGATACCGGCGTTATCAGCAAATGCCATGTCGATGGGGCTGTCCCCTACCATGAGACAATGATGCGGCAAAAATATGGAGCCGCGTTGCCTGTAAAATTCGCAGATTCTGTCAAAGGTATATCTATGAGGTTTTGGGATGCCTTGATCTATGGTTTCAAGCACATCGAAAAAAGGAAAAAGTCCGGTATGGCGCAATGTCCTCTCGGTCCCCTTGAGGCTTTTGTTGGTGGCTATGGCGAGTGAAACTTTCCCGTGGAGCCTGGTTAAAAGTTCGGGAATCCCCGGAAAGGGTTTTTCGGTATGTATGAATCGGTAATAGTGTTTTCTATAAACAGCGCGTGCCTGTTCAATATCGCGAAAACCAAGTTTTTGGAGAATACTGTCGAGGGGAAGACCTATGTAAAGCGCAAATTGGCTAACTTCAACCTCATCTAATTTCAGTTCGCGCGCTGTTTCCTGAAGTGCCGCTCCAATGGCATGTCGGCTATCAATCAGCGTGCCGTCAAGATCAAAGATACACAGACGATAGCGCATACATGCTACGCCTCCACTGCAAGCCGCAGTTGATCGATGGGGAGCTTTTTTTCTGCAACAGGGGCATGGGAAAACCTATTTTTGGGCAGATTAAAAGGCATAGCCTATACCAAAACCGATCAGATGCGTGTCGCCTTCGTGTGCCCTCCCCTTGAGCACGCCGTCCTCAGGCCGCGCGTTATAGTTGCGGTTTTCACCGATCAGATAGATGTAGGAGAAATCGATTGTCCACGCGCGCCATTTGAATCCGGTTCCGACGCAGAACAGTTGCCGGTCGTTTGAGGGAACAAGGTAGTCCACGGTATGGCGGGGAATCGGCCCGTTGTCATACACATATCCGGCACGCAGGTCACACCATGATGACACGCCGTATTCAATGCCGATCTGATACCGCCACACATCACGCCAGTCTTTACGTTTGGTGACACGGCCCATCCCTGCCACATCGTTGTCAAACAATATGCTCATCTGATCAAACGAGCTCCAGCGGGTCAGGATTGTGCTCAGCTCGATGCTCAGGTTGTCGCGCAACTGAAAATTGACACCCATCATCAGCTCATCGGGCAAGGTGACGGTAGATGTTGCTTTACCGTCGCGAAACAGCCTGCCTGCCCAATCGGGCCGGATGAAGTCGGCGCGGCCGCTCACGTCAAGGTGCATTTTGCTGCGGTAGGAAAGCCCGAGCATTACCCAGTCAACCAGTTTGTAATGCAGTCCGAAATTATAGCCAAAACCCATGCCATTGCCGGTAAGGCTCGTATCGTAATCAAACAGTGGCGCTTTTGACTCGAGCTTTAGATCAAGCCGTGCCACACTTGCACCGACCGAAACAGACAACTTTTCATCTACCTTCCAGGCAACATTGGGGTTGAGTTCAACCACGCGCACAAACGCATTGTAGCTGTTAAAACGGCCGGGCCAGTCTTCATCAAATTCGGTTCCCAGCCCAAAGCGCGCAAAAACACCAACCCCAAGCCACAGCCGGTCACTGTGTTGGTAGGTAAGGTAGGCGTAGGGGGGCACAAAGTAGTTCCATTTGAGCTTTGAATCTTCACTGCGTCCCCACTGCTCGGTGGTCATGTGGGTTGAAGGGATGATTATGGTTGCTCCCATGGCAATCTGTTTGCCCGGAAGCTGGGTGATGCCTGCGGGGTTAAAAAAGATTGCTGCTGGATCGTTTGCTTTGGCGATGACCGATCCGCCCAGCGCATTGCCGCGGGCGCTGCCTTCATACAGCGCAAAACCGCCGCCAAAGGAAGTAGTGGCAACCGAAACACAGCACACGGACAGCGTTAGACAAAGCAATAGCCCCTGCACCTTTCTCATGGCTCTCCTCCCCAAAAGCAGTGATAGTTCAAAAACAAATTTTTGTTTCGGCGCATACATATCCTATTTTTTTCTATAGAGCAACTGGAGAAATGCGGCCGGATGATAATTTTTGTCTTGACCGTTAAGAAGGCTGTTTGTATGTGGGTCTTCAGAAAACACAAACGGGACAGAGCATGGCACCTCAAAACCAAACAACCATGGAGAGCAGCCTTTTTTTGTTAATCTCCCTTTTCGTAAGCACCGTGTTTTGCGCCGGATGCGGTTCTCTGGACGGATATCTCAAACCGAATGCGCACGGGCGCACCATGCTTGACACTGCGCTTGAAACCGTGATGCTTGAGCGGCGCGATCTTACGTTGCACCATGTCACAACACATGAGGTGCCGCTTATGCTCAGCACGGTCAGAGGGCTCTTACAGACACCTGCGGCTGCGGTTTCTTTTGTTGATGACATCGACCGTCGGATACACAGGTCGCTTTCGGATATCGTGGCACTTGCAGCAATACTGCTTGATGCCGACATTGATTCAATGAAAACCAACGCTTTTTGTGATCCTAATCCTGCGGTGCCGGAGGAACTTCGAGCACTGGTGTGGAGCCTCTCTGCTGCCGATGCGCTGCTGGGCAAGGCATTTGAGGATGTAACTCGTGATGAGCTTGCGGCAGTGAGAGATGAAATCATGCACTATCTTATGGCAGGCGATACCCGGGAAGGCCGAACGCGACGGGAGCATCAGCGTGCGCTGGAAAAGGTTTGTCAGTATGCAGAACGCATCCATCGTCGCTCCATTGCCCAAGCGGCGTATGTCGTTGCTCGAGCGATCGCATCATTTATTGAAACCAGCAGCCGCGGCACCGGTGCAACACCTGCTCCGCAAAGTATCGCAACCCCTCTTGGCCGGATTGTGATTGGCAGCGAGGGTGACGACCGGTATACCGGACTTATGCCGCTTGTGCTCTACGATCCCGGTGGCAATGATACCTATTGTTTTACCGAACAGGCACCGCTGTGCGTGATTATCGACCGTGCCGGCAATGATAGCTACATAGGAACCGATCATGCCGTCCCCGGAGCAGGGCTTACAGGGGTTGGTGCTATCGTCGATCTGCAAGGGAATGACCGATATGCGAGTTCGCGCTACGGGCAAGGGTTTGGTTTTTTAGGGGTTGGTATTGTTGTTGATGGTGAGGGCGATGACACCTACGAAATCGGTATGCTGGGGCAGGGCGCTGCGGTGCTTGGGATGGGTATTCTCTATGATGGCAGCGGCAATGATGTATACCGCTGCGATCTCTACGGTCAGGGAATGGGGATGTCGGGCGGTATCGGAATGCTGATCGATCGCTCCGGCGATGATACGTACACGGCGGGGATGACAGTCGTCGATGCGCGTGAGCAGGCAGGCGCTTTTCAGACCTATGCACAGGGGTTTGGACTTGGAATGCGTGATTTTGCCGCAGGCGGTATCGGTATTCTTGCTGACGGCAGCGGCAATGACCGGTATCAGGGGAGCTATTTTTGCCAAGGGGCAGGGTATTGGCTTGGGATGGGAATGCTGATTGATACATCAGGTGCAGATGTGTATCATGCCCGACGATATGCACAAGGCGCCGGCGTGCATGACGCTGTCGGGGTGCTTGCCGATACAGGCGGGGATGACCGGTACACGTCGTGGGGTGTCTCGCAGGGGTGTGGCCATGATTATGGTATGGGCATGCTGTATGACCGGTTCGGGAATGACCGCTATGAAGCAACGTGGCTGAGCCAGGGTGCGGGAAGCAGTGCCGGGTTTGGGTTTTTATTCGACGAACACGGGGATGATACCTATAGTGGCAAAGGGAATACACTCCGCGGATGCGGCGCCTATGACGATCGCCGCGATATGGTAAGCCTCGGTGTGTTTATCGATCGCACTGGTTTCGATTCGTTTCCCGAACCTCTCTCGCAACCATATCTTCGACGCTGCGGCGATATCGGTGTTGCATGTATCGGCTGTGAGGGCATGGGGTTGCTCTGGCATGAGAAACTGACCCGTTCTCCTCCGGTGTACCACCGCCGTGATATGACACCGGACGGAGATAATCAGACCTTAACGCTGCCGGAACTTGAAGCGCCGCTGTTTCTTGAAAACTCATGGAACCGTGCTGCAGAGCTTCTTGCGGCGCGCGGTCCTGCGGTGCTGCCGCTGCTCTGCCGCTACGCTGATATCAAAAATGTTTCGGTGCAACGGACAATTGAAGAGACTGTAAAACGTTTGTGCCATAGCTCCCCCGACGCAGTGTATACCTTTGTGCGCAATGAGCTGGAAGATATCCGTGCATTGACGGTTTTTCTCTATGCGATCGGTGATAGAGAGGACAATGCTTCTCAACAGCTTTTTCTGCACTTTCTTGCACATAACCACCCGGCAGTTCAGGCAATGGCGCTGCGAGGCTTGTATAAACTGCGGGCACCGGTGCCTGCAGCATACCGTGATACAGTGCAGCGCAGCTCCAGCAGCACAGTGCGCAGGTTTTTCTGCCATGCGCTTGGGGCAGCGCCTGATGCTGACGGTTTTGCGGCGCTTTGCCGGCTGCTTGAGGATGGAGATATGCAGGTGCGGTATGCCGCATACCGTGCGTTGCGAGAACATGCATGCCGTGCGCTCCCGTTTCTGCGCAAGTGCAAAGCGCGCATCAAACGCAGAGGTCCGGCGGCAACTATGGTTGAAGAACTGATCCAGATCGCAACATCGGGCAACACACAATAAGCAACGAGCGGCAGATGAGGTAAGCATCAAGTTTATCACGGTGTAGGACGATATACAGAGCACATAATGCAACTGCCACGAGAGCCATCTGTTTTTCTGTTTGGGGTCGGGCTTTTGTATTGCCAGAAGTAGGGATTATGATTTATTATACTGTTTATTAAAGAACACAATGCTTACTGTACAGTAAAGGTGCTTTATGGGACTTAAAGCAGGTGATGCAGTACGATTTCGTTTTATTGGTGAGCGGGTCGAATACAGTGCCAAGATTCGTTCTGCCGACGAAGATGCCATCGTCCTTGAGACAAAAACTGAAGCGCTTCCGCCACTAGCTGCAGGGCAATATCTGATTATCATCTGTGCTGATGCAAGTTACAATGCCCAAATCATCAGCGCCGATGCATCGGTCATCAACCTCCGACGATTGCGGACTGACAAGCAGGAATACTTCAGGGTTGATGACTTTTTCCCGGTCGTTGCCCGGAAAGTTGATAAGGAACTCCTTGATAAAAAGGCGTCAATGACGATCACCTTCAGCAAAGAGGCAATCGACCGTTCCCCACCGGATGATACCATCCACCCTAAACTCTGGGACCTGCTGGTGTCGCTTGATGAAAAGCTCAACCGGATTCTTGACCGTCTGAACCTCGAGCCTGAAACCGTTGAGGCAGAGCCGCAGCATGTCAATGTCAGCGCTTCCGGCATTAAGTTCACCATGCATGAGAAGGTTGAACAGGGCGATATGCTCGAAGTGAAGATGTTACTTCCCACTACGCCGATGGTCAGCGTTGTGGTATACGGGCAGGTGGTTAGTGTAGAAAACCTTGGCAGTGCGGGGTATGGGGTTGCTGTTCAGTTTGTCGATATGGACGCCGAAATCCGCGACCGTCTTATTCAATACACGCTCAACCGTCAGCGTGAAATTATACGCAAACAGCGGCAGCTTGAATAGCGGCATGCATCAGACCTTACGTTAGGGGAAGCAACCTATGTTCGCAATTATCGGAATACTGGTTGTGATCGGCTGTGTTCTCGGCGGGTTTATTATGGAAGGGGGTAACCCCAGCACCCTGATCGTACCTGCGGAGCTTGTCATTATTTTCGGTGCTGCAACCGGTGCATTCATCATCTCCTCTCCCAAGCACGTTCTCATGGCAACCGTCAGCGCTCTCGGCTCGATATTCAAGGCAAAGAGCCATTCCAAAGAGCACTATTTAAATGTGCTTGGTTTGCTGTACCAGCTTTTTTCAAAGATGCGGCGCGAAGGCATGATCGGGATTGAAAACGATATTGAACATCCCGACAAAAGCGAAATTTTTAAGAAGTATAGTTCGGTGATGGCAAATAATGCGATTGTTAGTTTTATCTGCGATAATCTCAAAGTCGTTATTACCGGCGCGGTCCAGGCGCCTGACCTTGAAACGCTCATGGAACTGGAGATCGACACCCGCAAACATCACAATATGATTCCCGCGCATGCAGTGTCAAAGATTGCGGACGGTCTTCCGGGTCTTGGTATTGTGGCAGCGGTTCTCGGTGTTGTGCTGACCATGGCTAAGATCAATGAACCGCCCGAGGTGCTCGGCCATAGTATCGGTGCTGCACTCCTTGGTACGTTCTTGGGCGTGCTGATGTGCTATGGGTTTGTTGGCCCGATGGGTACCAATCTTGAGCATCAGGCCGAAGAAGATCTCATCACATTTCAGGTCATCAAAACCGCATTTGTTGCGTATGTCGGCGGATCGCCGCCTCAGCTTGCGGTTGAGTTCGGCAGACGCGCGATCCCCGGCCATGAGAAGCCCTCCTTTGCAGAGCTTGAAGCGTCCCTGAGAAAGGCGCGCGAAAAGTGAAAGAGGCTGGCAAGCCTGTTATCATCAAAAAGGTAAAAAAGGTCACCGGCGGTGGCGCACACGGCGGCTCGTGGAAAGTGGCCTATGCGGATTTTGTGACCGCAATGATGGCGTTCTTTCTGCTGATGTGGCTGATCAATATGGTCTCGCCTGAAAAGAAGGCAAAGCTCTCATACTATTTCAAATACTATTCGATTTTCGACAAAGGTGGATGGAGCCTTATAGCCGAAGGCAAGGGTGTGCTTCCTGATGCTGCGGGGACGGACGAGCAGTTGTCTAAAATCCCCCAGCTTGACACCGATAAACGACCACCAACACCCGGTGAAGGCAAGGTTGATAACCAAACGCAGGTCAAGCGCGGGGATATCGAGCGGCAGAAATTGAAACGGGATTTGAACGAGACGATCCAAAAGAAACTGAGCGCCTACAAAGACCAGATATCGGTCAGTATCCACAAACAGGATGTGCGCATCGAGATCATGGATGCAGAAGGAAAACCGATATTCCCGCTTGGAAGCGCCGAACTCAATCCTAATGGGAAAAACATACTCGGTGTGCTGTGCGAAAAACTGAAGACACTGGGGAACAAAATCGCTATTGAAGGTCACACTGATGCGGTTAGTTTCGCGCCGGGCAAGAAGATGACAAATTGGGAGCTCTCTACCGAGCGCGGTAATGCAGCCCGCCGCTTTCTTGAAGCTGCGGGTGTGTATCCCGAGCGCATCGGTATGGTTGTGGGTTATGCGGCGACACGACCGCTTATAAAGGAAAACCCCAACGATCCGCGCAATAGGCGAATCTGTATTGTGATTCTCGGGTCTGACAATGCAACACCTGAGGTTGAAGATATCCCACCTGAAAGCACCACTACCATACCCGAAACCGTACCGGATATTTTCCCTGAAAAAATAGATCAGCATATCAACAAGCCGGTTGCGCCGGTCGCGCCGATACCAGCACAGGAGGCTGACAACCAAAGTGCAAAGCAGTAATGGTCGGTTCGGCGCGTTGTTGCTTACGCCTGTAACGGCGCACGGCACACGGGGAAAAATGAAAGGTTAAGAGATAAAGAGGTAAAAAGAGCTTTTTGCGTTACGGTGCATAGACGCAAGGCAGCACGTCAGATTTCACGGAATAAATCCCTATTTATGAGGAGATGCTTTTATGACACTGCTCTCCCATCCGTTTCTCATAAACCTTCGCGAACGTTTTTTATCAACATTGACAGAATTTGACCCCGGAACGCAGACCGAAACGGTGCAGCAGGATTTTATCGGCGGCAAGGGGAGTGTTATCGTCCGCGCCTTGAGGGGCAATGTGTTTGAAAAGGCCTGTGTGTCAGAAATTAAGGCTACGGTGGTTATTCCCGGCCGGGACTATGAGAGCACGATCCAGTGGCTCGGTATTCAGACATTTCCCGCAAATCCGCTGG
>JAOAHH010000064.1 GCA_026415325.1 Thermodesulfobacteriota bacterium | reverse complement strand
CTCCGCAGTTCCGAAAAGCTGCAGACTCCGCTGGAATTTGGAGTGATCAAGCGGTTGCTCATAAACGACTGCCGAAACTATAGGATTTCTTTTAATATTGCCGATTTTGCCGCCCGGCTCGCCGAAGATGTATAAGGTCATGCCTTCGTTGAAAAATTCAAGCACGGTCGCACGCGGCTTGTTGTCAGCGCAGGTGGCGAGCACAAGACAATTGCGATGCCGGATGCCGCAGCTCTTTTTGCCGGGTTTGGGATCAATCTGGCCTGAGGTTGCATTCAAGAATTCGATGATGGCTCTTTTGATTTCAGCTTTTGATTTATTTTTTTGCGATTTCATATCCACCTCCTCTATTCGATGATCTCGTTCCAGTGTGGAACGGCTTGATTACAACCGTTAGCGGCATGTATTGTTAAGAGAAACAAACACGGTTCATGAAAAGAAGAGAAAAAAATAGGTGTAAATGATGTTGCTCTGGCTTTTCATAACTTCCAGAAACTATTGATCACCAAAGTAATCATAATATACCGACAGTTTAACAGCTCCGATACCTTTTGTTTTGTGGATAGCGTTATCTCGGATTAAAATCAAGAGAAATGGTTTTACACCGGGCAAGGATTTATAAAAAAAGAATTGGTCTTGTAAAGGATTCTAGATCAATGCAAAAAAGTTTATTATGAGACTCCATAGGTTTTCAAATGAAAAGTTTTCTACTATACTGCATCCCAAAAAGATGGAGACTCTCTATAAATCACTGGAGGAGTATATTGTGTTGCATTTATTAATCAAAAGCAAATTAAATCATGTATCATATATTTTTATACTATATTTTTTTGTTTTTTTATATTCTTTAAATATTAAAATAGGGGTTCATACTAGAGATTTCTACGGCTTCCACTGAAAATAATTTGATTATTTGCCTTCCTTATTTTATAAATTATTTGTAAAAAATATTTTGTAGAGGAGGTTTGTAACATGAGAAGTAAAATTATAATATTTCTATCAATTGCTTTGGGTTATTTGTGCTGCATGTCACACGCATTTAGCAATTATGCTGAAAAAGGCCCATATTTTGTACGAGGTCTCAATATCACAGTGCCGCTCAGAGGTGACTTAATCTGGGGTCCTGTCTTTGGTAATTACTATTGGAACCGAAATACCATGGACAGTATGCGTTTTACCGGTAGGATATATTATCCTGCGATTGATGATGTCAGAACCAGCGATCAGTATTCGATTTTCTTCCCGGCCGATACTTCAGGTACACCATACCCTGCCGTGGTTTTTTTTCACGGCGCAAATGTATCCATAGACCAGTATGCATGGCTTTTTGAACACATTGCCAGTTATGGTTATATCGTGCTTGCGGTAACCGAAATAATGCCTACAGGGGGTAATCTTGAAGGCCAATTTAACAATCTTTTTCCACAGGGAACGGCAACGCCTTCTATCTGGCAGACGTCTATGACCGTTCCCGAGGTTATAACCTATCTTGAAAACATCAACGCAAGTGTTCCTGACCCGCTTCCTCCCGCTGTAAAAACAAAAACACCGCCTAACCCATGGGATAGATCAACCTATATAAGCGTAGTAAGAAACCCACGTGGCCCTGAAGGCGAAGATTTAAATCATAGCTTATTTGAAGGACTAGTTGATACAAACAAAATTATTTTTGCAGGTCATTCAATGGGCGGTTTTATCGCTTTGATGTGCTCAAACACTACAATCCAAAAACCACCTCGCCCTGCTGGCGGGAGTTTTACCAACCATGTTTCCGGATGCTTTGTCTATGCAGTCCATACATTCGGTTCAGGAGGTACCGGCTATCCATCACCCATTAACGTGCCACTGCTGATGATGGGCGGCGAAAAAGACGGCGTAGCCGCAGGTAAAATCGGCAATGAAAATAAAACAGGATATGAGAGGATACGGTATACTTTTGACAACTATGTGCCTCCATCAAGTGATAATTCGCGGTATATGCTCGGCATAAAAGGCGCGAACCACCTTTCAATTGCAACAAAACCTGATCCAATGGTTGACCGCTCATTTCTAGATGAAAAGGACGGCATCATCAGTACCTATCTTGCACATCAGGTTATGAAGGAAAAAATCACGGCATTCCTTCAATATTATATTAAAGGTGAAACCGACGCTCTCCCGGTGCTGACAAACTCTGCAACCGATCCGTTTATCTTTGACTATGCAGTAAAATAACAGGGAGAATTTTGTTATGAAAAGAAAAATTCTCTTAGTTGTCTTATTTTTCCTGGGTGTACCTCTTGCCCCCTATGGCTTAACGGCTACGATTTACGTTAACTCAGGGCAGAGCATTCAACAGGCAATCAATGCTGCCCAGAACGGCGACACCATTGTTGTGTATGCAGGCGTGTATAGTGAAACGATCAATTTCAAAGGGAAGCAGATCACCGTTACCAGTGCTCAAGGGCCATCAGCAACAATCATTGACGGAAATGGCATAAGCACTGTTATCACCTTTAATTCAGGAGAAGACCGGCGAACCCTCCTTGAAGGGTTTACTATTAGGAATGGGAGAGGTCAGAAACTCGATGACTTTGATTACGGTTTTGGCGGCGGTATTTTATGCCGCGGTTCTTCGCCGACAATTCGGGGAAATATCATTGAACAAAACAAGGCAGATCCTGCGACAACAGGGAACTTTGGACTTGGCGGTGGCATTTGTGTCTATGAAGGTGCTTATCCATATATTACCAACAATACCATCCGCAACAATTCTGCAGAATCCGGTGCCGGCATATATATCTTTACAACTAATGACCCTGAACAAACAAACTCGATTCAAACATATATAGAGAACAACAGCATCACATCAAATAGCGCGCAGCTTGGTGGCGCGATCTTCATCTGCGGAAACTCACATCCAAAGATCATAAATAACACCGTTTCTGACAACACACAGCTTGCCGGTAGTCAAATATATATCTGCAGCGACTCAAGTGCCGAAATCGTCAACCCAACGACAACTACCACTACAACAACCGAACCCACATTAATTACCGTTAGATATTTTAAGGCTGCTGCACGCGATAGAACAGTAATCGTATCGTGGGCTACCGAGTCCGAATTCTCTAACGCAGGCTTTAATATTTACCGTGCCGAATCAGAAGGCGGACCGTATATAAAAATTAACGATGCTTTAATTTGCGCAAAGGGTTCGGCGACACAGGGTGAGGAATATGAATTTGTAGATAAAAATGTGCGGCTGTGGAAGACGTATTACTACAAGTTGGAGGACATTGATGTTAATGGTGTTGCAACATTCCACGGTCCGGTGTCGGCGACGGTGAAATTGTTAAAGTGAGAAAATTTGGATATGGGAGACGGAAATCAGATTTCAGAAAGGCTTAAATCGTTTACTTTAAGCCGTGCGCCTTGGGCAGTTTAAAAAAAACACTAAACGCAAAACACTATTTATAAAAAAGGGTTGCCATGCAGAAACAATTTATTTCTACAGGATTTTTAATTCTTTTGTTTGCGATGCCGTCCTTTGCAATGCCTATTCCCGACACAGGGCAAACCAAATGTTATAACAACACCATGGAAATTTCTTGCCCCCGACCCGGTGAACCGTTTTATGGACAAGATGCCCACTACATAGCACCTTCACCTACATTCGTAAAACTTGATGCAACGGGGAACCCTCTACCGGATTCTGCACCCGTCTGGGCAATGGTCTTGGATACAGCCACCGGTCTCATCTGGGAGGTCAAAACCGATGACGGCACCATACATGATAAAGACATTAAATATGAATCAAAAGATGCGCAAAACCATATTGACATTCTTAATCAGCAGCAGTTTGGCGGCTTCCAAGACTGGCGGCTACCTGATATCAAAGAGCTATCTTATCTTATTGACCGTTCACGCTCAAACCCTGCTGTTGATCCCTCATACTTTCCCAACCTTATTCTCTATTATTGGGCCGTAAATCCCGACCCGACCGGCGCAGGTGATTCATATTGCAATTACTATACACAAGTGCAAACAGGATATGTTTACAACTTTTGCCATCCCGGCAGCCCTGGCGGAGTAATGGGAGTGCGTGGTAATACAAGCGGTTTCAGTAACATTTTTATTGATAATGGCGATGGTACGGTTACTGACACGGTTTTCAGGATTGATGTGGCAGCAGTCAAGTGCACCGGGGACATATAACTGGCAGCAGGCGCTTGCATATTGCGAAAATCTTGATCTTGCCGGTTATACCGATTGGCGTTTGCCAAATATCCATGAACTTCAATCGCTTGTTGATGTAACGCGTTATAACCCTTCGATAAATACCGATTACTTTCCCGATACATTTTCATCTTTCTATTTTTCATCAACAACTATAAAAGACAATCCTGCAAAAGTATGGACCGTAATATTTTCTTACGGCTTTGTCGATCTCTACTATTCTACTAAAAAACAGAACGCAAAATATTATGTCCGTTGCGTCCGCGGCGGTTTGTGCGGTCTTACCGGGGATGATGATGGTGATACCGTATGCAATGATGTCGATAACTGCCCATCAATTTATAATCCGGAACAAAGTGATGCAGACGGCGATGGTATCGGCGATGTTTGTGAACAAACACTTATAGAGCTTGCCTCTTTTACTGCTACTTCGAATCTGAATAAGGTTATAATTCGTTGGTCAACCGCCTCAGAACTTGATAATGCGGGGTTTAATCTCTACCGTGCTGAATCGGAAGATGGCCCGTACACAAAAATCAATGCTGCGCTGATACCCGCAAAAGGCATGGCAACCCAAGGAGCGGCGTACGAGTTTATAGACAAAGACGCGCGGTTGTGGAAAACGTATTACTATAAGCTTGAGGACATTGACCTAAACGGCACACCGACAATGCACGGGCCGGTGTCAGCAACATCGAAGTTATTTTAAATAATAAGCAGTAGCCATTGATCCATTGCCAGATTTTTGATTTTGGAAACCTTGACTTCTGATTATCAGGCTTAACATTCCTTCTACGACCATATAATCCGATACCGCCGTTTTCTTCTAAAAACCAACAACAACAGGATTCCTGCAACAAATCCTCCGATATGTGCCCACCATGCAACACCACCTGCAGCATTTTGCGTTGAAAACGACAATGTCCCATTCAAGAATTGAAGCACAAACCAAAACAAAAGAAAAAAGAATGCTGGTATTTCGATAAACTCGATAAAGAAAAATATAAAGACAAGAGTAACGATTCGTGAATACGGGAACATGCAGAAATATGCTCCCATAACCCCTGCTATGGCACCGCTTGCGCCAACCATCGGTATCCGGGCATAGGGCGCTGCAAGCACCTGAGTAACACTGGCGCAGATACCGCACAATAAGTAAAAGATAAGATACCTGACATGCCCAAGACGGTCTTCAACATTATCGCCGAAGATATAGAGGTACAGCATATTGCCCAGAACATGCAACCATCCCCCGTGCAGAAACATTGATGTGATAAAGGGGCTAAAAATCTGATAAAAATCACCCTGTAACGTGGTGACTCTGAGCGGCACAACCCCCCAAAGGGATATAAAATGTTGCACATACGGACCGAGCGAAAGCTGGTAGAAAAAACAGATGATATTTATAGCGATTAAAAGATAATTAACAAACGGGAAAGTTCGCGAAGGGATTGTGTCTTTAAGAGGGATCATGCGATTGCTTTGCGCAGGCCATGGAAATTGATTATGATGTTACCCGTCTCATTGGCTCGATGAGCATGCTGATATCAGCAGAGCGTGACGAATGGGTAAGCGCGCCGACTGATATATATTGAACACCGGTTGCCGCTATTTTGTGTATATTATCAAGGGTAACATTACCAGATGCCTCAAGGGGAATTCGTCCCCCGCTCTCGGCAACGGCATACCGGATATCGTCAAGGTTCATATTATCAAGCATAATCATATCAGGACAACACTGCAACGCTTCAAGCAGCTCGTCTCGTGTTCTAACCTCAACTTCGATTTTAAGGTTTTTGCAACAGCGCCGTGCTTTTTCAACAGCTTTTTTTATGCTGCCGCAAGCGGCGATGTGATTCTCTTTGATAAGTATTGCATCATACAACCCCATGCGGTGATTCGTCCCCCCACCAAGACGCACTGCCTCTTTCGCAAGAATCCGCCAGCCCGGAATCGTTTTTCGTGTATCAAGCAACACTGTTCGGTATGGCTTTAGCCGTTCTATATATGTTCGAGTCAATGTTGCTATTCCTGAAAGATGCTGAAGAAAATTCAGTGCTGTTCGCTCACCCGTAAGCAGTGCACCATAAGGCCCTGAAAGTTCCGCAATAACATCGCCCGTGTTTGCCCATGCCCCTTCTGAAATAAGAAACGAGCACACAATGTCATGGCTGATGGCCTCAAAAACCTTTTGGAACGGAAGATATCCTGCGGTAATGAGCGGCTCTTTTGCGATAACCCGCGCAGCACCATGCAGGTCAGGTGGTATCAGCAGTGATGTTGTGATATCACCCGACCCGATATCCTCGGCAAGCGCAAACCGAACCAACGTTTGTACCGTCTCGTGCAGCAGCTGCAGCTCCGTCATGCACACAGCCTCTGTATACGTTCGATATTATCGATGAGTTTTTGCCGCTTTTCTTCAAGCACTGCTCGTTTGTTTTTCTCTTTATCTACAACCTCCTGGGGGGCGCGGGCAAGGAAGTTCTCGTTGGTGAGTTTTTTTTCGAGAAAATCAAGATCTGCATTGACCTTCGTGAGCTCCTTGTGCAGCCGCTTTTTCTCTTCTTTGAAATCAATAATCCCGGCAAGATCAACAAACACATCAATGCCTGCAACAACCGCAGCGGCTGCCGCCGTGGGGCGGGTAAACGATTCGTGTACGTTTATGGAGTTAAGGCCTGCGAGTGCCGTCATGATATCGCGATGAAAAGTAAGGTTCTCCCGCTTATCACAAGAGCTGCTTACCAAATCAACATGCACTTTACTTGACGGGGGAACGTTCATCTCACTTCTGATGGTTCGTATTGCGGTCACAACAGCGATAATGTCGTTCATCGCTGTTTCGGCATCGGGGTCGTAGTCTTCCTCACATGCGACCGGAAATTTTGTTATAACAATACTTTCCCCTGTGCCCGGCAATTTCTGCCAAATCTCTTCGGTAACAAACGGCATGATGGGATGGAGGAGTTCAAGGGTTGTCTTAAGAACGTTAACCATAATCTGCTGGGTTTGGAGCCTTATTGCTTTGTCATCATTTTGATAAAGAACTGGTTTTGCCATTTCAAGATACCAGTCACATAGCTCATGCCAGACAAATTGATAAAGAGAGTTTGCAGCATCGTTAAAACGATATTCATCAAAACCGGAGCGCACTCGCGCAATCAGGGTGCTCAATCTGCTCAAAATCCACCGATCTTTCAACGGAAGTGCACCACGCTGCGGCGTACCAGTAACATAGCCTTCAAGATTCATAAGAACAAACCGCGCTGCATTCCAGAGTTTATTGACAAAATGGCGGTACCCTTCGATCCGTTCTTCGGAAAGTTTTATATCCCTACCCTGGGCAGCCATTGCAGTGAGGGTAAAGCGGAAACTGTCGGTTCCGTATTTTTCAATAACCTCCAACGGGTCAATGACATTCCCCCTTGATTTACTCATTTTTTGGCCTTCTGCATCCCGTACCAGAGCATGGATATACACGTCGCGGAACGGCACATCACCCATAAATTTGAGCCCCATCATCATCATCCGCGCAACCCAGAAAAACAGGATATCAAATCCGGTGACAAGACAGGACGTTGGATAAAATCGCTTAAGCTCAGGGGTTCTCTCTGGCCATCCAAGCGTGGAAAACGGCCATAACGCCGAGCTAAACCAGGTGTCAAGCACATCGTCATCCTGATAAATATCGGCGCTGTCGCAAGCCGAACATTGCGTTGGGTCTGCCATTGTAACCGTGATCTCGCCACATACTCTGCAATACCAGGCCGGAATCCGGTGCCCCCACCATATCTGGCGTGAAATGCACCAGTCTTTAATATTCTCCATCCACTCATAATACGTCTTTTCCCAGACGGCAGGAATGATACGGGTCCTTCCCTGTCGCACCGCTTCGATTGCTTTTTCGGCGAGCGGTTTGACGTTTACAAACCACTGCACGGAAAGGTTCGGTTCAATGACGCTTTTACAACGATAACAATGCCCGACTGCATGGCGATAGGGTTCTACTTTCTCGAGAAGACCTTGTACTTCTAGATCGGCAACGATTTTTTTGCGGGCTTCAAAACGATCAAGCCCTGCATAAATGCCGGCTGCATCGGTCATAGTGCCGTTTTCAGCGATTACTTTTATTAGCGCCAAATTATATTTTTGTCCGAGTTCAAAATCATTCTGATCATGCGCAGGCGTTACCTTTAATGCACCGGTCCCGAATTCACGGTCAACATAGCTATCCCCAATAATAGGTATACGCCGCCCCATCAGCGGAAGGATTACCGTAGATCCTATCACATCATAGTATCGTGTATCCTCGGGGTTGACCGCCACTGCAGTATCGCCTAGCATAGTTTCAGGCCGTGTTGTAGCAACCGTCAAAAAATGTATGCCGTCAGTATGCGGATACCGAATGTAATAGAGATTGCCATTTACTTCTTCATGCTCGACCTCAAGATCCGAAAGTGCTGTATGGCATCGGGGGCACCAATTGATCAAACGGTTGCCGCGGTATATCAAACCCTCACGGTATAAGGTGACAAAAACTTCCCGTACGGCACGAGAACATCCTTCGTCCATGGTAAAACGTTCCCTACTCCAGTCGCAGGAAGCTCCCAACCGCATGAGCTGCTTGACGATGATGCCGCCGTATTGTTCTTTCCATTGCCAAACACGTTTCACAAAACCCTCTCGGCCGAGGTCAAAACGTGTCTTATGTTCAGATGCCAATTGCCGCTCAACAACATTTTGGGTTGCAATTCCTGCATGATCGGTTCCGCACTGCCACAGCGTGGCATATCCCTGCATGCGTTTGTACCGAATCAAAATATCCTGCAGGGTATTGTTGAGCGCATGACCCATATGGAGTGATCCGGTAACATTGGGCGGAGGGATGACAATACAGTAAGGCACTGCTCGTTCATCAGATGAGGGTTTAAAATAATCGTTCTCAACCCAATACCGGTACCACCGCTTCTCAACTTTGTGCGGATTGTATGCCTTTTCAAGAATGTTTTCGTTCATGGTGCCGTAATATGATATAGTATCTGTTGTTTAAAAATATCGTCACCTTTAACATGGGTTATTGTGAATGTCAAGGAACAGAGAACATTCCCCATTGCCGTACTATCAGCTTGCAACACAGCTATTTCCATGCTACTTAACTAAGTAAACTTTTATTTCTTTTACGGAGGATAGTATCATGAGACACACGCTTATAACGCTTTCAGTACTTGTAGCTTTTCTCTGGAGTGGATGTGCTGAAATGAGTAAAACCCAGAAAGGAGCGGCTATCGGCGCTGGTATCGGTACAGCTGTCGGTGCAGGAGTTGGCTATGCTGCTGGCGGTAAAAAAGGTGCGGCCATCGGCGCCGGCACCGGCTTGCTTGTTGGTGCGCTGTCGGGAGCTGCCATCGGCAAATACATGGACAATCAGGAACGTGAGCTGCGGGAGGGGCTTGCGCGGGCAGAAGCTGCAAGTATCCAACGTGAGCAGGATATTCTCGCGGTTACCTTTAAATCCGATTTTCTGTTTGATGTTAACTCCTCAAGTATAAAACCGGGCGCCTATCAGGAAATCGACCGAGTAGCTGAAGTGTTAAAAAAATATCCGCAAACACGTATCCGTATCGAAGGGCATACCGATAGCACCGGCTCTGAAGATTATAATCAACGGCTCTCAGAGCAGCGCGCTGAAGCAGTCAAAAATGCTCTCATAACCCGCGGGATTGATCCAGCCCGCCTTGAAACTATCGGTCTTGGCGAATCAGCTCCTATTGCCGATAACAACACAGAAGCAGGCAGGCAAATGAACCGTCGGGTACGGGTCGTGATCATTCCAATAACTGCATAACCAGACTTCTTATATCGCAAAAAGCCATGCGTTGTACTCGTCGCATGGCTTTTTTATACCTCTTTATCATGCTTATTATATTGTTTTTAGTTGACACCTCCTGAACGCCTTTCTTATACTAATCCAAAATCATACGCAGATGGGTGATAGTTACCATGAATGTTTTGATTATCGGAAGCGGCGGCAGAGAACATGCCCTTGCGTGGAAAATTGCCCAGAGCCCGCATCTGACAAAGCTGTTTTGCGCTCCTGGCAATGCGGGCATTGCCTCTCTTGCAACGTGCGTCGACATTGCAGCAGACGACATCTACAAGCTGCGTGATTTTGCCCTTCAGCACCACATTGATCTTACGGTTGTCGGGCCTGAGCTTCCACTCACGCTCGGCATAGCAGACGTTTTTCAGGAAGCTGGGCTGCGCGTGTTCGGCCCATCACGGGCTGCTGCCCGACTCGAAGGCAGCAAGGTCTTTGCAAAAAAGTTGATGCAACATGCCGGTATTCCCACTGCTGATTTTGCCGTCTTTGATGATCCGGAATCTGCCCGCAGATATGTCATTAAGAAGGGCGGCGCATGTGTTGTTAAGGTAGATGGGCTTGCAGCTGGCAAAGGAGTATTCCCGTGTGCCACCCCTGAAGAAGCATGTACGGCGATTACACGGATTATGGTTGATAATGAATTTGGCAGTGCCGGCAATGCAATTGTCATTGAAGAATTTTTAGAAGGCGAAGAAGCCTCGTTTATCTGTGTCACTGATGGAATCACCATCACCCCCCTCCCCTCTTCACAGGATCACAAGCGTGTTTTTGATGATGACCGTGGACCAAATACCGGCGGCATGGGCGCCTATTCTCCGGCACCTGTCGTGACACCTGATGTCGAACGCAAAGTTATGACAAGCATTATGGAACCGCTGCTGCACGCACTTTCCTCCCACGGCATCGAATACCAAGGCGTTATTTATGCCGGGCTCATGATCCACAATAACCTGCCCCGCGTGCTTGAATTCAATGTACGATTTGGAGATCCAGAAACACAACCGATTGTCGTTCGTCTTGATAACGATTTGCTCGAGCTGATGTCTGCGGTTGTCGATAAGCGCCTTGCCTCATACACTGTTGTTTGTGATCCTCGTCCTGCTGTTTGTGTTGTAATGGCTGCCGGCGGGTATCCCGGACAGTATGAAAAAGGTCAGGTCATTCAAGGTTTAGAAACTGCCGCTTCGCTCCCCGATACGGTTATTTTTCACGCTGGCACCGCCGTCAAAAATGGGGTTGTTGTTACTAACGGTGGCCGTGTTCTTGGCGTTACCGCTCGCGGTGATTCTATCGCACATGCTATAGAACGTGCCTACGCAGCGGTCAGGTCGATTTCATGGCATAATGTTCACTATCGACACGATATCGGCCGGAGGGCGCTCGGTCGATGAATTCCTCATGGTTCGAATACCGCAAAGATCTTTTCATAAGAGATATCGTTCGCGATTGTATTAATGCGCGAATATTTTTTAATGATCTTAAAACCTCGTTCATTGAAACCGGCAATCTCCCCTATGAAAAACTTGCACCGTGGATCGGTACAGAATTAAAAAAAGGTCCGCTCTGGTATCTTAAAGACCAGAGTCATCGCCTTTTCCGTAACAGCCAATCCGCTGTCAATCCTTACGAACATCTTCTCGACTGGGGGATAGGGTCGATTTTTCATGAAGCGATGAAGTTGAAGGAGGATGTGTATCAGGTTGCATCATATAAGCCGCTTCTGGAAAATCAAATGTCCCGCTATAAAGATAACAAAGCATTATCAATAATTTTCAGCGAATATTTCTCTTTGATTAAAAAAGCAAAACAGAATATTGGGAGTGAGATAAAAAATATAGATGAACTGTTCACCCGTACGCTTAATAATCTGAAAATGGTTTTGTCAGGCTACGCTTCCAATATACACCTCCTACGGTATCTCCTTGATTCTCGCGATGTTGTCGAATCGGTATTCGGTGAGGGTTCCTTTCAAGAGATATTACAGAGCATGTACGGCGACACCATCACAAAACCTTACGTGATCGCGGCAGAGCATTGTATCCAGAGTGGTTGGTACAAAGCAGCACAAACGTATCTTCGAGAAGTGCTTCGTGCAGACCCCCAGTCACAACGTTTCCGCGAACTTATGAAGCAGGCTCAGGCGAAGCTGAATGCTTGTCGAGAAAAAAAAGACCATTGACTGACCTCTTTTTTTCCTCATATGCCTTACCATATACATATCGAGTCTTGCAAACCAGACGATGCGCTCTTACGTGAAGCTGCACAGGCTGTTATCCGCGGTGGTATTATAATCTATCCTACAGAAACGGTATATGGTATTGGTGCTTTATATTCTCATGATCAGGCACTTATACGGGTTTTCTCATGTAAGGGTCGGGATACATCAAAACCGATACTGCTCCTTATTCGCGATTTTAATGACCTCGATATGATCGCAGCAGATGTTTCTGAAAAAGCCCTGTGCCTTGCTCGTGCGTGTTGGCCTGGACCGGTAACACTGCTTTTTAAAGCAGCGCCCAATCTTTCCCGG
>JAOAHH010000050.1 GCA_026415325.1 Thermodesulfobacteriota bacterium | reverse complement strand
ACAATTGGTTGTTTTGCCTACCGGGGTACCATCACGCACCAAGCAGGTGCTGTATCCTACTCCCGTTCTTTCACTGATCTGGCACTCGGTGTGATTCCGCGCCAGTCACCCATCTGGTTCTCAGTCTTCAGCATGCTCCCGCGGCAAAGTACCTTTTTGTGAAACCCCATCTGAGGATTCTGCCTGCCCCGTCCGTCCTCTGACGGTTCAGAAAATCTCCGGCGCCATGCCGTAACCAATGAATGTGACAACACAAATACTTGGCTCCATTTCTGACCAGCCCCAAAATGAGTTGTCAAATCTTCATTTATCATGATGGGATGCGATATGAAGATTGAGTATTTCACTGCGTGCTGATAATATAACAAATAAAGATATGACTTCACACGCTCCTTGGATGGTAGGCAGAAATGGGCAATTATGGAAAGCAGCACAAATTTCTGAAATATAAACAGGCGGTGAAGAGTTTGTTACCCCGATGAGACTATAATTGCCGGTTGCCGGCATGTCAGAGAATGCGAAGTCTGTTTTTACGCACCCCATGCCAGAATCCGTTTGAGCTTTGCAGAAGGTGGGAGAACTCTTCGGGCGTGTATACCAGAATGTCAAGCGGTATGCCAAGGTCATAAAGGTTCAAGAAATCTTGTGCCCGCTCAATAAATGGCCGCGTCGTTTCCCGTACTATGATAAGATCAATATCAGACCATGCCCGGCAGCGATTCTCGGCAAATGACCCGATAATATAGGCTTCGCGGAGGCCTGCTGATTGCAGCTTTTCGCTCAGAAATGAGATAATTTTCTCGCGCGGAAAATCAAGCACACTGACAGCCGGACGACTAGCTGCAAGAATGGCTGCATGCGCAGTCACGTTGCAAGCTCCTTCTCGACCCATGCGATGATGTTTTTGGCTGCCGCAAGTGCGCGCTCTGCCTGTTCCCTGGTGATCATTTCAAACGGTGCTCCTGCGGGAAAAGCATCAGGGTACCTGCCTGAAATATAATACAAATCAAGTTCCTTTGCGTATTGTTCAATGATAGGGATCGGTTTCAGCGCCGTTACTATCTGGAACAGGGAATGTGTTCGAACAACGTCAAATCCCCTGTAAAAACATAGAGCTTTAAGGGTGTTTTCCGCAGCCTGCTGTGCGCTAAAGCATGTTTGAGCAAAAAAATTGCCGTTGAACGAGTGTATAGCCCACTCGAGGTCATTGCGGGCTTGGTTTAACCAGTCGGGATATCTGTCCATGATAGCACATGACTTGTACAATAGAATGCCTGCTTATAGTTTATATTCTTCCTGTGATGATGCAAGTATAGGCAGGGAGAGATGATGCGTCAATAAAAGATTCTCCGCAAGTATTATCAGTAAAGGTTACTGTTCAATTTTCCACATGATCGGCAAACAGAACATAACCACAAGCCGGCCCCAGCAGTAAGCCAATGCCGGCAATAAGCAGCCTGATTCTCCTTCCCTCATAATTTTTGTCTTTTCGCGTCACGCTTCTCACCGCTCACGCCTGCTCTTTCTCCTTTGCGCCGTCTGCCGTAAGCCGCTTTTGAGGATAATTAGGGACAGTTATCTATTATGACGGTTGGTTATCAGGGACTATTAGTGCTACTCGCAGCATGGCCTTTTGATCTCATAACAACAGCAACAGTGCAACGTAATAGGTGACCGTCCCTAATATACTCTGGTGTGGTTGGCAATAAAGGCCGCTGTCCACTTTCCCCTATAAAAACATTATTTTTATTGCCATTTTGGGATGTTTTACGTTTTTCTCAAATCCGAACCATACCGGGAATGCTGAATACCCCTGGGTTTTCTTTCCGACAAGATGACGATCACTGCAAGAAGTATAACTGAGACAGCGATGCAACCGATAAGGAACGCATCAACGACTGCCATCGGATCCGGGTATGTCCGCCACCGACTGATTGTTTCAACGCAGCACCAGATGGTTATGACCGTCGGGATCGCATACCTGAAGGCATACCCCATCTCTGAAGCTTTGGTCAGGCGGTAGAACATGTATCCACCAGCGCCGAGGCAGAAGGCAAAAAAGAATTTCACGAATAACCCGCGCTCGCCAAACACGTCAGGGTCATAGGTGTAGTAGAGCACCACATGGCCGATCCACATGATCAGGAATACCTTCACCGCGGTTCGCGGGCACCAGCGGTCAACAGCGGCCTCGGTCGAGGGGAGGCGCCGGGTACACAGCAGGTTCCTCAGGCTGGTAAACAAGGGGCAGCGGATGTTCTCATTGAACAGAAAATAGAGCAGCAGCGGGATAATCGGCACCAAAGTCACCTCGACCGCCTTGACATCATTCATATTAAATCTTTTGACGCTGAGTCGAAAGCCCATCTCAAAAAGGCATGCCCAGAGCAGCACACCTGCCACCAGTCCCCAAAAGGTCTCCCACGCCTCTGCCGCGAGATATTTTGTTCCGTACATAATGGCAACGGCAACGGCAAACCCGGACAGAATAACAACGATCTGTGCAGAAACCGACAACTTCAACGCGGCGGCTGTCAGGATATGCCCGAGCGGAATAATGAAAAGAAAAATTATAAATGCCGCAATACCCTTCATACTGCCTCCGTTTCTGGTGAGGTGATGATCCACGATAATGTAATAATGTTAAATTGCATCATCCTTTGCTCAGCATTACCATTGCTGTTATATGATACACCGCCCCTGCATATTGAATTCTCAGTGGTCGTATCTTAACCCCAATTCAATGATAGAAAAGATAATAATTCAAGACATGCCTCCTAGGCTTCCTGAACTCTCTGCTTCGCAGCCGCAACCTTGAATTCGGAGGGAATCTGAAATCTTTTTAAGTTCTCCCGTGATAAATGTGAGCTTGAAGTCAAAGCACCGTAATCAGTTAAACGTTCTCATCTCGCTTCATACCCCATCCTCAACACAGCTTCCCTATCGTTTGCATCAAACAGCATAAAACGCTCCTTTTGCATGCCTTGCCGACCAGGCCATTTCGTCCATTCCGGCATGCCTTCGGGATGAGGAATGCCTGTTCGTGCAAAAGCGGCAAAATAATCCATAATAGCGTTTGAGAGTGCCTCGTACCCTGCTCTGTTGTCTTCCCTAAACAGTTTGTCGGCAATCGAGAAAAACAGCGGGAATCTTTTGACCAAGCCAAATGTAAAAGGAATGTCAAGCCCGTGAAACGACCCAAGCGCCACAGCCCAGCTCATGCGACTGTTCGGTCCCTCATCCACGGGCCATGCGTTATAGCCACAGTGCCGAAACATACCAAATTGAAACACATAGCAGTACACACCCGGCTGAGTAGGATGTGCAGCAAGTCTATTTGCGATTTCATCAAGAGAAAGGATGCGCGCAATTTGCGAAGCGCGCCTGCCAATGGCTTGATACAACATCGGTCCCCACGTTTCATGCAGCCCGGATAGATACATAAAAAGTTTCCCCTCTTCAGCTGTGCTCCCGATAATGACAGGAACCTGATTATATTTTTCAGGGTCATTGAGAGCATCTGCACCGTCACTTTGCAGCACAACACCGTCCTTAAATACCGTTGGACCTGCGCGCAAACCCTTGATCGCTTCAAAAAGCTCCTGCGTTGTTTTCCCGTACAGATATGACTTTATTTCAACATTACTCATGCCGGCGATTACTTCATCTGCCTTATCCTCTGGCGTGCCGTCCTTTACCAATAAGGCTTTTAATATCTGTTCTGTATATGCATCGCCATCTTGAACTGAAACCGGTTGCAGCCCGCCGCTTTGCGATATCACCCGATGGAAAAGCCCTTTTGCAACAGGCGAAATGAGAAGTGACAGCGTGTTGATGCCGCCGGCAGATTGTCCTGCAATCGTCACATTATTGGGATCACCGCCAAACGCTGCGATATTGTCGCGAACCCATGCAAGCGCCTTGATAATATCGAGTGTTCCGTAATTCCCCGACGCGGTAAAATCATCCGCACCTTCCCGCAGCGCCGGATGTGTGAGCCAGCCAAAAATCCCAAGCCGGTAGTTGATCGTTACAACTACCATGTTTCCGCGCGATGCGATTTCGGTTCCACTATAAGGATTTGCCGACCCTTGGACATTGCTGCCGCCGTGAATCCAAAAAAATACCGGCAAATTGCGCTGTGCTGATCGCGGACGCCAGATGTTCAGGTACAGACAGTCTTCATTGCCGATAATTGCACCTTGTTGCGCTCCCGCGATAACAATAGACCCGAATTGCGGGCACATGCTGCAAAAATCATTTTCTTCACGAATGCCACTCCACGGTTCGGGATTTTGCGGTGCCTTCCAGCGCATCGCCCCAACCGGCGGCTTGGCATACGGTATTGCTTTCCATACAAATGTACTTGCATTGTCCTCAAATCCCTGAACCCTGCCGTACAGGGTTGTAACAAGCGGATCGCCTGACCAGAGTGACGTGTCTGCGTAGCAGACTGTGTTCAGCAAAGCACTGGAAACAACCACCATCACAAAAGACACGCATAGGTACCGGCCTGCCCGAAAGCGTATTTTTATTCCCTTCATGAGTCGCTCTCCTTGTCATGCACTCTGCAATAAATATATATTTTAGCTTTGTGGGCAAAATCATTGCATGAGAGCGGCAAAACTCGAGGATCGTTTTTATAAGTCTGCATAAAAAACCCGAACCGAGCCACGCTCCCCGAACCATAAGTCTTTAATGCAGCGGCTCTTTTATGTTCTGCCTTATTTTATGCACAAGCCCGTCCCGCTCCATTGCAGACATGAGCTTTTGGAGCTGATTATAGAGGTCGAGAAACGCTTCAGGTGTGAGAACGAGGCGGCAGCTCGGATACCGGTGTGCCGACGGCGTCTGCGGCGTACTCTGCGGATCAAGCCGCGTTACGCAAAACTCAAGCCGAGCAACCTGTCCGTCAAACAACAACATGCCTAATGAATCTGCAAACGTTTCCATCATATCAGGCCGGTCAATTCTTATGATGTTTTCCTGCGGAATTTTCACAATGCCTCCTTTCTTGGGGAAAGCCCTGCTCGTTTCTGTATCTATTTCTGTATCGTGGAAGCCTGCATTATGTCAAGATAAGGCATGGTTTCTTTTTTCCGTGCCAAGTGCCAACGTAAGCTGTATAATGCACCCAAACCGTTGCAAAATAAAATCGCTATAACTTTATGCCGCAAGGTTGTATATGAAAAGGGCTTCTTTCATTCTGTCGCTTATAATTGCTCTGTTTTCTTCTGTACCTATACAGGCTGCGCCGCTATGGGATAGCACGCCTGATCAACGAACCTCAATCCTTGAAGCCGCCCGAAGCGAATTTCATATTCCCGGGCTTGCTGCGGCAATCATCACCGCAGATAATAAAACATGGGAAGGCGTCAGCGGCTATGCTGATCTTAAACAACAAGACCCTGTTGATGCTGCAACGCTCTTCAGCATCGGCAGTATCACCAAAACGTTCGTTGCAACACTGACATTAAAACTTATTGAATATGGCCTCCTGACACTCGACGACACCGTCGGCACATGGCTCCCCGACCTGCCATACCCGGCAAACCATACTGTTAATCCTTCAATCACTATACGGCAACTTTTGAATCACACAAGTGGCATCGCAAGTTATACCGAACGTCTGATTCCGTGGCTGGTGCTGGCCGTGGATGCAGAACATCAATGGACACATGACGAAGTTGTTCGCCTCATGGGGCCACCAAAATTCAATCCGGGTGAAAGCTGGAGCTACTCAAACAGCAATTACTACCTTCTGGGCATGATTCTCGAGAAGGCATCGGGAAAAGCGATAGTACAGCTTTTGCATGAAGAGCTGTTCAATTTGCTCGGTTTGGAAACAACATTCCTCGACGCTGCCGAACCCGTTCCCTTCCCGATCGCAAAGGGTTATCAGTATGTCTTTGGCCGCACACTCCTCGATCCGCTTTCCGTCCACCGTACAGGCACGTATAGCTATGCCTGGACTGCCGGCGCCTTGGTCTCACGTCCTGCAGACGTAGCCCGTTTTCTGCACGAGCTTTTTGCCGGACATGTGATTGCATCAAACTCATTGGATACAATGCTCGATACCGTGCCGACGAAAATGGAACAGACAGAATACGGCCTTGGGATTATGAAATACGAATCCTCTTCATACGGTACGATTTGGATGCACGGTGGTATGATTAACGGTTATACTGCTGCTGTCTGGCATGTTCCTGCAGCACAGAGTACCATCGCTGTTACTGCAAACCTCAGCGGCTGCAATGTGGATGCGGTCATCGAAAGATTACTTGATGCTATATATTAATGTTTTTTCAAAGTATTACAATAATAACATGATACATACAATTATGGTTTTAACATCTCATTCTAAGAAAGGATGGGCATGAAACAAATGTTCCAGGCAAATTGCAGGGCAGTGCTGATCGGCAGCCTGCCGATGGATAATCATCGAGAAGCAACCGAACTTATGTTACGCTACACACCTGATATACCGCTTTGGGTACAGCTTCCCAAAAACCCTCAAGAGGGTATGATCGAACAGTTCTTGCCGGGACTGCCATCACTGAAAAAAACTGATAATAAAGTTTTTATAGATACTTCAAACACATTATTTCATAATGAACTTGCAGGTTTCTTTGAGGATTACCTTAATGCCGCTGAAGCGCCTATGCTTCATGAAGCTACCCGCTTTGCCCTTACTCATGAGACGGCTCAAGGGTTCTTTTCCTTTATTGATATTGTCCAGAGTCTCTCGCACCAGCCTTATGCGGTAAAAGGTCAGATTACCGGTCCGATTACCATGGGCATCGGTCTCAAAGACCAACAAGGCAGATCTGTGTTTTATGACGATACGTTAAGGGATGCGGTTATCAAACTCATTGCCCTTAAAGCACGATGGCAGGTTGAAAAACTGAAGCCTCTTGCCAAGCACTGCATAATCTTTTTTGACGAGCCCGGAATCGTAGGGTTTGGATCCTCAGCCTTTATCAGCATAACACGAGAACAGATACATGCTGCTCTTCAAGAACCTATTGCTGCCGTACATGTTGCTGGAGGCATTGCCGGCATTCATATCTGTGCAAACGGTGACTGGTCGCTTGCGCTCGAAACAGATGTCGATATCATCAGTTTTGATGCCTATAATTATTTTGATAAATTCATACTTTATTCAGATCTTATTAGAAATTTTATCAGAAATGGAAAAACCATTGCATGGGGTATTATCCCGACGTCAAACGCTCAAGATATTGAAAATGAAACACCAGAGCGCCTTATTGTACGGTGGGAAACCTATATTGAGGAGATGCTTAAGCTCGGCATTGACAAAAAGCAGCTTATGGCGCAATCACTCATCACACCAAGCTGCGGCACCGGTTCGCTCAGCCTCTCGCTTGCAACCAAAGTGCTTGAAATGACCCGGGATGTTTCTGAACAATTGCGCAAAAGGGCATCACTTTAGCCAGCGCATTATAGCCGGCGGTGTTGCCGCATTCCATGTCGTTTTGACGCGAGAGAAAAAATAAGAATTAAAATTTGGGGGTAATTATTGGTCGGCTTCTTTATATTATTTATATTATCCGATTAGCACCCCACCAGCCAAGAAGCCTTGTTAAATAAACCAGAGGTTCTCAATAATTCCTGTATTTGAAATGTGTATCACTTAACTGTTAACTTCTTTCTTCTGCTCTCTGCTTTTTACATACCATGCAAGCTGCCTGAATATGCCACGGATGAATCGCGCCTCGGGAATTGTCAATTTTGCCTTTGTTAAAATTCTTCTCATAAGTCCAAGCGTGTAATCAGGATTTTGCCGGTTCAGAAACCCGATTTCAAAAAGGGTGGTTCGCATGTGGTCATACATCGCTTCGGTCATAGCAACCGGTGCAAGCCGTGTGCTTCGCAATGTCTTTGGCTGCTGCCGTGTCACCATAAAAAGCTCATAACAGATAATCATAACCGCATGTGAAAGGTTCAGTGATGTTGCCGATGACACTGTTGGGATTGTGATCACCTCATGGCACAGCTCAAGTTCTTCGTTGGTAAGACCGCTGTCTTCCGGGCCGAACACAAAAGCAACCCGGTTTGTTTTACAAAGTCCAAGCGTTTTTTGTGCCGCATCGCGAGGGGATAGGGTTTGTCGCCATCTTCTATGCCGTGCTGTTGTACCGAAGCAGTAGGAGCAGTCAGCAATCGCTTCTCGGAGGGTTGGAAACACATGGGCACATTTCAGGACATCTTCGCCGCAGGTTGCCATCCAGAATGCCTGCTCATCAAGAGCACAGCGCGGGCTTACCAGTTTCAGGTGCGCAAGCCCCATATTACACATGGCGCGTGCTACAGAACCAAGGTTCCCGGAACCCAGCGTCCCTACAAGCACAATATCAACGTTATGGAAATCCACGGTCAAAAAATCCCAAATCTAAAAGTCACAACATGGCACATGTAAAGTGTCGAGCATAAGAAACATCAAGTGCTCACACTCACAGATGTTAACACGGAGATCGGGTTTCGTTGATCGTAAAACAGAGTGACTAAAATTTTTTCGTTTACCGTTCACTGCTCACCGTTTACCATTTTTACGATCCTGTCCCCTACCCTCACCGTTCCACCGTGTACAACCTTTGCAAAAATGCCCTCACGGGGCATAACACAGGTTCCTGCCTGCCGGTAAATGGCGCAGGGCGCATGACACTTCTTGCCGTGCTGGGTTATTTCAAGCACAACACGATCACCGATAATGATCCGTGTCCCGACCGGAAGCGATAACAAATCTATGCCTTCGGTCGTGAGGTTTTCAGCAAAGTCTCCCGGCCCGACATCAACACCTAACTGCTGCATCGTTGTGATACTTTCAAGAGCAAGCAGACTCACCTGGCGATGCGTTTTATCACTGCCGTGCGCATCGCCCTCAATGCCGAAATTTTCAATAAAAACTGCTTCCCCGACATTTCTCTTGCGCATGCCGGTTGCCTTGCTGATGCATACTGCGCGCACTATGCCTAATACTGTATTTCGATTCATTGCCTATGCGCCTGTTTCTTTTTCCTGTGCCATCATGTTTGACCAACGGAACGCAGCTCGGAGCGTTTTTACAAACCTTAAGAGCCGCGCCATCCACAATTCTTAACGCCTGTCAGACAATGCAAAACATAATAATCGCAACGAAGCGCTTTTTTGCTGTACCATTTTTCTCCTATGGGAGCAAGAACACCTCGTGCAATAGACTACTTTACTGAGTTGGGGAATAATGCTATAAATCACGTTGGAATTTATATGTTAATAATACCATAACCGCCAGAGAACGCATATGGCAAAGGCAAAACAAAAGATTACCTGTTGTCATGGTAAGTATCACGTTCTCATGGACGAGACTTTTTACTGCATGGCACCTCCAAACATTCAGTGTGCACAGCTTCGAAAAGGTGCAGGGAAATTCACCAAAGGCAAAAAAACTATCTTTTATTGCACGCATTTCCAGCACCCGTGTACCGGCTGTGCAGTGCTTCATGAGATGCTCAAAAGATAATAATACAACCCATTCAGTCCCCGTAGCTCAGTAGGATAGAGCGAGGGATTCCTAATCCCTAGGTCGCACGTTCGATTCGTGTCGGGGACATAGAAACTTATGAAAGCACTTATATCCGATATTAGGATGTAAGTGCTTTTTCGTTGGCAAATGCTGCGGCAAAGCCTTTAATCTGGCAAACAGAGGCCGTGCATGATAAGATAACACTGAGTATTCAAAAAACATATCTCCTTTATTTGAGTCACCGCCATGCAGGACGTGCCCTGTCAGTGCCAGAAACCTTCAGACCCCTGCGGCATTATCATATTCGGGGCATCAGGGGATCTCACCTTCCGAAAAATCATGCCGTCACTGTACCATCTGTATTGTGCCGAAATGCTTCCCCCAGCTTTCTACGTGCTCGGCTGTGGCCGAACCGAGTTATCAACCGATACGTTTCGCCAGAAAATGCACGATGCAATCTGCGCAAAAGGCCAATGTGACCTTGCCCAGTGGCGCTCGTTTGTCGATCACCTGTACTACCTGCCGATTGCCTATGACGATCCTGCCTGTTACGATGCACTATGCACTACGGCAGCATCGCTTGAAACACGTTTTGATACCAAGGGGAACCGCCTGCTCTATCTTGCCGTCCCTCCGTTGCTGTTCCCCACCATTATCGAAATGGCAGGCGAAACTGGGCTTGCATTATCCAACGAACCCTTCCCGTGGTGCAGAATTGTCGTGGAAAAGCCGTTTGGTTCGGATTTAAAAAGCGCAGTTGCCCTCAATGATGTCCTCGGCAGATATTTCCGGGAGTCGCAGATTTACCGCATCGACCACTACCTTGCTAAAGAAACCGTTCAGAATATTCTCATCTTCAGATTTGCAAATGCCATACTCGAACCGGTATGGAACCGTCAGTACATTGAACGGGTGGAAATCTGTGTTGCAGAGACTGTCGGCGTTGAGCATCGGGCAGGCTATTACGAGCAGGCAGGCGTGCTGCGCGATATGTTTCAAAATCACATGCTCCAGTTACTTTCGCTTGTTGCCATGGAACCGCCTGCTCAATTTCTTGCAGACATGGTTCGCGACGAAAAAGCAAAGGTATTCAGATCACTGCAGCCGTTTGATCCCCAAACGATGGCGCAGAGTATCGTGCTCGGTCAGTATACATCTGGTGCCGTTGACAACAGCCCGGTTCCCGGCTATCGAGAAGAGCCCGGTGTTAACCCGTATTCTCTGACGCCTACGTATGCGCTGTTGGAAATACATATTGACAACTGGCGCTGGCAGGGAGTGCCGTTTTATCTCATGTCCGGCAAACGGTTACAAAAACGGCTGAGCAGAATTCTGGTACAGTTCAAAGACGTGCCGCATTCTATATTCAGAAATATTATCGGAACCGGCATCCGTTCAAACCGCCTTGTGTTTGACATCCAACCGACTGAGCGCATCATGCTTTCGTTTCAGGCAAAGGCTCCTGGTGCTGCGCTCTGCATGAGGACAATTCCTCTCGAATTCAACTACGATCAGGACCGAGACCGCATGCTCGATGCATATGAAAAAGTCTTGCTTGACTGCTTCAACGGCGAGCAGATGCTTGCCTTGCGGCAAGATTCTGAAGAACTGTGCTGGTCATTCCTCACCCCGCTCATTGAAACCTGTGAAACATGCATAAACCGCGAAAAGGCGCTCTGGTTTTATCCTGCAGGCTCGTGGGGGCCGGAGAGCGAACTTGCCTCAGCACTGCAGGTTTTGAGCGACTGAATAATGCCAGCAGGTAATGACATTCTGTATTGTCGCACAAGGAAAAAAACTCCTCCTGAGGGAGAAAATTGCCGTCCTCTCATCCTTACGCTCCTCAAAGTAATACCCTAAAATAACTTGCAAAAACATCTCTCCCCCTTCTGGCACACCCTTTGCTCATCACCAACTCGACAGCATATTACATTCAGGGAAGAATGTAATGCAGACAGATTTTTTATCGCTTATTCAGCTTCAGCCGCAAAAGCCCTCAGGGATAGAGTCATCTCCACTCCTTGGTAAGAGCAGCGGTGGTGATCATGGCTTTGAGGCAATGCTCAAAGGACTTCTTGGCGCTCCCCAAGAAAGCTCTGTTACCGTCACATCACCCCCCGTTTCCCTGCCGTTTCAACAGGTATCTCAACCCCAGACCGCGAACAAAGAATTGAACCCGTTGGATATAAAACAAGTGCAGTCGCTCCTCCAAAAGATTATCGATGCCCTCCGACAGCAAAAACCGCCTTTAACCAGTGAAGAGGCAAATCTCCTGTTGCAAAACGTGCTCACCGATGAAGAACATGCATATATAAAACAGTTTTTGCAGGATGCGGCATGCCGGGTGCCCCACCTGTCACAAGGCTATCTAAAAAATAACTTATCGCCCGAAGAATCCGCAATAGCAGCATCGCTGAAAGAAATTTCTGCATTGTTGTCCGCAATAACAGGGGCGCAGTCATATACCGAAGAAAACTCAACGCTCCCTGCTATTGGTGACCAAAACGTTCTTACCGATGCGATGCTCAACAACGATCCTGAAAAATCATCACAGGGTGTGCTGCTCCATTTTCAACCACCTGACAATGAATCTTGCAACACGGTCAGGCTCCTTGCACAGCTTTACAACACACTAAAACAAATGAGCGCTGCGCCGGTTCATGCAGTGCAACAAAACACGCCGCTGCAGCAGCTTGTTACAAATATGGTGCCTGTTCCCTCGCACCGACAGGCTTCCCCACAACAGCAGATGAATGTGAATGTGCATAACCTGCTCTTACAGAGCGGAAAAAGTCAGCCGTTCCTCGGCATGCAGACCGGTAGAGACCTTCAACCATTTCTTTTTGAAGCAGCAGACTCTGAGAGTAATCTTATGCAGCAGCTCTTTGTGAAAAGCAGCAAAGCTACATCCGATATAATGCAGCGGTATGGCAACAGCGGTCAAGACGCGCCTCCAGCATATACCTCTCCCGCGGCAAACAACAGCAACTCCATTCCTCTTGCACTTCTTGTGCAGCAGAACGGTTTTCTTTCACGGCATCATCTGCAAAACCAGAACCTGCCGGAAAATACAGCAGATCAGAATCTGATACAGTGGCAGATACTCCAAAAGCTTGTTGCGCGAACCAACCCCGATGCCTTCATGAGCGATGCCGGTTTTTCGGACACCGGAGGACAGTCACTGCACAAACACGCTCAAACTTCACCATTATTTGACAGCACCGTGCTTTTTAAAGAATTGATAGGCTCTGAAACCCTGCAGCATGCGGGTATTAACACCGAGCCAACCGGGCAAGGGATAAAGCCATCCTTTGCGCCCCATATCAACACCGCATACATCATCGAGCAGCTTCTTGACAGAATCAATGCAGCAGCCCGTCATGCGGGACAGAAAATTAGCTTGCAGCTCTTTCCGCCGGAACTTGGCAAGATTCATATCGACCTTGCACTCCGTGACAACCAGCTTCGCGCCGTTGTGATAGCAGAATCGCAGCAAGTGAAACAGATGCTCGTAGCAGGCATTGAGCAGCTCAAGAGCGGTCTTGAGCAGCAAAACATCCAGCTTGACCGGCTTTCGGTAATGGTTGCCGGCGAACACAGCCAGAGTTTTGAGCGGTTTGCAACTCATCTGCGCGATCAGTCCGGCAGGGATAAAAAACAAAACAGCCTGACGGAAGGGGCAATACAGCTCGATCCGCAGATGGCCGATGCCACAGCAACAGAGCCCACGCGCAAAAATATCATCAGCGCAGATATGGTTGATGTGTTTGTGTAGAACAGGAGACAGGAGGCAGAAGTCAGGGAACAGAAGACAGGAGATAGAAGAAAAAGGAAGGGTAGGTAGACGTGGAAAAATCAAAGTGGTTTCAGGATGTAACGGTATGACAAAAAGCGCATCACTTTGTTTTGGAAGCATACAAATACACGAAGCATTTTCCAGCACAAGAAATGTACGGTCTTGGTGCTCAGATGCGGCGATCAGCCGTATCAATTCCTGCGAACATAGCCGAAGGTTTTAAAGAGAAAAGCAGGGTTGATAAAGCCAGATATTTCAATATTGCACAAGGGTCACTTGAAGAAACACGATATTACATAATTTTGTCGCATGATTTGGGATACGGGGATGGAACGAATATGTTAGGAATGATTGAGGAAGTCAGTAAACTTCTGAACGGGTATTTGAAGGGCTTACTGACTTCTGTCTCCTGACTACTGAATCCTTTTTTGAGGTTATACCATGATTGATCCGGTCGTTAATACACTCAGCACAACAAGCACAACACAATCAAGCGGATCAACCGACAAGGCAAGCGAGATTGCCAATACCTTTTACAAGCTGCTGACAACGCAGATTCAGTATCAGGATCCGCTCAACCCCATTGAAAACACCGAATTCACCTCGCAACTTGCCCAGCTCACCAGTGTTGAACAGCTTCAGGGCGTGAATAAAAACCTGACTTACCTGCAGCTCTACATGGCATCAATCAATAATTCTCAGGCACTTGGTTTTATCGGCAAGGAAATTAAGGCAACCGGTAACACGGTGTACTGGAATGGTGAAACCTCTCCGAGCCTCGATTACACGCTGAACGGCGACGCAAGCCGGGTGATCATAAATATTTTTGATCAAAACAACCGCCTTGTGAGAACCATCCATGCAGGTCAGCAGTCAAAAGGCGATCAAAGCATTGTCTGGGACGGGAAAGATAAGAACGGCAATGCGGTGAGCAAAGGGCTATATAAGTTTGAAGTACTTGCAACAAATACCGACGGAAAAGCCGTGAGTGCAACTACCATGCTATCAGGCACGGTGGAAGGACTGACTTTTGAAAACGGCGTAACCTATGTTGAGGTCAACGGGCAGAAGATAGCAATCGGCGATATCATTTCTATCTCTGCGCCAAAACAGTCTGACAACACAACAAGCGATCAGACAAATAGCAATAGTTCGATTGGCACGGTGATGAAAACACTGGGCAAGGCTGCCATGATGGCAGTGCCGTTGATGTTATAGC
>JAOAHH010000154.1 GCA_026415325.1 Thermodesulfobacteriota bacterium | reverse complement strand
ATGCGGTCGATATCGCTGCATAAAAATTCAAAAAGCCCCCGCTTATCAGGATCCCTGATCAGTTCCCATGCCTGAGGGTTTTTTTCAAAAAAATCGACAAGTTCCTGAAAATCGCTCGACGAGCTCATGGCGGACCACCGCTTAGCACGCTTCTGTGTATAATATAAAAACACAAAAAAGTAAAAAACTATCCGCCTGCTCAATATGTTACGGCTGCACCGGCATTCAGGAGTCCCCATCCGGTCGCATCGTCTTTGCCCGCAGTCCCAAGGTCAATCGCTGTGTGGTTTAGTGCCTCCGCGACGTCGTCAGGGCTCCAGGCTGGATGAAGCGCCTTGAGAAGCGCGGCAACACCGGTTACATGGGCAGCAGCCATCGATGTTCCCTGCAGATAGCGGTATCCCCACCCAAAAGCACCGAATGCAAATCCGAGCATCGGCTCAAAGGTTTCCTGCAGCACGCCGTCGGGATAGCCGTCGCCGTTATTATCGACGCCGGTGTCGCCACCCGGCGCTGCTATATCGATTTCCGGCCCCGCATTTGAATACCACGCCCGATTGCCGACCATATCGACAGCAGCAACAGCAAGAACATGCTCAAACGCTGCAGGATAATAAACCGGCGCAACCTCTTCTGCCGAGGAGTCGTTGCCTGCTGCTGCAACCATGAGTCCCCCGTGTGCTGCCGCATATGCTACCGCCGCACTGAGGACCTCTGACCGATCAGGCTCCCCAAGGCTCATATTGATAATGTCGGCACCGTGGTCAACCGCCCAGTAAATGCCCTCCGCAACCGATGCACGGGTACCGTACCCAACCCGCCCCAGTACTTTCACCGGAAGGATCTGCGCCTGATAGGCAATACCGGCAACCCCTTTTTGATTTCCAGTCTCTTGAGCAATGGTGCCAGCAACATGCGTGCCGTGGCCGTTGCTGTCATGCCAGCGTGCCGGTATACCAAGAAGCGCATTATACCCTTCCAGCAGCCGCACCCCAAACCCGTCACGTCCCCATGGATTAACCCCGGTGTCGACCACGGCAATCACCACGCCCGCACCGGTGCTGAAGTGCCAAGCAGTTTCAAGATTGATCATCGCAAAATGCCATTGTCTTTCATAGAGCGGATCATCTGGAACGCCACAGGCGCGAACGATGCTGTTTGGTTCAGCACATGCTACGTCGGGATGCACTGTAAGCCGCTGCAGCACCCGCAACCGAATCTTTTCAGGAACGGTTATGATAAAAAATCTATGCCGGTAGGCGGCGCGCACCTTCTGGACATTGCACGACCGGAGCACAGCACTCCGCGCAGAAACGCCTACCTGCGGCTTAAATTGCAACAGTATTTCACGTGAGGCACGGTCGAGAACCTCCTCTTCATCGGCTCCGCACACCTGTCCTGCAAACAGCAGCACAGATACGCACAAAAAAACCACAGACCGGTATTCGGCCAAACCCAGACAGTGGTTCATGTATTCTTTACCATCCGTACCTGTATGTCGATGCCGCCCAGAAGCCCCATCAGCGTCTTTTCCTTGTTCATCGTGACCTCGGCGACCGTAAAGCCAAACGCGGCAGCAAGGTTTTTGATTTTTTCCAAAAAACCCTGAACGCTCAGCGACCAGATAAAGCCGTCGGCAAAATGATTAATGACCGCATTGGGGGCTTTTTTCTCCATGACGATATCAAAAATAATAAAGATGCCCTCACGCTTGAGAACACGGTTGCATTCACAAAAGAGCTGTTCATGGTTAAGGATATGATGAAATGCATCAGGAACAATGACAACGTCAAAAGCGTTGGTGCAGAACCCCAATGCATAGGCTGAGCATACCACCGGGCGATCAAGCCGTTTTTTTTTATTGCCGTATGCGACAAACGTTTTATTGATATCAGCGTTTACAACGCGAACGTTTTTGCCCGCAAACATGCGCGAACTGCGCCCAGTGCCGCAGCCCAGCTCAAGCACCAAGCTGTTATCTGAAGGGACACGGATTTTATAGAATCGTTTCAATAAAAGATCCGGAAAATGGACGATCGTGTCAAGAAGTTCATAGGCATACACACTGGAATAATTGATGCGTGCAAGCAGTGACGGTTTCATGTGGTCATTACCTTGATCGAAGAGGACAGGGATGTTCTTTTTATCGCTCAACAGGTATCCCTGCCGCAAGGCATATCTTTGGCATTATCGCATAACGCCTCTGATGCTGCAAGGAAAAGGGCTGTTTGAAATGCTCATGATTTATGATATGGTAATAAAAGAACCACATAAGCACGATTTTGAGGGAGGGATATCATGGAACGCCGCGTGAAGACATCGGTTATCGAGTTGCGGCAGGGGGATATTACCCAGCAGCACGTTGATGCAATCGTGAATGCGGCTAATACTCGACTTGCGGGGGGCGGTGGGGTTGACGGTGCGATTCACCGCGCCGGTGGTCCTGTGATCATGCAGGAATGCCGCGCCATCGGCGGCTGCCCAACCGGTGATGCCGTCATTACCAGCGGCGGCAACCTCCCTGCCCGCTATGTTATTCATGCTGTCGGGCCGGTATACCGCAATGGTGCCTCAGGCGAGGCGCAGCTCCTTGCACAGGCCTACCGCAATAGCCTTAAACGTGCCGATGAGCACAAGCTGAAAACCGTTGCATTCCCTTCGATCAGCACGGGCACCTATGGGTATCCGATTAAGCAAGCAGCGCGTATTGCGCTCGGCACGGTCATCGATTACCTGAACGGGTCGACATCAATCGAACGTGTGGTGTTCGTCCTCTTCAGTGCACATGATCTTTCGGTGTATGAAGACGCGCTCAAGGCTTTGCTGCCCGACAAAAAATAAATACGCATTGCCTGGCACCTGCCAGGAAGCAGGTGTGCCGTAAACACAACCTGTTGCTAAAGACGGATTTTTTCAAGCTGGGCACTCGGCACCGGGCATTGTTAGAGAGAGGAGAGCCTCTATGTGGGACTACAATGAAAAGGTAAAAGAATATTTTCTTAATCCGCGGAATGCAGGCGAGATCAAAGACCCTGATGCTGTCGGAGAAGCCGGCTCGCTTGCCTGCGGCGATCATTTGAAACTCATGCTCAAGATCGACAAGCAGACAGAGGTCATCACCGATGCAAAGTTCCAGACCTTCGGTTGCGGCAGTGCCATTGCCTCGGCATCTGCATTGACGGAAATGATCATCGGAAAAACGATAGCCGAGGCTGAAAAAATCACCAATAAGGACATCGTTGACTTTCTCGGCGGGCTGCCGGTTGAAAAAATGCACTGTTCGGTTATGGGACAGGAAGCGCTTGAGGCGGCCATTAATCAGTACCGCGGCAAAAGCCCTGAACCGCTTGAAGAGCGAAAACGGCATATTGTGTGCGAATGCTTTGGGGTCACGGACGCCGAGATCATGCGGGTGGTTCGCGATAATAACCTCACCACGGTTGAAGACGTCACGCATTATACCAAAGCAGGTGGTGGCTGTATGTCATGCCACGATAAGATCAGACAACTGATTGCCCAGGTGCGCGGCGAGGCAGAGAAAGCGCCGCCTGCCCGGCATGAGCGTCGCAAACTGACCAATATCCAAAAAATGCGGCTCATCGAGGAAACCTTTGAAAAAGAAATACGCCCCATGCTCAGGGCTGACGGCGGTGACATTGAGCTCATCGACATCGAAGGTGATCGGGTGCTGGTATCGCTCCGCGGCATGTGTTCGTCATGCATGAGCGCTTCCTTTACCCTCAAAAAGTATGTCGAACCAAAACTCAGGGAATTTGTGAGCCCTGATCTGGTGATTGAGGAGGTGAAGCCGTGACCGGGAGAATCGTGTATGCTGATAACAATGCAACCACCATGGTTGCCCCTGAAGTGCGGGATGCCATGCTCCCGTTTTTTAGCGATTTGTACGGCAACCCGTCAAGCATGCACCTGTTCGGCGGTCAGGTGAAAAAATACGTAGAGCAAGCACGGGAAAAGGTTGCAGCGCTGTTGCATGCCGACCCCTCGGAAATCGTGTTCACGTCCTGCGGTACGGAGAGCGATAACGCTGCGATCCGGGGCGTGCTCGCCGCTTATCCCGACCGGCGCCATATCATCACCTCGCGCGTTGAGCATCCTGCGGTCAAAAACCTTGTGCAATACTTAGGGAAAAACGGCTACCGGGTGAGTGAAATTTCGGTAGACCGGCTGGGCAGGCTCGATCTTGACGAGCTGCGCGAAAAACTCGACGCTGATACGGCGCTGGTCAGCATCATGTGGGCAAATAATGAAACCGGTGTTATCTTCCCGATTCCCCAGATCGCCGACATGGTCCACAGTGCCGGCGCGCTTTTTCATACCGATGCAGTGCAGGCCGCAGGGAAAATCCCGATTGACCTGAAAAACGTCCACGTGGATCTGCTTTCAATGTCAGGGCACAAGATCCATGCACCCAAAGGTATCGGTGTTTTGTATATCCGCAAGGGGACGCATTTTGTTCCGTACCTCATGGGCGGGCATCAGGAAAGAGGCCGCAGGGCCGGCACCGAAAATGTTCCGTACATCGTAGGGCTTGGCGCAGCCTGTGAACTAGCCATGCAGACCATGGACGAGGAGCAGACGCGGGTGCAACAAATGCGCGACCGTTTGGAACGAGAGATTACGAGCAGAGCGATCGATGCATCCGTGAACGGCGATCCGGAAAACCGGATTCCCAATACAACCAACATCAGCTTTAAGTATATTGAAGGAGAATCAATCCTGATTCTGCTCAGCGAGGCCGGCATTGCGGCATCCTCCGGATCTGCCTGCACCTCGGGATCGCTCGAGCCATCCCATGTATTGCGCGCTATGGGCATTCCTTTTACCCGGGTGCACGGTTCGGTACGGTTTAGTCTGAGCCGCTACAACACGGAAGAAGAGATCGATTATATCATCGAGCGGATGCTTGCCATCGAGCGTCGCCTCAGGGAGATTTCGCCGTTCGGCCGGGACGAGATGCATGCACAATAAACTGGCAACCATCATCGAAAATGTTCTCGGCAGCTACGCATCCGACCGGGGCATCAACCACCTCGAAGGGCCCAACCTCCCGTCGCGGGAAGCAATTGAAGAAATCACCGTCGAGTGCCTCAATGTGCTGTTTCCGGGCTACTATGAAAAGCAAGAACTCAGCAAACAGCAGGTTCGGCAGTACGTTTGGGAAAAGATCGTCGCCATTTATCACAACCTCAGCCGCGAGACCGCCAAAAGCATTGCTGCTGCCCGGGCCGCAGCAGGTGACGAGAGTGTCGAAGCCGCAGTTTCATGCACCATGGCATTCCTTGGGCGGATCCCCCTCATCCGTGAAAAACTCACACTCGACGTCCAGGCAGCCTATGAAGGCGATCCCGCGGCGCAGAGCTTTGACGAGATCATTTTAAGCTATCCCGGCCTGTTCGCAATCGCAGTCTATCGCATTGCCCATGAACTCTACCACCTTGAGGTGCCGTTCATCCCGCGGATTATGACCGAGTTTGCCCACCGTGCCACCGGTATTGACATCCATCCCGGTGCACATATCGGAGAGAGTTTCTTTATCGATCACGGCACCGGCGTGGTGATCGGCGAAACTACGGTCATCGGGAACAACGTGCGTATCTATCAAGGCGTTACGCTCGGCGCGCTCAGTTTTAAAAAAGACAAGAACGGCAGAATCATCAAAGGCGGCAAACGGCACCCGACCATTGAGGACAATGTCGTTATCTACGCAGGCGCCACGATTCTCGGCGGCGACACCGTGATCGGCAAAAATTCGGTTATCGGCGGTAATGTGTGGCTGCTCGAATCGGTGCCGCCCAACACCACCGTGACCCACCAGCCGCCGACCCTGGTCTATAAAGGCAGGGACGAAGCAGCAACTCAAGATTCCTATATGTACTATATATAGTCAACGTAGCAAATACCGAGCAAAAAAATCAGCACAGGATGCAATGCCTGCAATTAAAGTTATCCACCCTATCACCCGATTGGTTCTCGGCGGTGCGCAACAGAACACCATGGAAACCTGCACCCTGCTTGACCGCAGTCGTTTTGTTCCTCATATCATTTCTGGCCCAGAAACAGGACTTGAAGGAGAGCTGATTTCCGAAGTGCGGCAACGCGGCATTCCGCTGACCATTCTTCCTGAACTCGTGGTAAGGCCAGATCCGGTAAAGGACTTCACTGCGCTTCTGAAGCTGCAGCGGCTGTTTATGCGGGAAAAGCCTGCCATTGTCCATACGCACAGTTCAAAGGCAGGCATCCTCGGACGATGGGCTGCTCGGCTTGCAAGGGTGCCGGTTATTGTGCATACAGTGCATGGCTGGGGGCACCATCCGTATCAGCATCCTCTCTTGCGCGCTTTCTACATCTTCCTTGAGCGCTGCACCGTCACCTTTACCGACAAGATGATCGTTGTGTCCCGCCTCAATGCAGACAAGGGGCTGCACGATAGCATCGGCACACCGGATAAGTACGTTACTATCCACAGCTCGATCAACCTCGATGATTTTATGAATGTAACCTGCGATGCTCTGGCTTTAAAAAGATCACTCGGCCTTGACCCCGGCAGGCCGGTTGTGGGCACGGTCGGCAGGTTCACGCCACAGAAAAACCCACTCGATTTTGTCCGTGTTGCTGCCCGGGTGCGGCAGCGGGTACCTGATGTTCAGTTTCTGTTTATCGGCGATGGCGCGCTGCGGCCGGAGGTTGAGCGCCTGCGCGCAGAGCTTGGGCTCGTCGATGTGATGAAGTTTCCGGGATCACGACAGGATGTGCCTGCGCTGCTGCGCTGCATGGACGTATTCATTTTAACATCGTTATGGGAAGGGCTGCCACGGGTAATTCCACAGGCAATGGCAGCAGGGCTGCCGGTTGTGGCAAATGCTGTTGATGGCGTGTGCGAGGTCATCAGAGATGGGGTCAATGGATTTCTCATCCCGCCCCACGATGTTGAGCTGATGGCCGAAAGGATTATGCTGGTGCTTTCAGATCCCGATCTGCGCGCGCAGATAGGTGCCCGAGGCAGAGAAACAGCACAGCAAGAGTTTTCAGTTATTGAGATGGTGAAACGAATAGAGGCGCTGTACGAAGAATTGCTTGCACAAAAGGGGAGCCCTATTGAAAAAGCGCGCCCGGAGGGACTTGAACCCCCAACATTCAGATCCGAAGTCTGACGCTCTATCCAATTGAGCTACGGGCGCGTATCTGAGTTTTCATCCTACTGCAAACAGCGGTATTTTTCAAGAAGGGATGTTGTTCCTTATGCGCAGGCTTACCGAAGATGATCGGGAATACGCGCACACGGTATCGGCATCATCTTGTGGCGGTTTGCTTCGCGGAATCTTCTGAAAATTGCAAGTACCTGCTGTTGCCGAGGGGTGAGAACTGCTGGCTTTTCAAGACCCTCTTCATACCGCATCGCCCATTCCAGTTCAGGATAGGTTGCCCCAATCTGGCTTTCATCGCTGCGGTTGTCTTCCCACAGCCCGTCAGTGGGCGGCGCTTCCAAAATCGCCGCGCTGATGCCAAGAGAGCGGGCAATTTCGTAGACCTCTGTTTTCATAAGATCTGCAATTGGTGCAATATCGCCCCCGCCATCGCCATACTTGGTAAAAAATCCAATGCCGTAATCCTCGACCTTGTTGCCGGTTCCCACAACCAGAAGCCTAAAGTGTGACGCAACCGCATACAGCGTAAGCATCCGCAGTCGTGCACGGGTATTTGCCATGGTCAAGCCGTCCTGTATATCTCGCGGGAGCGTCCGCTCTATCGCCTCAAACGGCTGTGTGAGATCGATCGTCATGCCCGACGTCTGTGGGTAGTTCTCGGAAAGCCACGCAATATGATGCGCTGCGCGGTTAAACTGATCCTGCGCCTGCCGGATCGGCATATTGAGAAGTATCACCTTTTTGCCGGTCCGGGCACAGAGGGTTGATGTTACGGCAGAATCAATGCCGCCGGAGACACCGACAACAAATCCCTGCATCAGCGCGTCATCGCAATATGTTCGTAGCCACGTAACAAGATACTCAATAACGTGATCGGTTTTCATAGTAATCCCCATCGGCTCACGGCAGCACCATTTGGCGGTATGCGCTCTGTATCTATTGTATCTATGAATAGGCTTTTTTTTCAACAGAGAAAATAGCGTTGCAGGCGCAGCGGTTCTGTATTAAATAACCTTCAACTCGTAAAGCTCAAGATTTAAAAGCTTGAACCTCGAAGAGAGAACCCTGAACACAAAGCCCTTATGCCGTTTTTCCCGGATTTCAAAGAGGTAACGATTCATGATCGTGATGAATTGCTCGGCATCCTCCATGCTTACCAGCCCGAAACATCAGAGTTCACCTTCACCAACCTTTTCATCTGGCAACCCTATTATGCGACGCGTTGGTCTTTATACCGGGACTGGCTGATCATTGTCTGCACCGATCATGCAGGCTCACCTTACTGTCTGCAACCGATCGGACCGCCGCATCGCGATCGGGTTGTCCGCATGCTGCTCAGCTGGTTGCGCGAAGAACTGCACGCAGAATGTCCGCGCATTGAGCGGGCAGATCGCCGGCTGGTCAAAGAGCTTGGCGATCTCAGCGCATGGTGCGTTTCGCCGCAGCGCGAACACTTTGACTATGTATATAAAACCGATGCGCTTATCAGTCTTTCCGGAAGGAAATATCATGCAAAGAAAAATCACATCAACAAATTCATGGCAGCCTACGCGTTTACCTATACACCGCTTAACCAGTCGCTGATCCAGTCATGCCTTGCGCTGCAGGACCTGTGGTGCCGCTGCCACCGGTGCGTTGAGGATATGAGCCTTATGGGCGAATGGGAAGCGATCAAAAAATTGCTTGAACATGTTGCCCTGCTTCAGGTGCAGGGCGGCGCAATCCTTATTGACGGAAAGGTGGAAGCTTTTACGATCGGGGAGCAGCTCAACCACTCCACCGCGGTTGTCCATATTGAAAAGGCAAACCCGAATATCCCCGGATTATATAGCGTTATTAACCAACAATTTTGCAAAAACGCATGGAAGGACGTTCTGTATATTAACCGCGAGCAAGACCTTGGCGATGATGGCCTCCGACAGGCAAAACTCTCCTACCATCCAGACCATCTTGTGGAGAAATATCGAATAGAGGCAGCAGTTCGATAATGGACACAACCAAAAAGCCGGCTTTATGGCCGGCTTTTTGGTGAAGCTTCATAACATTATCGAGGCTTTTGAAGCTTTTGAAGCTCTGATTTTGTGTACCCGAGATAGCGCCAAAACGTGCTGTCAGGGCTATGGCAATAATTGCATCCCTGACGGTTCTCCGGTGTTGCGTAGCCGAGCGCCTTCTCACCTGTTTGTACACCGTGGTCGACCTTCAGAGAACAGACCATCGGGAAACTGAACACAATGCCGAGATTTTTGCGGGTTGCAAAATCATACCGTGTGCCCGGCGGCAGCCATCCCGACTGCTCCATGCCACGATTTGCTGCTGTTTCCAAATCACCGTCCACGAAAAAGTATTTCAAAATATACGGCACCGGCTGCATGACCAGCATATCAAACCATACAAACGCTTCATAGCGCTTAAACGGTGTAATCTTTGAGCCATCACCGCTGCGGTGTCCTTTTTTGCTGCCGCGCGGCCCGATTGGACAGGGTCCTTCAAAGACAGCTTCAAGGCTCCCCGAGGTACCGTTAAACCACCGGTATTCAGGCGTAATACCGTAGTGCACCTCATCCTTGAAATCGTAAAAATATCCGCCTTCGGGAAGCACAGGATAGCGCAGATCGCGTTTCACCAGTCCGCCGACATGTCTGATATGGCAGGTCTGACAGGCAAGGAAATCGGTATGCTGATCAAGGATGCTCTTGTAAGCATTCTGAGAGTTTTGGTGAGCAGTGCGGTCTGGACGGACATGGCAGTCGGCGCAATCAAAGGTATCCGGGACAATATCGCGCGCCCATGACACGTTATGCCTGCCGTATCGCACCTTGTGCTCACCGATAAAATGGCATTCGGCACACCGGAGACCGGCTGCTGCATGAACATCGCTGTCAATAGTTGCGGTCTCTTCAGAGCCAAGGCCGGTATCATAGGTAAGTTCATACGGCTCTGCGACAAAATCGTTGCCGTATTTATAGCCGCGCTCAAGCGAACCTTCGGGGCTGAAGACTTTACCTCCTGAGTTGATATGGCAGCGTTTACAGGCATCGGTTGTCACCTTACCGCCTACAGTCCGCGCATCCGCAAGGGTACCGGTGCTCCAGTACTTCACGCCCGTTGCAGAGTCGGTGAGCACAATTCGGGATCCATTTTGCCCTCCTCCATCATAGGTTTTTGCATGGCACAAGAGACAGTCGATCTGGTCTTTTGCCGCATCGGTAGGTTCAATCGGAGCGCCCTGCGGGGTTACCGGAAGAGCATCAGGGCCGGAGGAAACATGGCAGATACCGCAACCCGCGTATTTTTTATGGGTCGGATCAATCGCGCTTGTCCATTCTTCTGCCCAGTTCGCACCAACCACGCCGCCCGGAAGCCCGCAGTACCGATTTCCCTTGCCGTGCTCCCCGGTAATGGGCTTATTGAAGGTGAAGTAGTCGTAAATGCCTTGCACCTGACCAAGCAGCCGATAATGAATAGCGTGTGTAATTTCTTCAACTGCCTCTTCATGACACTGGCGGCAGGTTTTTGCCCCTTCATAGCTGCTGAGAAACGAATGATCGGCAGCGGTGCAGAGCGCTGGCATCATACCGAGACCACACAGACTGAACATACACCACTTTAGGGCTACCTTTGTCCTTGCTCTCATAATTACCTCCTCACAAGGGTTTACTATCTTGCATATAAACCATTTTCACGATAAATCAAGACAGGAATAAAAAATTGACCTTCTGAAAAGTTTTTGTTACCTCCTTGAGGGCACGGGTCAAGAGGCGGGGATATGCACATTGTTCACGCACAACGGCGTGTGGGCGTTTCGATATTTTTTGTTCTGGTTTTCTCTGCTAAAACACTCGCATTCGACAACGCAGCTCCTCGGCAGGCAACGGTTATCGGATCCCTTGCATGTAAAGGATGCCATCCTGCGTTCTATGATGGTTGGCGTGCAACGCGGCACGCTCGGTTTTCATTTGGCTGCGAGGCATGCCACGGTCCGGGAAGCGCACATGTTGCTGTGCCCTCATCGAAAACGATCTCTGTGGATCCGTCCCCAGAGCTTTGCGGCCGCTGCCATCGCCGCAACAGCGGCACGGTGATCGAAGCATCCGGCAATTTGTTAAAATCTGGGCAGCAATACAATGAATGGCGTGCTTCGCCACACCAGAGCGTAACGCGCTGTGTCACCTGCCATGATGCTCACTACAGTCCAACCGTTTTCAGAGAGCGCGCAATAAAAAAAAGCTGCCTTGCCTGCCATCCAGGAACGAGGGTTTTTTTGGGCATGCAGACTATTGCCTGCGAACAATGCCATATGCCCAAAGCCGCTTGCCGGGAACAGGCACAGGGTGTCGGAAGTTACCGCACAGGCGACCGCGCAGCGCATATCTGGCGTATCAAATCTGAGGCTGCTCCAGGTGAAATGTTTTCGCTCTCGGGTACAACAGCCCAAAAGGACGGCCAAGGAGCCTACCTAACACTCAATTTCGCCTGCCTTGGCTGTCATAACGGCAAAGACGCCAAACATTATGATATTGAATCAGTGCGGCAAACCGCACCGCTGGTGCATTAATGCATTAAAACTCCTATGAATCTTCTTTGGCTCTGCATCCTGCTTGTCGGTTGTATGCTTGGATGCATGCCCTTTGTTGATCAGGGCCGGGCAAGTATGAGAGCGCACCCCCCCGACGGCATGGTGCTTATTCCCGGGGGAGTGTTTCTGATGGGTGCAGCCGATGGTGATCCGGATGAACAGCCAGTACATGAAATTGCCATCAAGTCGTTTTATCTTGATATCCATGAAGTCACCAATGCCCAGTACCGGCACTTTATCGAAGCAACGGGCCACCCTGCGCCGCCTTTTTGGCATCCAGAGCTTGATCGGCCGGATGAGCCGGTTGTCGGCGTAAGCTGGTTTGATGCCACAAAATATGCAGCATGGGCAGGCAAGCGCCTTCCGACCGAAGCTGAATGGGAATATGCTGCGCGCGGCGGCAGGAACGATATGCGCTTTCCATGGGGCAATACCCCGAACCGCACGGCAGCAAATTATGGATCGTTTGGATTATTACCGGTCAAAAGTTTTCCGCCGAATGCATTTGGACTCTACGATATGGCAGGCAATGTATGGGAATGGTGCAGCGACTGGTATGACCGGGATTTTTACCATCACAGTCCGGCACACAATCCACAAGGGCCGGTGAGCGGAACGCTCAGGGTGCTCAGAGGCGGCGCATGGTATTGTGCTGAAGATGCGGTACGCACTGCAAACCGTTTTTATGCTGCACCTGAAACCAATGACTTTTCCATAGGATTTAGATGCGTACAAGACATAGACAAACGGTAACGTCGTGGTGTCACAATTTGCGTCCACGGGGATTGTATCCGGCGATATCAATCGTAACCGTTATAATGCTCATCATCTTGGAAAAGGCGACCGCCTATCCGGTTCTTCCTGTGCGGTATCTGTATAGCCTGGAACAGGGGTTTCTCCAACCGAGTGATGTTGCCGTTGCCCGCCATCGCATCTATGTTGCCGACGGTGTCAACCATTGTATTAAAGTGTTTGACGAGCACGGTTCATTTCTCACAAGTATCGGCGGCAAAGGAGATGCGCCCGGGAAACTAAACTCACCGCTTGGCATTGCGCTCGGCACTGACGGCACATTGTATGTTGCCGACAGCGGCAACCGTCGCATTCAGATATTTACCGCATCGGGCAAGCACGAACAAACTATTCTTCTGCCCAAAACCCCGGAGATGCGCCCACCCGATCCGGTTGATGTCGCACTCGATGAAAAAGATCAGCGGCTGTATATTGTCGATAATGACAATCACCGAATATCCATCTATTCCCTCCTCCAAAAGCGCTTTACCGCAGCATGGGGCACAGAAGGCGAAGTCCGCGGCGCTTACAATCATCCTTTTTTCATCGCCGTTGGGAAAGACCGATCTGTTTTTATTGTTGATGTGCTCAATACCAGAGTTCAGGTCATGAGTCCACAGGGAGAACCGGTTGCCATTATCGGCGGATGGGGCGTTGATGTGGGCAGGATGTATCGGCCAAAAGGCGTCTGCGTTGACCGAGACAACCGGATCTTTGTCAGTGACAGTTATCTTGGCGTTGTTCAGGTCTTTAACCGGTACGGACATTTACTTGCCGTGGTCGGTGACGAAAACGGCGCCGTGCTTAAATTGACAACGCCAGTCGGTATGGCAATTGACGACGCGCAGCGCCTCTATGTTGTTGAGATGGTGCGCAATCGGGTAAGTGTGTTTCAGGTGTTGCCGGAGATGATGGAAAAAAACGAGTAGTTTTTGTGTCCTTATATGGAAAAAAGTTCTGAACCCATCTGCCTCCCTCGAGGTTTTCCTCTGTTTTTTGCGTGGGTTCTGCTCTTGTCCTTTTCCGCTTCGGCAAGTGCACGCGACCCCGAAAACTGCCTGATGTGCCATAAATACAAACGGTTGCAGAGTATTGCCGATAACGGGACCGTTCGTTCCTTTGGCGTAGATCCGCATTTGTTTCAAGCATCGGTGCACCAGGAGCTTTCATGTATTGACTGCCATAGCGACATTGAAAAAATACCGCACGGTGCTGTTGCAAAGGTTGACTGTGCAAAAACATGCCATTTAGACCGATGGCGAATACTGAGTGGGAGCGATTTTTCACACCGTGAGGTTGCCGCAGCATTTGCTGCAAGCGTCCATGGTCAAAAACCCAATGACCCGCCTGAGCGCGTACGGCTCAAACCCACCTGTACTTCTTGCCATGCAAACGACCTGTTTGTTGTGGGGCAGGATATCGCATCTACATCGGTACTTGCCCGCTGCGCAAACTGCCACAAGGAGGAAACCCTTACCAAGGTATTCACCCATATCGCGCACCGTTTTAAACACCAGACAACACGACCTCCGCAAGAGATTGTTTCACTGTGCGCTGGGTGCCATGAAGACCCGGCAGTGCAGCAGGTTTTGGGCGCAGATACGCCCGCTGCACAGGCAGTCGCGACCTATCATGCAACCCTGCACAGCCGCCTGATGCAATTCGGTGCGACCGACACAGCGCATTGCCTGCATTGTCATGCCACAAGCAATATTCATGATATCCGCCGGCCAGACGATCCGGCGTCGTCCGTGCATCCCCGTATGCGTCATCTCTCGTGTCGCAGCGATGGATGCCACCCCGGCGCCACTGATCGAATTGCCATGGTTGACAGCCATATAAGCCCGAACAAAAATCCGGCGCTCTTGTTCACCGAGCATGCCATGCAGGCGGTTATGTTCGGCACGCTCACCGTGCTGTTTTCCCTGATGGGGCTTGAAACCTACCGCCGCATCAAAAACCGCGACGCACGGTTTTTCCGCTGGCGCCGGGTACCGCAACGCCTTGAATGCACTGACGCCATCAGTCCACGGCTCGGCGCCGTTCCCAACCTGCATCGGTATGTTACGTTCAATCCACGCGGTGATTTGCCGCGGTACAGCATCCATATTGTTATTAACCACGGGCTCATGGCGCTCACCTTTGCTCTTGCTGCAGCAACAGGACTGCCGCTGTTTTTCCCTCATGCAGCACTTTCGCACACGGTAATTGATCTGCTCGGCGGCATCAACACGACCCGTCTTGTGCACCGCATCAATGCTGCGCTTTTTACCCTTAACTGCTTCTATCATATCGTCGTACTTATTGCCGGAATGCTGCGGCGCATGCAGCAGGGGACCTTTGATATTGCCCGCACTCAGGTGCCGCGCTGGAAAGATGTGTGCGACCTGTACCATGACGTTCGATATTTTTTAGGGCTTGCCCCATCTCGACCGCGCATGGAAAAGTTCATGTACAAACAAAAACTGCACTACCTTGCCATGATCTGGGGCTGCTCGGTGCTCACGCTTTCAGGGTGCTGTTTGCTGTTCCCCGAGGTTATGGTGACCTATCTGCCGTTTACACGCTCGTTGTTTAATGTGCTGCGCCGCCTACACGGCGAAGAATCGCTTCTTGCGGTGCTCGTGATCCTGCTGTGGCATCTCTACAACGTGCACGGTGCGCCGGGACGATTCCCCGTCCAGTGGACGTTTTGGAACGGCAAGATTGCAAAAGACCATCAGATTGAGGAGCATTTTCTTGAATACGAGCGCCAGGTGCGCGAAGGCGTAGCGGCGTGCGAGGAAGAACGACTGGTAACGGAGAAAATAATGAATGGCCGATAACCGCTCACCCCTTGAAGCTTTGCTTGTAGCCGGTGCTGTTATCGCATGTGCTGTTGGAGCAGCGTGGTACCTCACGTTTGTATTTCCCCGGCAAGCTGCACAGGCACCGATTGAAAAAAGCCCGGTGCGCGCAGGTGCAGCCAGTATGCTGCATCGCCCGTTTCACTACAACACCCCTGATAAAAACCTTGAGGCATGGAGTGAGAGATCTGCCTGCATCATCTGCCATAGCGCCTCTCCGCACGGCAAAGACCGTCAGGTTATGGCGGTCATCAATCTGCATACGGAGTTTCTTACCTGTGACTGCTGCCATCTTAAAAACGAGCACCATGAAAAAGTTCGGTTTGGTTGGGTTCGGCCTCCGGGCATAACCGTGTCCGGAAAGCCGTACGGTACGACCATTGACCCATCGACCGGCCTTTTTGCGCAGACCGACGACCACTATTCACTGATCGCCCCGTTGCATGAGGTTAACGGCCGCTGGGAACCGTTCCTCTCGTTTGCTTCAGAGAAAGCCGTCGCGCTCGCAAGAAGTTACCGTGAACGCAAGGAGCGTCTTTCTGCCGACGAGCGCACCCAGCTTGTACAGGAGGCACACCAAGGAACAGAACTCAAAGAGTTCGTGCGGTGCTCCCAATGCCACAGCTATAAAGGCATTATGGATTTTTACGGTTTGGGGTTTGACCAGACCCGCGCCCATCAGCTTGAAAAACTTGAGGTCAGCGGCATGCTCACAAATTACGAGGTGTTTTATTTTCCCGAACTTTTTGAGAAAAAATTCAAATAAAATGCATGCCCTCAAACAATGGGGTACGGCGCTCGGCGTAGCCGTTCTGCTGCCCTGCCTGCTGTCCGGGAGGGGAGTGGCACAAGTAATAGTTCCGCGACAGGCAGACACGGCAAAAAAGTGCGCCATCTGTCATTACCGCTGGGTTGCTGCATTTTTTCAGGAGGGCCGCAGCACGCCGATCGCTTCTGCCAATGCTCCCGACGATGTTGTGAGCAGACCTGAGATGTGCCTGTCCTGCCATGACGGATCGGTGCGCGACAGTCGCGATAAGATCTGCAACGACCCCGGCCACCGTATCGGCATCAAGCCCTCAAACCGCGTGAAGATCCCCGAAACCTTTCCCCTTGACGACAACGGATGTATGCGGTGCGCTACCTGCCACACCCCCCATGCGGTACCGCAACGCGAAGGACATCTTGTCGACTTTTTCCTCCGCGCTCCAAACCGCGACTCTTCTTTCTGCATCCTCTGCCATGAAGACCATGCCGGCGGCGCTGCAGCAGGCAGTCATCCAGCAGGCGTTGCCGTCACGCAGCCTCCTAATGTAATTGTGCGCGCAGGCGGCCTTTTTGGAGGAGAACACAATAATCGGATCATCTGTCAGACCTGCCACATTGCCCATGGGGGGGTGAACAGCTCATTTCTGGTGCTCCCCGTTGAGGATACCCAGACGCTTTCGATTCTGTGCGAGGCCTGTCACACACGCCATCCAGGCAAAAAGATGGCGCATGGCAGCGGGTTCAGCCATCCGGTTGACGTGCTCCCGGGCGGCAGCGCGTCAATCCCCGCACGGTGGCCAACAGGTGAACCGGTTGTTCGAGGGAAAGGAGGCGAACTGGTGTGCAGAACTTGCCATCGGCCGCATCAGGCCTCGGGGAAACGCTTTCTTTTAACCGGTCAGGCAGGAAAAGATGCGCAATGTCTGTGCTGCCATCCGATGCAGGCCTTAATCCAAGGAACCGCTCATGATCTGAGGCATCATCCTTCCTGCACCAGCCCAGGCATCTGCACTTCGTGCCATGCGGTGCATGAGGCGGCTTTGAAAGAATTTCTCTGGGCAAGGCCTGGAGGACCGCCGTTTCTCTCAGAGCGCGATAAAAACATCGCGCACGGAAAGCGCAATGTCATGGTATCCCTCTGCACCGGCTGCCATCAGAGTTCTGGGTGTGCAGCGCAGCGCGTTCCCCGTGACGGTCTGCATCCGGCAGCTTTTGCAACGGCGCTGCTTTCTGCAGCCGAGCAGGTACGAAAGAGCCCAATACCATTATATACCCCAGAAGGAAATCGTCACCCCGGAGGGGGCATCGTCTGTTCTACCTGCCATAACGTACATCAGGGGAAAATTGCAGGCGATTTCTCACAAACAACCAGGGCCGATAAGCTGCTGCGGCCTGCCGTATCTGAAACATTATGCTCCATATGCCATGGAGCCGAAGGATTTTTTAGGTTTCTGCATTTTCATACACCAACGGGCCGCTTCAAATCAAAACAACCGTTCCCTTTCGGCACCAGGTGAGCAGGAATAAGCCATGGCACGATCTCAAACCATTGCATGTCTCAGTGTTGGAGCAGCATTTTTCATCATCGTTACCAATGTGTGGGCAGCAGTTGTCAATCCCCATTGGACCGGCAAACACTGTGGCGAATGCCATATGGAAGGTCGGATGCCAGCGCTCCGGTTTGAAGGCGCTCTTGAGATGGTCTGCGGTCGCTGTCATGACCGGAAGACAGCAGCAACCTTTGAGCCACATCCGGTGCAGATACCACTGTCTGAAGGTGTACGGCATCGCATGCCTTCGTCATGGCCGTTGCACGAAGGTCGTCTTTCCTGCCGCACGTGTCATAACATAACCGTGCAGATGTATGATATGCCGGCAGAGAAGATCCTTAACCCTGATTTTCTCCGCATCAGTTCTCGCCAAGAGCGAACTGAGTTTTGCTTTTTTTGCCATGATGTCGATCGGTTCAAAAAAAAGAATCCGCACAAACAACGTCATCTTGATGGCAGCATTGACCGTGACACCTGCCTTATCTGTCATCAGACATATCCCGAACCGGACATGCCGAAAGAATACCAACAACTTTCATTGGTTACGGAAAGCCCCCTGCTCTGCGGCGCCTGTCATGCAGAGCACATGCGCAATCATCCTGCTGCTACGAATCATCTGGTGACCCCTGAAAAAGATCTTCGGCAAAAGGATGCTCTGAGTGGCGTCACCCTGCCGTTCATACACAATACAATTCATTGTGCCACCTGCCATGATCCTCATGAACAGGGTATCCGTGCGTCTCACCGAGTACGAGGGCCGTTTGCGCTCAGAACCGATACCGCTGCGCAATTGTGTATTACGTGCCACCATGATAAAACGCCTCGTGATCGCAGCTCGATTCACCACGAGCGCCAGCTCTTGAAAAGAACACCGCAGCCCATGGCGTATCACAAGCCGTGGGCTGAAAAAAAATGCAAGGTTTGTCATGCAATCAGTTTAGAGCGGCGAGAAAAGCCAGAGGCGTTGCATCTCTGCTTTCAGCAGGGTTGTCATGATACAGCGATGTTGAAGAAACCATTCCTTCATGAAGAATCGGTCCTTGCACAGTGCTTCTTCTGTCATGAAAACCACGGATCAGAATACGGAAAGCTGTTGCGCACAACCGAAGAGCGTCTCTGTTTTACCTGTCATCTATTAATGAAGGCTCCGGGGAAGAAGGCGGTGCTAGATATACCCAAGAAAAAAGAATTGCATGATCAGTTCATGGCGTATATGGCAGATAAAGCGCTTGGAGCCGGAACCGAATGTTTTTATTGCCACAGCCAGAGACATAAAAGCGCTATCAATTCTATTGCAACCAGTGCCTGTGCCGACTGCCATATCACGGTGCGCAGCATGATACAGCAGCGCGTTGGAGAGCCGCTTACCGTGCATGACCGCTTTATGCAACAGCGCTGCTCTGCATGCCATAACCCGCATGGAGCGGAGTATCCCTATGTATTGAAAAAACCGGCTGCCGCGTATCGGTAAGCTGATCGGCGTATCAGGTGCGCCACATCAACGGCGCATGTTTTTATGCCATGGTTAAACAACACGTCAACATTGGTATCATTCTCTTTGTTTTTTTTGTGTGTGCGGCATGCCTGCATGGCTGCAGACACTTCTCTTATGAAGGGCAGCACCCTGAACTGCCGGCGCTTCCCGAGGCGTTTTTTGTGGGCACCGATTCCTGCATCCCTTGTCATGATGACGTGTACCGGCACTATAAACAAACCGTGCATGCGCAACTTCAGAGCGATGAAGTAAAGGGCATGCAGCGTGGCTGCGAGACCTGCCATGGGCCGGGAAGCATGCATGTGCAAACCAAACGCACAGGAGATATCATCAGTTTTTCTCATCTAACCGCGGCTCAGAGTTCTGCAGTATGTTTACAGTGCCATCGGGGAGATCCGGTTATGGACTGGCGGGCAAACCGGCACGTGATGAGCGGCGTCGGGTGTAACGAGTGCCACAAATCCCATAAGATAACGGCTCCGAAAATGGTCTATCGTGGCGACCCTGAAATCTGTTTTTCCTGCCATGAGGAAAAGAGGGCACAGCACCTCCTGCCCTCCCACCATCCGGTCAAAGAAGGAAAAATGCGCTGCAGCAGTTGTCATAATAATCACGGGTCAGAGAACAATAACCTGAAAAAGCTTAACCGCAACGATATTTGCTTTGAATGCCATGCAGAATATCAAGGGCCGTTTGTCTATGAGCACGTGCCGGTTATTGAAGACTGTACTATTTGCCATGATCCCCATGGAACGATTGCCGATAATCTGTTGCGCCAAAACGAGCCGTTTCTCTGTTTGCGCTGCCATAAAGGTCACCGACCCAATCCCAAGACCGGCAATCATCCGTCGATGGCATCGCTGATGACCTCATGCGTGCAGTGTCATGCACAAATCCACGGGAGCGATCTCCCCTCACAGGTAAAAGGAGGGGGGTTGACACGATAGTATGAAACGCAGATGCTCTTGGTGTTTTTTGGTAATTATCGAACTGCTGCTCATGTGCGGATGGGTGCCGTTGCGCTGCTGGTCTGTACCGATGCCTGAATTAGAAGATGTGTCAGCAGAAATATCCGCAGGGTACCATCTGTATAATCCAAAAGGCTACCACGGCAAGGTCGGCGAGTATGAGGTGCTTGATACCGGAAGTGACATAACATTTTTGGTGCAGGGCAGCGGTCCAGATTCACGTGTTTCCCTGAACGGCGAAACACGTGACAAGGACGACCAGAACTACGGTTTGATGTTTGATCTCCCGCACATACTCCGCTCTACCATAGGATATCAGCGATTCAGGCATGTCTTAAACCACGATCTTCTGAGTAATCAGGATAGTGCCCGTGACTTTGATCCTGTGAAACGCAACTGCCTGACCGTCGAGGAGTTTACCGCCGACAACACATTTCGTATCCCTTGGCTCCCCTTTTTGAAATTTACCGGTGATGTTCGCATTTACAGCAAGCACGGCACCCGCCAGGCATTGACCCTTACAAAATGCAGCCAATGTCATGTCTCTTCGCGCAACCGGCGGGTTAACACATCAATAAACGATATAACGCCGGGAGTTGAGGTTGACACAGGTCCGGCAACTATGAAATACACCGTTCTTCAGCGAGATGTTACTGAACACGGTGCCGCCCCCCAAGCCAATTACGGCGACGGATCTTCATCCTTCCTGGTGCGCGGAGCTGCTCCCTACAGCAGGATCCCTGACAGCAGCATGAACCTGCATACCCTTGCGCTGCAATCACGGCTGCCGCTTAACACATCGCTGTTTTTTATGGTGCAGCACGGCAAACGTGAAAACAAGCTGACGCACCGCGAAACCGGCTTCAACGCGCTTGCCGGCCGACTCAGTAACGACATCGGACGGTTTGTTTCCTGCGATGCTTTCTATACCCGGCTCACTACAAACAACAAAACTCATGGAGGCATCGACCACGACCGCACCCGCGGCGGTATAGACATTAATCTCCATCCGATGAAACAGACGGGCATTGTCTGTTCGTATTTTTGGGAAACCGTAGAGCGCGACAATACCGCCCCAAATGAGACGCGAAAGGAAACTTACCGAATAGCCTATAATCAACGGCTCTTGCGAAGGCTGCGGCTGAATGTGAAATATCAGCGAACCCGAGTTGATGATCCGCTCATCACCCGCGATGCAGCGTTTTCTCAACTTGTCCTAACTTCCCTCCCCAAGCAGGAAGAGGAAGCCTTTGTGGCACTTGAATGGACGCCGCGCCATAATTTAAATATGCATACCAAACTCCGATACACTGATGCCGACAACAACCGTTGTGATGGTAATGAACAGCGGTGGGAAGGTGTTTTCAGCCTGTGGTATGCGCCGTTGCATTACCTGACGATCTCTGGGGCGTATACTATGATCAACGTGAACGTTCGAGGACGGGTATCGCTCAAAGCGCATCACCTTCGGCAACCTGAAAGCATGGTGATCGATCGCGATGTTCCCTATGACAGTCGTAGTCAGACATGGCATCTCTTAGCGGCTGTTCAACTTTCGCCAAAGATGAGCGTCTCGGCAGCTATAACGTTGATCGACAGTGTTGCTGATTTTGACAAACACCTTGCCGGCCGGAATATCGGTCTTTTTTCAGATCTTTCTCTTATGCAAACAGAAGCATCGTTCGGTATGGAGTACCGGTGGTCACGTCGCTTGTCCCTTGCCGCTCAGTATATGTATCGCGAATATAACGATCACACCAAAAGTCGGTTCGACGGTCAGGTCACTATGCTCTACGGTGGAATACGATGGGCTTATTAACCTTACGGCGGAGCATGCCAGCGCGTCTGTGCACCGTGGTGCTTTTTGTTTGTATGGTGTGCTGTCCGGGAAGCGGACAGGCCATTGTAACGCATTTGACGACAGGTGATATTGAAGCTGCCCGTCGCTATGGCGCAGAACATGGTCGACAAACCGATGCGCTGCTTGAAACTCTCTACGGGTGCGGCGAGCAAGGCCCGGCCGGATACACTGTTGTTGTGCGTACCAAATGGCATAAACTCGCACTCCTTGCATCCAGGAAAGCCCTTGCAGGCAATGCCAT
>JAOAHH010000092.1 GCA_026415325.1 Thermodesulfobacteriota bacterium | reverse complement strand
TCTGCCTGCACTGCTACAAAAAGCTCTTGCGAGGTCTGACTAATTGCCCGCACAGCTAAAGCCTTGATAGATTCTGCACCACCAGACATTTCAGTTCCTTCGATAAGGTTACAGGCGCCGCCAGAACTTAAATTCAAAATGCCGGATTTATACCCTGAATTTATATACCACTCTACAGGCACAAACAGATTGTTATTAGCATCAATGGCTAATGATATGCTATAAATACTATACGATGAGCCGTTGCATGACGGGTTTTGGTAAATTTTGTCGAGATAGCTTCCATCAGCAGAAAAAATATAAATACCGTTATCGCAAGTTCCAACATATAGGTTCCCGTCTGTTCCCACTGCGATCGAGTGGGGTTCACATTCATAATCCTCGAATCCGCTGAATTGATCGTAGCCAAACTGAGTAACAAATTTTCCATTAGCGGTGAACTTTTGAATGCGCAGGTTGCCGGTATCAACCACATATATATAGCCGTTGGGATGGACCAAAATGCCATTGGGATTTTTGAATTCACCTGCTCGGATGCCGTCCGTGCCAATACCCCAGAGGTATTTTCCTTCAGAGGTATATTTCCGTATGCGGTGATTCTCAAACGAGCAGTAGATATTTCCTGAAGCGTCAACCGCTATGCCTTGAGCCAGAACTGTCCCTGTATCAAAATAGTGGAGCACATCACCATCAGGTGAAAAACGGTAAACGCGATTGCTACCTTTGTATTTTATCGAGGCAAGAAGAGTGTCACCGTCAACAGCAAACGCGCCGATAGTGCCGAAATTTACAATGCCTTCATAACCTGTCCATGTGTCAACAAGTTCGTAGGTTTCAACAAGATTGGCCTGCGCCCCCGCATAGCAGGCACACAGAAAAACAAACACAAAAGAAACCACAAAAAATGTCTTTCTCATGGCCACTCCTTCCTTATGTAGTTTCGATCTCCCATAAAAGCAAAAACCGCCTGCGGGTACACTACCGAAGGCGGGTTTGCTTTTATCAGAACTTTTTATGATTCATATACCCCCAAAGTTGCCTTTCCAATCAATAATATACTGTAAAAACTTCATAATGTCAAATAGTTTCATGCTGGTTATTTCTACAGCAGCCATTTTGTCAAATGAGGAACATCCAATGAATATACCGATTGCTAATTTAATTTATTATTCATAGGCTCCCTCTAAAACCCCATAAAAAGAGAGGCATTGCCGCAGAACGGAATGCCTCTCATTAAGGGGTATGTACAGGCTGTAAGTTACAAATTAATTTAACGAAAACGTCATGCTCATGGTGACCGGAAAATCAGGTTCGCCAAATGCGGCAACAATGCCGGTCATCACTATCCCGACACTTATATCAGGCACAGGAATCGCCATAAAAATCGGAGCCGAGCTATAGGCATAATTGAGCACCGGTGTTGTGCCAACAAACCCTGCGGTTGAAAAGATAAGCTCTCCTTGGTCAATGGTCGAATGATTGGCAACGCTTATTGTCAGGGTGCCGGCACCTGCCGTTACAATAAACGTTGTTTGAAAGACCCTGCCGTTGAATATCGTATCACCGAGCTCATAATATATTGAGCGGGAATGTCCGGGCGTGAGCACGATGATGTCATAGGTCGATCCAAGTCCGTCCCCAATCTGCTGTGCCTGAACCGAAGACGAGAGCAGAATCAACACAAAAAAAGACAGGAGAATGCTGAAACGTTGTTCTGTTTTCATGTCCAAATCCCCCTAAAAGTTGTCATGGTTGTATTTATAGAAAAAAAAACTCTTATTGTAAATAGGTTTATTAGCAGCGCGCAAAAATAAAACAAAAGATTTCCGCTGTACCTCTTGTGGATTTTATGCTACTAAAAAAATCGTAAACATCGACAACCTTGAATTTTTATGCGCAGCGGCAACCGTCCGGCGGCTGCTTCACGGGCTTCCCTCATGGCAATAAAGATTTTCTCACCGCTCAATACAATAGACGAAACAGAACCCCTGATCTTAGCCGGTGCCGATGAATTTTACTGTGGCGTTCTGCCCGACTCCTGGAGAAGCCGCTACAGCGTTGCTGCGTCGCTCAACCGAAGGCAGGAAGATAATCCGGTGATCAATACCTCGCCCCATTTCCGTTCCTTCGATGATCTTGCCGCTGCCGTAAAAATAGCCCATCGGCATGCCGTTCCTGTAGCCCTTACCCTCAATGAACACTACTACAGCAATGCCCAGTATCCAGCCCTTATCGAATACATTACGCAGGCTATACAAACAGGTATTGATGCCTTCATCGTAGGCGATATCGGCATTCTGTTAAAAATCAAAGAACTTGCGCCCGGCATCCATATCCACATCAGCACTGCCGGCACCGCATTCAATGCCGAGACCGTGCGCTTTTACCAAGATTTGGGTGCCGTACGCGTGATCCTGCCGCGGCATCTCTCGCTTGAGGAAATCGGCGCGATTGCCGCTCAAGTGCACGGCATTGAGCTGGAAGCATTTATCTTCAATTCACGCTGTGCAAACGTTGATGGGCTCTGCACATTTCAGCACGGACTTGCCGCATTTGTGCCTGACGGTACAAACAAGCGCGACTATGAAAATGCATGCATGATGCTCTACCGCATCACCGCATCGGTCAAGGGATACAGTGACGATGAGGCCGAGCAGATACTTAAGGAAAAGGTCTCATGGGAACGCCAGCATTTCTGGTCGGCGATGCACATTGATGAGCGACCGTGCGGCGCCTGCGCTTTGTATGAGTTTGAAGAAATGGGGCTTGCCGCCGTAAAAATCGTCGGCCGCGGCAATACAACCGAGCGCAAACTTCGTGATGTGCGATTTTTCCGGCAGGCGCTGGATTTTCTCAAAAACGAGCGGCCGTCAAAGCAGGCATTCCGGCACTATGTGCGCACGCTGTACCGAAAGGAATACGAACGCCCGTGCATCATCTTTAAATGCTATTACCCGTCGGTGCTGCTCGATGATGCACAGCCATCACCCCCATCATAATCTGAAGGATACCAGCGTACAGCGCTGTCGCCGATTCATAATCACAGCATTACAAGAAGGAGGAACGTATGGTTGAGAACATCCTTCAAAAACTTCACTGGCTGGGGCATGACGGATTTAGAATCGATGCCGAAAAGACCATCTACATCGACCCGTACCAGATCAAATCGACCGTCCCGGCGGATATTATTCTGGTAACCCATGACCACTACGACCATTGCTCACCTGAAGACATAAAAAAAATTCAGCGCCCCACAACGGTTATTGTCACCGACAAATCCTCTGCCGCCAAACTGTCTGGCGATGTTCGCATTGTCAAACCGGGCGATATTACCACCGTGCAGGGCATTTCCATTGAGGTCGTTCCGGCATACAACACCAATAAACAGTTTCATCCAAAAGCTGCCGGCATGCTCGGTTTTATCGTGACCGTACAGGGTGTTCGGATCTACCACGCAGGCGACAGCGATTTCACCCCTGACATGGGCACCATCAAAGCAGATATTGCGCTGCTTCCGGTCTCGGGCACCTATGTCATGACAGCCGAGGAGGCGGTGCAGGCCGCACTGCGGATTAAACCGCGGATTGCCGTGCCCATGCATTACGGAGCGATCGTTGGCTCACGCAAGGATGCACAAACCTTTGCACAGCAGCTTGAAGGTAAAATCGATGTAAGAATCCTTGAGCAGGAATAATACGCGGGGCGTGATCTGGTAATCGTTTTACCCGATTAAAAAACCTTTAAGAATCCGGATCGCTTCATGGAACCTCTTTATCTGAGAGCATATGCAAACGGCACACTTCAGGAGCGTATCGAGAAAGCGCAGGCGCTTCTTGCACCGTGCCGTCTCTGTCCGCGGCAGTGCGGGGTAAATCGGCTTGCTGACGAGCGCGGCTTTTGCGCAACCGGAAGATATGCCGTTGTTGCCAGCTACGGCCCTCATTTTGGGGAAGAGGCGCCGCTGGTTGGCCGCTGCGGTTCGGGTACGATCTTTTTTTCAGGCTGCAACCTGCGCTGTGTGTTTTGTCAAAATTACGATATCAGCCATGAAAGTGTCGGCGATGCGCTCCCCCCTGAAACGCTTGCCGGGATCATGCTCGAGCTGCAACGGAAGGGGTGCCACAACATTAATTTCGTAACCCCCACCCATGTTGTGCCGCAGATCTTGGAAGCCCTCCCCCTCGCAATCTCACGCGGTCTGAACATACCGCTTGTCTATAACACCGGCGGGTACGACGCCGATACAACGATCGGGCTTCTTGACGGCATTGTTGACATCTATATGCCTGATCTAAAATTTTCCCGCGATATTCCCGCGCTTATCTACTGCAAAGCGCCCGATTATCCTGAGATTGTACGTGCGGCGATACGCGAGATGCACCGTCAGGTCGGAGACCTCGTGCTTGACGAGCACGGTCATGCACAACGGGGGCTGCTGGTGCGGCATCTGGTCATGCCTGATGACATTGCAGGCACAAGCGACGCCATGCGTTTTCTCGCTGGCGAAATCTCACGTTCTACGTATGTAAACATTATGGACCAGTACCGGCCCTGCGGCGATGAGCTTGATCGTTTTCCCGAGCTGCGGCGCAGGATCACTCCGGAGGAGTATCAGCATGCGCTTGAAGCAGCACATGCCGAAGGACTCTATCGGCTCGACGATCGACAACGGACATTTCTGTTCCCGTGGCGGTGAGGTGCGGTACTACCCTTTCAGCGCTTTCCTCAAACAGCATTTCGGCGAACGCGTCCACAAAATTACCCTCGACGCAGGGTTGACCTGTCCCAACCGTGACGGCACGCGGGGAACAGGGGGATGTCTCTACTGCGACAGTCGAGGTTCGGGAACCGGAGCCGCAACACGATATACAAGCATTCGCCAGCAAGCACAAGCAGTGCAGCATAACCTTATCCGGCGGTATAAGGCACACAAATTCATTGCCTACTTTCAGTCCTTTTGCAACACCTATGCACCCGCTGATATGCTCAAAACACTGTATGATGAGGCGCTTGCACTCCCGGGCGTCGTCGGGCTTGCGGTGGCAACGCGGCCCGACTGTCTGTCACCCGAGGTGCTTGAGCTGCTTGCAGCCTATACAAAAAACTATATGGTCTGGCTTGAGCTGGGGCTGCAGACAATCCATGACAGAACCCTTGCTGCGATTAACCGCGGCCATACCTGGCAAGAATTTCTCGAGGGATATTGGCGCGCCCGTTCCTATCCGTTGCTCGTGTGCGTTCATGTCATCATCGGCCTTCCCGGCGAAAGCAGGGAGGATGTCGTGGAAACAGCTCGGGCATTAGGAGCGCTGAAGCCCGACGGGATAAAAATCCATTCCCTCTACATTACCAAAGGCACGGCTCTGGAACGACTGTACCGCATCGGAACCTATAAGCCACTCGAGCGTGAAGCGTATGTTACGTGCGCCTGCGATATGCTTGAGCTCCTTCCCCCTGAAACGGTCATCCAGCGTCTTACCGGCGATCCTGATCCGTCGGAGCTGGTAGCGCCGTTGTGGACACTGCAGAAACAAGAAACCCTGCGTATGATTCAGAACGAATTGCAACGACGGTGCAGCAGGCAAGGAGCGCGCTATCGGCCGTGACCACATGGTGCTGTGGAACGGTTGCACCCTTTTTGCCGCCAGCAGGCTTGACAAACCGGAGTTTTTTCACTATTGTGCCTGAACAGTGAAAGCACTTGTGCCGGTGTGGTGGAACTGGTAGACGCAGGGGACTCAAAATCCCCCGTCCGCAAGGACATGTCGGTTCGACTCCGACCACCGGCACCATGCTTGTCCATATCCCCGCACATCTCCCGTTTTTTCAAGCCGTGAGCGTCGCAGGGAAGCCATATTGCCATGATGAGCTTGCTTTCCCGTGGCTGCTGCTTTACACTGGTAAAGCTGGATGAAACCACGGCATACCGGATAGAAGCATGGGCCGCATAAACATCCTCCCCGAGCATGTGGCAAACAGGATCGCCGCAGGCGAGGTAATTGAGCGACCGGCATCAGTGGTCAAGGAACTTATCGAAAACGCCATCGATGCCGGAGCAACGAGGATTTCGGTCGAGATTACCCACGGCGGAAAAAGCCTGATTCGCGTTCGGGATAACGGATGCGGCATGGATCATGAGGATGCCCGGCTGTGCCTCGTGCGCCATGCCACCAGCAAAATAGCTACTGCCGACGATATCTCCCATATTACCACCATGGGCTTTCGTGGTGAAGCACTGCCGAGCATCGCCGCTGTGTCGCGTCTCCGTCTGATCACACGGCCGCCTGATGCAGCAACCGCAACCCTCATTACGGTGCATGGCGGTACCATCGATATGGTCGGCGAAACCGTTGCCGAACAAGGCACAACGGTTGAAGTGGCGGATCTGTTCTTCAATACGCCGGCACGAAAAAAATTCCTTCGGTCAGAAGCGGCTGAATACAACGCCGTTGCCGAAGTGTTCGATACGCTTGCACTCTCCCGCAGCACCATTGCATTTTGTCTCACCCGTAACAATGTCCGCGCCGCCGACTACCCGGCAACAGACAGCCTGCTGGAACGCATAACGCAAATTTACGGCAGCGCCATCGCCGACCGTATGTATCCGGTCAGCCAGAGCACACCAATCCTCCGGCTTCACGGTTTTATCGGAACGCCAGACATTTCGCGGGTAAACCGCACCGGCCAAAAAATCTTTATCAACGGAAGGCCGGTACATGCATTCGGTCTCAGCATCGCACTCTCACGCGCGTATGAGGAGTTTCTCGAACGCGGCAGGTTTCCGTATGCATTTCTTTTTTTTGATATCGCCGAAGAAGATGTTGACGTGAACGTGCATCCGGCAAAACGCGAGGTCCGCCTCCGGCATGAGCGCACCGTCATCGAACAGGTTATTGCTGTGATCAAACAAGCGTTGTCAAGCGGCTTGCACGGCACAGAGCGCTCAGGTGCCCATATTCCCAGTGTGATGCCTGCCGCTGTGCATAATGCTCCATCCTTTGATGCCGGTGCAGTGCTTGCGGCGTACGAGCGCAGCGCTGCATGGCGTCTTCCGTCACAGCCCTATATGTTTGAGCCTTTGTCCTTCATAAAGAACGCTGTGCAGCCTGACACGAAGGAGAGCGCTCAAGTTGATTATGTAACTGCAGCAATAAAACGCGAATCGCTGTTTGACCGCCTGACTGTGCTTGGTCAAGTATTGCAGACCTATATCCTTGCGCTGTCCGATGACGGGATCATGATCATCGACCAGCATGCTGCCCATGAACGAATTATCTATGAAGACCTCCTTGCCGCCGCCGTGCACCGCCGACCTGCTGCACAGGCACTGATGTTTCCCGCAACCCTGCATCTGACCCTCCAAGAAGCGCAGATCATGGAAACCTGCCATGCTGAATTTCAGGCATTGGGTTTTAACATCAGCAGCCTTGGCGGCAGAACAATGGTAATTGATGCAGTGCCGGCATGTATGTCCGGCATCGATGCTCCGGCACTGCTCCGCGACTGTCTCAACGAAATTGCAGCGGAAGGGTTTATGCGCAGTTTTACAAGCCGTCAGGAAGCGATTGCTGCACTGCTTGCCTGTAAAACGCATGCTATCAAAGCGGGAAAACTTCTCTCGCTCGACGACATGCAGGCGCTGGTCACGCAGCTCGGCAAACAGGCAAATCCGCATGTCTGTCCGCACGGCCGTCCAATCTATTTCACAATAACGCGGCAGGAGATCGAACGCCGGCTCAAACGCACCTGAACAAAACCAAGCGGCACCGCGGAAGGCTTCCTTTAGGCACATGATATTAAAGAGTTTTAATACTGTCTTAATTGACTGAACCAGGGGATCTTGATAGGATGCGCTGACAGATAAAAAAGCATCGTAGAACGTGCACATGCGCATACCTATTTGTAATGCGGGCGAATATGCAGGTTGAAAACCATACCCTCTTTGGCGTGCTGCGGGCAAGCGGCAAACTGACCGATGAGGTGCTGCACACCGTCATGCAGGATGATGCCGTCTATCCTGCACGTGCGTGCCAGCGCCTTATCGACATGGGGTTTATCTCAGAGGAAGACCTGCTCAAAATCCTCGGCACCGTGTTCGGCTACCCGTATATTTCCCTGAAAAATTATAAGTTCAAGGAGCTCTTTATCGAAGGACTTTCCGAAACCTTCATGCGCGAGGCGCGGGTGGTGCCCCTTGATCTCACCGACAACACCCTTTCGATCGCCATTAATAATCCGTTTGACCGCCACGTGCTCGATGCGATTGCCATGATGACCAGCCACCGGCTTGCCGTGTATCTGGCAAAAGATAACGAAATCGCCGATGCCATTGAAAAACTCTTTAGCACCGGTGCTTCGTCGATCGACCGATTGATCGAAAACATCACCAAGGACGAAGCCGGCGACATTGCGGTAAACGATGAAGGCGATATCGATCATCTTAAAGATCTTGCCTCTGAAGCGCCGGTCATCCGGCTGGTCAACATGCTGATTTCCCGTGCGGTTGAACTGCAGGCAAGCGATATCCATTTCGAGCCGTTTGAAAAAACCTTCAAGGTGCGCTACCGCATTGACGGGGTGCTGCACGATGTCGAGTCTCCCCCGAAGAATCTGCAGGCAGCGGTGATTTCGCGGGTAAAAATCATGTCCAAGCTCAATATCGCCGAGCGCCGGCTTCCACAGGATGGTCGCATCAAATTGCGGGTTATGGGGAAAGAGATCGATTTTCGTGTCTCCACACTGCCAACGCTGTTTGGTGAGAGCGTGGTTATGCGAATCCTTGACAGTGAGAGCATCGTGTTTGACCTTGACCGGCTCGGATTTCCACGTGACCAACTGAAGAAATTTCAGGACCTGATCACCCGGCCCTACGGTATCATTCTGGTCACAGGCCCGACCGGCAGCGGCAAAACGACCACCCTGTACAGCGCGCTCAATAAAATCAACGATGCGGAAAAGAAGATCATAACGGTCGAAGACCCGGTCGAATATCAGCTCTTCGGTATCAACCAGATCCACGTTAAGCCCTCGATCGGCCTTACCTTTGCCAATTGCCTGCGCTCGATCCTGCGCCAAGACCCCGATGTGATCATGATCGGAGAAATTCGCGATGCCGAAACCGCTGAAATCGCGATTCACGCTGCATTGACCGGACATCTTGTCTTCAGTACCCTGCATACTAACGATGCTGCAGGTGCGATTACCCGGCTGCTCGAGATGGGGATGGAAAATTATCTGGTGTCTTCGAGCCTGCTCGGCATTATGGCGCAGCGCCTGGTGCGGGTCATCTGCCCACAGTGCCGCGAGGAATATGAACCCTCCGAGGAAATCCTTTGCGAAATGGAACTTGATCCCGCATCACACCGCGGCCTGAAGCTTGCGCGGGGCAAGGGGTGTGAGAACTGCGCCGGCACCGGGTATCGGGGTAGAACCGGTATCTATGAACTGCTGATGATGCATGACGAGATTAAAAAGCTGATCCTTGCACAGGCCGACAGCACGACCATCAAAAATTGCGCCCGCGAGCTCGGGATGCAGACGCTTCGCGAGGCGGGATGGGCGAAGGTTCGCGAACAGGTGACCACCGTTTCGGAAGTAATACGCGTGACGCAAGTTGAATAATACAAGTTCCTGGATTCCCTGCCATGCCAGAATTTACCTATCGCGCAAGCGACCGAACCGGAAAAATCATCGACGGCAATATCGAAGCAAGCGATGAGACGGCGGTTATTGCCAAGCTGCGCGGCAGTGGACTTATCCCGATCCGGATTCAGCTTGCAACCGGGAAAAATGGCTGGGCACATTCTTTCAAATTCAGCCTCCCGCTTGCCGTTCCCGGAATCATCGGCGGCGTATCCAACCGCGAGCTCCTCTCTTTTACGCAAGAGCTTGCGACACTGGTCAAGGCGAGTCTCCCCCTTGACCGGAGCTTGTCGATTGTCGCGGAAATTACCGACAATGAACGCCTGAAGACCGCTTGCCAAGAAATCCTGAAGGATGTGCGCGGCGGCAAATCGTTTTCTGAAGCGCTTGCGCAGCACCCACGCATCTTCAACCGGCTGTACGTAAATATGATAAAAGCAGGCGAAACCGGTGGCGTGCTCGACATCGTGCTCGAGCGGCTGGTTGATTTTCTGGAGCGCTCGCAGGAGCTTCGCAATACCGTGATCAATGCGCTCATCTATCCGCTGGTGTTGATTGCGGTTATGGGAACCGTCATTTCGATTATGCTCGTGTTTGTCATTCCGCGTTTTGTGACGATCTTTGACATGATGGGTCAGAAAGTGCCGCTCCCCACACAGATACTGTTGATCGTGAGCACCGCAATCAAGGACTATTGGTGGCTGATGCTCGGCATCGTGCTGGCATGCGTCTATGGATTTCGCGCCTACACTGCCCGTGAACAGGGAAGACTTTCGTGGGATGCCCTTAAACTCAAAATCGGCATCCTGCGAACGGTTATCCTCAAAATCGAGGTCGCCCGCTTTGCGCGCACACTCGGAACCCTCATCACCAGCGGGGTGCCAATTTTGCAGGCGCTTGCAATCGTGAAGGAAATCATCGGCAACACGGTCATCGCGCAGTCCCTTATCGGCATCCAAAAAGCGGTGAAAGAAGGGAAAGGCATCTCGACACCTATGCGCACGCTCGGCATCTTCCCCTCCCTTGCACTGCATATGATTCGGGTAGGTGAAGAGACCGGGAGGCTTGAAGAAATGCTGATCAAAGTCGCCGACACCTATGATAAGGATGTCCAGCACACGCTGAAAAGGTTCATATCGTTTCTGGAACCAGCGCTTATTCTGGTTATGTCGCTGCTGGTTGGATTTATCGTGCTGTCGATTGTGTGGGCGATTTTCAGTATCAACGATATATCATTTTAGGACGGAAGAGGAGGAGTATGTGCATGAAACGGCGGCAATATGAGAAACGTCAAAAGCAGCAGGGCTTCACCTTGATCGAGCTGCTCATTGTGATCGTGATTCTCGGTCTTTTGGTAGGGCTTGTCGGACCGCGTATGTTCCGCAAGGTGGAAGGAGCTCGGCAGAAAACGGCAAAGGCTCAGATTGAGCTGCTCTGCACCGCGATCGATACGTTCCGGCTCGATATGAGGCGATTGCCCAAAAACCTCGACGAACTCGTCACCAAAGTTGACGACCCAAGGTGGGAAGGCCCGTATTTACCGAAAAAAGTGCCGCTGGATCCATGGGGACGCCCCTATGTGTATAAAGTACCCGGCGACGAAGGTCGTGACTATGACATTATATCCTACGGCCTTGACGGCACCTCAGGCGGTGACGGCGAGAACAAGGACATCACCAGTTGGGAATCGCTTGAGGGGAGCGCTGAAGCCGGTGGGTAGAGATGGCAGGAGCGTCCGCACCGGACGGGGCTTTACATTGATCGAGCTGATGATCGTTCTTGCGATCATGAGCTTGATGCTTGCATTTGCAGCGCCCCGCATGCTCGGAAATCTGACCGGCCTGACCATCACCACGGCTGCAAAAAAGACAGCCGGTTCGCTGCGATATGCCCGCAGCCAGGCAGTCGCAAGCGGCATACCGTATGCGGCGATATTTGACTGCGAACAGCACCGTCTCATCGTTGCACGAGTGCCGCGGCTTGCCGACGCCGGAGCACATCAGAATATCTCTGCCGCATCAGAAGAGACACCTGACGGAGCGCCGCACAGGGAGATCAAAATCTATCAGCTTCCCGAAGGCGTACGCTTTGATACCATCGATATCGGCGGAAGCCGATGCAATGAATCCGGCAGGAATGGCATTTGCCAAATGGTATTCTATGCAGACGGCACAAGCCAAGGCGGAAAAGTCACGATTATGGACACGCGCGAGCGTCGCTACGGGGTGGAAGTCGATATCATCACCGGAGGAGTTACCCTTGAAGAAGATACCGAATTATAGCACCGCCCCGCAAAAGCCGAGTGCCGGTTTTACCTTGCTTGAAGTGCTGATTGCAGTAGTGATTCTCGGTCTTTCCATCACGGCGATCCTGCAGCAGTTTTCGCTCGCGCTGCGCGGCGGAAGCGCAGCGCAGGACATGTCCCGTGCCGTGTTGTATGCCAAGCAAAAGCTCGAGGAGCTGAAAACCGCAGACGAGGTTGCCATCGGCAGCGAAAGCGGATCATTTGAGGACGGTTTTCTGTGGGAAACCAGCATCGAACCCTATCCCCTTCCCGAACCTGAAGGCATGGCGATTGCCGAGCAGCTTCGTCATGAACTGGTGCAGCTTACGGCGCGCGTGATCTGGCAATCCGGCGTCCAGCAGAAACGGGTTGAGCTTTCAACGCTCAAGCTGGTGCGAAAGAAGGAATGGGAAACATCGTGACAAAGCGCCGCGCCCGCCTTTCCGACGGTTTTACCCTCATCGAGATGGTGCTTGCCATTAGCATTTTTGCCATGGTGATCGCCATTATGTTCTCATCGTTTCGGTTGGGCATCAGTGCATGGACACAGGGTGAACGCGATATCGAATACCACCAGCGCATCCGTGCCGTTGCAGATGTGCTGTACCGGCAAATCAGCGCCGCCTTTCCCTATTGGGTAACGCCCGGAGAACTGGACACTCATGAAAGTTGCATCGCATTTTTCGGCGATACCCATGCCCTGCGGTTTGTCACCTATGCACCGGTGCAGAAATGCGTCAACGGTCTTTCTCTGGTAGAGATATGGCATGAAAGTGATCGGGGGCTCATGCTCGGCAGTGGACCGGCGCTTGCATCAAGCCGTGCCGAACTTGACCGGATTGTGCTCCGTGGCGACGCAAGCGCAACGGTACTGAGTCCTGAAGCTCAGAGCATTTCGTTCCGGTATTTTGACAAAAAAAAACATGACCAGCAGGGGGAATGGCTTGAACAATGGGACCCCCGGGATAAAAATATCAGGCTGCCTCGTATGGTTGAAGCCACGGTTCGCTTCACCGACAGTCGCGGCAGATCGTTTGATGAAACGCTCCTTATACCGATTGTGTCGAATCTGCTCTAACCGGCGGCACAGAGGTTCTGATCAGGGCATTGCGCTGCTACTCGCGCTCTGGATCATTACCCTCCTTGCGGTCGTGTGTGCAGAGTTCTCATGGACCATGCGCACCGAGCTGGCAACGGCGCAAAATTTCCGGGACGGAGAGCAGGCATATTATGCGGCAGAAGCGGGCATTAACCGGGCACTGATCGAGCTTATGCGGAACGCGTCATGGCCGCAACAGCAGGAAACCGCGTTCCCCGAAGCCCGCGAGCGCGATGAATCGCTCCCGTGGGAGCCCGGCGTACGTCACCACGTTGCGTTTGCCGATGCCCGATGTGAGGTGCTCATCGAGGATGAAAGCAATAAAATCGAAATTAATACGGTGCTTGAAAACGCAAAAAAAAATCCGGCCTCGCTCAAAGAGCTGCTCAAAAAAACGTTCAAACTCGAAGGAGAACAGCTCGATGTTGTTGCCGATTCTCTCATTGACTGGTACGATAAGGATGATAATATCACCGGCGTCAACGGCACGGAAAGTGAATATTACCAAAGCCTTGAACCACCGTATCGTTGTAGAAACGGCCCCGTTCCGGTAATTGAGGAATTGTTACTTGTCCGCGGCATCGACGAAGCACTCTTTTTCGGTCCGTTGCGGCCAGAGATGCATGAACAGAAAACACAACTTACCCGAGAAGAGCTTGATAATCTGTTGGCGGGTGCTGGAGATCGTGAACAAAAGGAGCACGGAGAAACGCGCGAACCGGTTCCAGGACTTGTGGATATCTTCTGCGCTGCAAACCCTGAGCTGCTGAGTTTAGCGCGCATATCCCCGGCAACGACACTGAAAATAGATGTTAATACCGCGACCCTGCAACAGCTGCTGGTCCTTGACGGGATGACGCTCGCAACAGCCCAGCAGATTATCGACGAGCGACAGGTGAGGCGATTCTCGGGCACGAATGACCCGCGGCTTGCCGGCATGGCAATGTATGAAGTCTGGAAAAACCAGATTACCGCATCGGCGCGGAAAACCCATGGCCTGTATAGAATCACGGCAACAGGGTACGCTGATGACGGGCGTGTTTCCCGCTGCATTGCATGCACGGCCGTCATTAAGGCAACGAGCTGCTTCGTAACATCATGGAAAGCGCTCAATTAAAAACAGGGGTTTCCTGAGAAACGACCCTCGGAGAGAGATGCAAAGCATCGGCGTTGTTATAAAAAAACACGAAATGGTTATGGTCGCACTCAAGCAGGGAGTGCGCCGGATATATCTTGATGCCTATCGGATTGTGCCGTTGCCTGATGCGGTGCAGGAACGGCAGGAAACCATGCTGCTGAATCTTGAGCGTTTTATTAAAACGTACCGGAATGCCCGGGACAATATATTTATCGGCATCCCGCGTTCTTCGGTCGTCGTGAGCCTGCTGCTTTTGCCCGCGGCGCTTGAAGAAAATTTGCGGACTTCGATCGGATATGAAATAGACAAATACACACCGTTTGCATATGAGGAAGTGTATTTTGATTGTCAGGTGCTTCGCCGCATACCAGATGCCGGGCTTATCCACGTGCTGCTGATCACGGTGCGCAGGGAAGTTATCGACGAGTATCTGAATCTTTTTAAAAAGATCGGGGGCAAACCGCGAGGTATCGAGCCGACCACAACAGCGCTGCTTGGTGTCATACCTGAGCGCCACCCGATCCAGCACGACGCGCATGGTGTTCCTGCGTTGAGGTTTAGCATCATGCAAAATTTGAAACTGGATCGCATATACCAAAAAGTAGGCGTACCGTATATGAGAACGCTCCTGCATCCTACAGGGGCAAACCAACCTGTTCCCGGCATTGATATCGTCATTGAATGTCTTGATCCGGCAACCTATGAAATCGATATTATCGACGGCGGATGCTTGTGCAGCTCAGAGGTCGTTACCGTTGCGCAAGCAGAGCACAACCATGAACCGATTTGGAAAACGCTGCATGCCCGGGCAACAACCGCCCTGATCCATGTGCCGCACAACCCTTCACGCACTGCTGATTCTGTGCGCGTCATGCTTTCTGGCAGAGAGTGGTCTGCCGAGATGCTTGAGCAAGCTGCTGCAGTATGGGGACAGCCTCCGTTTGTCGTGCATGAGCTGCCGGCAGCGGTACAACCGGCAACCGACGTCCCTGCCGCACTCATGCCCGTGCTTGCCGCACCGATTGTCCTTGCACGGAAAGGTATTAAAAGCAGTGCGCGCGACATCAACCTCATCCCGCCCGAGCGCCGTTTGAAGAAAAAGCGTGATATGCGAAAACTTGTAGCTGCTGGGTGCGGCACGATCATCGTGCTCGGTGCAACCGCAGGCGGCATAAAGACGGCGCTTGACATGCGAAGCGAACTTGCCGTTCTGACGCAGGAAGTTGCAGAACTAAAAAAACAGGTTCGCAGCATTGAAGCGTTGCAGGAAGACGCACGGAAAGCCGAACAGCTTGTTGCAGACCTTGCACGAATCAGATCCGACGATATCAGTAAGATCAAATTGCTCGAAGAATTGACCACCATCATACCACATGATAGTTTTCTCACGGAATGTCACTACAAGGCGGATGAAAAAAAAGTCAGGCTCACCGGGTATGCCGCATCTGCATCAAGTCTCATCCCGCTCCTTGAAGGATCACCGCTGTTTGATAATGTGAAATTCACCTCGCCGATCACCACGGACAAACGCACCGGCAAGGAACGATTCAGAATCGAGATGAACCTCAGTCAAGGAGGCAGCCAGCCTCATGAAACTCAAGCCCCGTGAGCGCACCTTTCTGATTGTCGGAGCCGTGGCAGTCGCCGTGTTTGTGGTGCTGCGCTTTGGTCTGTTTCCACTCTACGATACCATAGTGGAACAGCGGCGTGACCTTGCCCTGAAAAAAGCCGCCCGTGAAAAATACCGTGCGTTTTTAAAAGAATACGGCGACAAAAAAAACCAGCTCCAAAAACCGCGTGAAGAAGGGATGCTTCAAAAAAGCCTGCTCAGGGGAGAAACCCCGTCGCTTGCCGCAGCCGATATCCAAAAAATCATCGACGGGTTTGCCAAGGAGAGCAAAATCGACGTGCAAAGTGTCAAGGTTATGGACCCTGAGCCAAAGGATGGTTTTCTTGCGGTTCCGGTCCAGATTATCTTTTCATCTGATATGTCAAGACTGAAAAAATTCATCCAAAGCATTGAAACAGACCGAAAACTCTTGACAATTCCTGAGCTAAAAATTAGGGTTAAAAACGAGATCCGCGACCAAGGCATTACCGTCACCATGCAGGTTGCCGGATTCATGAAAAAGGACGAACAACAAAAATGAGCGGCAGACGTGTCAATCAATCGCACGGACTGCCCTCTTTTGTACCGTGATGCCCATGAAACGTTCTATCGCTCTCTTTATCGCACTGTTCATGTCAGGCCTGTTCAGTCTCAGCGGTTGTGCAGGAACAAAAGCCGTACACCGAGAGGGGCAACCCCCGGTGACCATCGTGCCGCAAAAAACGGCAACCGACAATGCAAGTGTCCTGCCGCACGAGCCGAAGAGCAAGCCTTCCCGCGCCCCGGTTGCGGAAGCGGTACAACAGCCAGAACAAACACCCCAAGGACCGCAGATCCCTGCTCACAAAGAGCAGGCAACAACAACTCGTGCTGCGCTGTCCGACAACAAGACAGGTGAAAAGATAGCGCTTAATTTCGATAATGCTGATATTTATGAGGTCATCAACGCGCTGTCAGATTTTCTCGGCATTAACTACATTATCGATCCGGCGGTAAAGGGTAAAGTCAACATCCACACCAGCGGCGAGATCGATCGATCTCAACTGCTGCCGGTGCTCGAGTCGATCTTTGCAATGAACAACATTGCCATGGCAAAGGTCGGTGAGTTCTACAAAATCGTGCCGGTCAAAGAAGTGTCAAAGGAAATCATGGATATCCACATCGGCACGGACATCGATGTGCCTGATTCCTACGACCGGATTGTTATCCAGATTGTGCCGTTGCGCTATATCCCGTCCGGTGAAGCCGCCAAGGTGCTGAAACCTTTTACCGGCAAGGGGGGGGATATCATCGAATATCAAAAAGGCAATATCCTGATACTGGTCGAAACCGCCGTCAATGTGAAAAAGCTGCTCAAGATCATCTCGGTTCTTGATACCGATGCCTTTGCAACCACCAACATCCGCTTCTTTAAAATTAAGAATGCGGATGTAAACGACCTTGCAAAGGAGCTGGAAAATATCTTCACCTCATTTGGGATCGAAAAATCAAGCGCAAAAGGGATCGGCCTGTCGGTTATTCCGATCGAACGTGCAGGCTGCATTGTGGCGGTCAGCCCGATTCCCGGTGTGCTCGATAAAGTACAGCATTGGATTGAGGTTCTCGACACCATTGATACGGAGAGCGATGAGCAGATATTTATCTATTTTGTGGAAAACGGAAAAGCATCTGACATTGCCGATATCCTCATTCAGCTCTACGGTGGCGATACCAAAGGGGCAGCTGGCACCAGGACGGCCAAAGCCCGTGACGCCTCCTCTCGGTCGCGCACAAAATCGACCAAATCGCGCTACCGCTCATCACGCCAAAGCAGCCTGCAACGCGAGCAGCAGTCCGACCGTACCAAGACACAGGAAAAAACACAGGCTATCACCAGCGGCACGATCGGCGAGCACATGGTGATCGTGACGGATGAATCCACCAATGCCATCATTGTCAAGGCAACACCGCTTGAATATGCAAAGATCAAAGACACGATCAGGCGGCTCGATATTATCCCGCGTCAGGTGCTCATCGAAGTGCTGATTGCCGAAGTGACGCTCAGCGGCGATACCCAGTTTGGTGTCGAGTGGGCATTGCTTGGCGGCAAGGCGAGTATCGGCGGCTATAAAGGCTCTGACAAGGCAGCGCTTGACTTTGGGCTCGGGGGGCTGGGAACCTTTGACCCGTCAAAAAGCCTCGGCACCGGATTTGCCTACCGTTTCGATTCATCTCGGCTTCAGGCATTTCTCCTCGCACAAGCGAGCGCCAACAAGCTGAACGTGCTTTCCTCGCCCCATATCCTTGCCGCAGATAATAAAGAAGCACGGATTGAGGTCGGCGAAGAAGTGCCCATCGTGACCAGCGAATACGTCCCCATCGACCGGGAAACTACCACCTCGACATCGCGTTCCATCGAATACCGTTCGACTGGTGTGATTCTCACCGTAACTCCGCGCATTAACGACAAGGGGCTCGTCGCAATGGACATTTATCAGGAAGTGAGCGAGGCGCAACCCGTGACTTCCGGCGGTATTCAGTCGCCGGTGATTAATAACCGTCAGGCGGAAACATCGCTCGTCGTGCAGCATGGGGAAACCATTGTCATCGGCGGCCTCATCCGTGACCGTGTGAGCAAAACAACCACTGGTGTTCCGCTGCTCTCCCGGATTCCGCTGGTCAGCTATCTGTTCAGCAATACAAAAGACACCAAGAATAAAACCGAGCTGGTGATTTTGATCACCCCGCATGTTGTCAGTTCCATTGACGAAGCAACCCTGATGACTCGGGAATTTAAAGACAAAATGGATATTGTGCGTAAGCTGATCCAGAAAAGCAGTGATACGTGGATGCAGGAATACAAAAAATAGACCTCCCGCAATGGCACTGGCAGCACACAACGCGTCCACCCCTTTAACGCGACATTATGTGCTGCTTGCTGTTTTGTTTTTTGTTACCTATGCATATTTTTTTCAGGGCGGCGGCTGGAACCAGAATGGCCGCATATGCCTGATTCGAGCAATCCTGCATCATCGCACCTTCAGTATCGATCCCTATCGTGAAGATGCCCACGATCCCTATTTCCCCTTTGTCAACACCGGCGACTGGTCGTATTACAACGGTAGATACTACAGCAATAAATCCCCCGGACTTTCTTTCCTCGCCCTCTTCCCGTATGCTGCAGCAGAATATGTTTCCGGCCACCTCTTCCCCGACGACGAACCGCGGCAGGTCTTGATAAGCACCTATATTAGTACCGTCTGTACGGTAGGGCTCTGCGGCGTTATGCTCTGTCTGACCTTATTTCATCTGTTGACATTATTTTTTTCTTTCCACGTGTATCCTGCACTCATTGCAACGCTTGCCTGCGGTCTGGGAACACTGCTTTTTTCCTACAGCACAACCTTCTATTCTCACGTGCCGGCGGCTGCGTTCTCCTTTCTTTCCTTTGCTGCCGCCATGCACCTCAGGCACGGCTCTGCTCGTAATCCGCGCCTGGCAGCAGGTGGCGCCGGCGTTGCGGCATCGCTTGCCGTACTGATAGAGCCATCAACCATTCTGATGCTTGCTGCTGTTGCCGTGTATCTGGGCACCTGTGCATCAGGACGACGAGCACTGCCGTTATTCATACTCGGGTGCATACCGGCTGGGTTACTCCAGTGTTGGTATAATACCGTATGTTTTGGCAGCCCGCTGAGTTCAAGCTATGACTATGCAAATGATATGGTTATGGTGCGGATCAACGGTAAATTGTTCGGCTGGCCACGCCTTGAGAACATCCTCGGGTTGCTCGTGCTTCCATATCGTGGGCTTCTGGTTTCCTCACCCGTTTATCTGATGGCGCTGCCCGGTGTTATACTCCTGCTTAAGCAGCGGCGCTGGCAGGCCGAGGCGATAGTGCTTACTGGTATCTCAATGCTGTTCCTGCTCTATATTGCCGGATTTTATGCGTGGCATGGAGGGTCAAGTGTCGGGCCGCGGTATCTTGTACCTGCCTTTCCGTTTATGTTCATGCTTACAGTTTTTGCCGCACAGCGTTTTCCGAAGACTTTTTTCATCGTCACTGCCGTTTCTGTCGGTATCAACCTTGCCATTACAATTGTCGGCAATGAGATACCCGCGGAGATCCGGCATCCGCTTACCGATGCGATCCTGAAAAGTCTCAGAGAGGGGAAAGTATCGATCAATCCGGTTCCCTTGTCACATTTCCATATGCGCCAGAGCATTGATACGCTCAAAGACATCACCCGATGGACGGACAATTTCAATTCTTTTAATCTCGGTGAGATTCTGTTCCCCCATCACATTGCAAGCATAGTGCCGCTTTTGTTGATGTGGATGGTGTGGGGATGGATCTGGAAAATGTCGCTCCGACGATAAACGGGGTTTTGTCTGTCGTGCCGTAAAAGTCGAGGCTTAAGTAAAATGGTGATAGGATTGATCTTCAATGCGCCGGCGCACCGCTGCCAGCATTCTTCCTGCACATGCACCGTCAATAACAGAATGATTAAAGGAAAGGCTCAGATGTAAAACTGGTGCAACAACCACCTGACCGTTATCAACAACCGGCTTATCGAATATCCCCCCTACGCCAAACACCACCGTATTGACCCACACCGGCGCAAACTGGGTTATGCCGTACTTGCCGATATTGCTGATACCGATCGATCCGAAAAACCGTTCTGCAAGCGGTGCTGATTGACTGATGCATCGCATCACGGCATACTGCAGAAACGCAGGAAGAACATTCAGCAGTCGCCGTGCGCTGATGTCGGGCATGGTCTGAAAGGGTCGGCGGGCAAGATCTTCAAGCTCTGCACTGATGGTGGCAAGCGGCTTGCGTTCGACAGAAAAAACTACCGGCGTCATCACAAATACCTCACCACGGTATTCCTTTTCTACGGCAACAGCAATGGAAACACCTTCTGGGATATAGATCCGTTTTCTGCCAAGCGCGTCCCGGGCAAGCAGTGCCCGCATCAGAGGATATTCCAAGGCGGCGTCGGCAATAACCTTCATCAAAAGCGGCGTCAGCGTCATGCGGCGCTGTTCACAGAAAGTTTTCAGGCCACGCGCACACACCTCGGTGCTCATGTGCACTGGATTGATGCGGCTTGCCATGCGCACATACTGACCGATACTGCTCCGCATGCCAGAGTAAGGGATTTTTTTCATCACCTTCTCCCGTGCAACGCGCTCCGTGTCAAAATCGATACCGGAGCGTCCAAAGCACGGTACAGCCTTCTCCGTCGACGAGACCGAATACTCCGCGGGTTGAGTAGTGCTTATCGGTTATGTTCTTTATCTTCACGGCAAGCTCAAGATGCCTGAGCGGCACATCCTTGACGGAAAGGGTCGCATCAAAGGTTGTATAGCCTCCAAGCCGCCGCCGTCCTATTCCCTCCTGCGCTTCCCCCCGCATCAGCTTTCGTTCATCGACAACATGCATCTCGCCGCTTAGTTTTACATGTTGAAGAAACGAATAGTCTATTCCAAAGGTAAACACATTATCAGGAGCAACATTGTAAAAACTTTCCAACGTGCTTTCCACGGTTTGACTCGGATCGTCAGGCTTGGGGACGGCCTGTATCAGTTTTGTCCCTTTTTGCCTGCTCCCGAACAGGTGTGCATAGGTCGCAAAAAACGCGAATGACCGGTGAGGCTGCCAGTGCAGTGCAGCCTCGACCCCTTTAATGTTCTCGTCTTTTCTGTTGGCGATTGCGCCCGCTGCATTTCGCTCAATAATATCTTTGAGATCATTATAGAAATAGTTCAGCGCGATACCAAAAGCATTCCCTCTATGGTATCCGAGTTCGATTTCATAACTGTCAATCTGTTCTGGCCGCAATCCGGGATTTTCTATGACAACCGCAAGCGTCGGGGTTCTGAATGCGCGGCCATACAGGAGTTTGACGTTAAAACCGTTCCAGAAAGCATAGTTACAGCCAATGCGCGGACTGAATCGGCGCCGGTATTCGCTGTGGTTGTCATAGCGGAGCCCCACCGTTGCCTCAAACGACTCGGTGAGCTTCCATTTATCCTGCACATAGAACGAAATAAGATGCGTGTCGTAGCGAGGGAAATAGTCATAGTGCACGCCCAGGTGCCGCAGCGTTGTCCTGGTGCCGTCGTTGTAACGAAACGATGCGCCAAGCGTGGCAAAGTGGCTGCGAAACAACGTGCGGTCGTACTTCACCTCCGCGCCCCACTGATCATTTTCCTGCTCAAAGCGCGTATCTCCATAATCCTCAAAACTGTCGAAGTTTTGATACCACCCCTGCAGCGATAAAGCCCCTGCAGCAAACGATCGATTGAGCGTGGCCTGTACAAATGAAAACGGCTTGAACTCCGACCCCTGCAGCGCAAAAACCCGGTCGGTGTAATAATCACGGTATTGGGAATACCTGCCGGAGAGTTCAAAAACATCTTTATAGCTGATTCTGCCGTAGAGTTCGCCGAAGTGATCATCTTTCCGTTTTTCCCCCACATGCATATCATGTTCAAAACCCTCGGTCTGCACAGCGGATCCGAATACATACCCGTCCCAACCGCTGCGCGCAAACCCTGCTTGCACCGAAGAGCCGCGGGTATTGTCACTGCCCACATCACCCGTGATCGCAACCCCGCGGATACGTTCGCCCCGGACCGGCACAAGATTGATGATGCCAGAAAACGCATCCGGTCCCCACAGCGCCGATCCCGGACCGCGGACGATCTCTATTTTTTCGATATACTCCAGCGACAATTCCCTGCCGCGCGGATAATCAATTGTGGAGGCATCGCTTGAAAACGGAACCCCGTCCATCATGACCAGAAACGAGTCCGGAACACCGCGCATATAAATACGCTCTTTGAGCTCGTTGCGATCAATAAACACGCCCGGAACACGTTGCAGAACGTCGGCAAGGGTTTTATACTTTTTCAGTTCTTCGCCCTGAATGACGGTCACAGCGGCAGGTGCGCGCTGCAGTGGCTCTGCTTTGCGCGATGCAATGGTTACCGTATACAGTTCTTCGCCCATAAACATAAGACCGGTTTCATCAAAAGCCGGCAGCTCTTGTGCAGCGCAGGGAACGATGCTGGTTAGGCACCACAGCACGATCCCGGCTATGCCGGATCGATATGCTTCAGTAGTCATGATGAACCTCGCAAACGTTTTAAAAGACTGCGAAATTTACCTCGCGACAGTCCCAGCAACCGTGCCGCTTCGGACTGGTTGTTTCCCGCAGCCTCCAACGATTGGCGCACCAAATCAATTTCAAGCTGCTCAAGGCTAATGCCGGATGCCGGTAAGGTAAACGATTCTACCACGGGCTGCAGTTGCACCCGGTGCGGCGCAAGAAACGAAAGCTGTTCAGGCCGTATGGTGCCGTCCGGAGACAAGATGACAGCCCGTTCAATCGCATTTTGAAGCTCCCGCACATTGCCCGGCCACGGATACCGCAGCAGTATTTGTGTTGCATCGTCGCTGATCCGGGGATCATACTTGCCCATGGCTGCTGCGCTTTTTCTGAGAAAAAACATGGCAAGCGGAATAATGTCGGCGCGGCGTTCCCGCAGCGGTGGCAAATGCAATGGAAAAACATTGAGCCGATAGTATAAATCCTCTCGGAATAAACCGCGCGCTGTGAGTTCCTTTAAATCTTTATTGGTCGCACCGATGACCCGCACATCCGCCTGAATGGTTGTGGTCCCGCCGACGCGCTCAAATTCACGTTCCTGCAGAAATCGCAAAAGCTTTGCCTGGGCATCGAGCGTCAGATCTCCAACCTCATCCAAAAAAACCGTCCCCTCGTTGGCAAGCTCAAGTTTTCCCGGTTTTGCCTTATCGGCCCCGGTAAAGGCGCCTTTTTCATGCCCGAACAGCTCGCTTTCAATAAGCGTTGGCGTGATAGCAGCACAATTGATGGCAAGAAATTTCTTCGAAGACCGGCTGCTGTTATAGTGGATGGCACGGGCGAGCAGTTCTTTGCCGGTTCCGCTTTCGCCAAGAAGCAAAACGGTTGTATTGGGGCTGCGGGCAACCATGGCTGCCTGTTTGAGAATCTGCAACATCTGCTGTGACTCTGCCACAATGTTCTGAAATTCAAAAAACTCTGCAAGCTCCTCTCGTCGGATGCGCCGTTCCTGAACAAGTTCGGAAAAACGAGCAGACCGCTCGACTGTCATCATGATCTTCTCTTCTTCAAACGGTTTGGTAATATAGTCAATGGCGCCTGCACGCATAGCTTCAACCGCTGATTCAATCGATCCGTATGCCGTCAAAACAATGACCGGATAATCGGGATCTATCTTTTTAATTTCGCGGATGAGCTCCATGCCGTCCTTTCCTGGCATCTTGAGATCGGTGATCACCATGGAATATTGATAGGTGGTGAGCAGCTGCAATGCCTCTTCTGCGGTTGCAGCCTGATCGGTTATATAGCCGCGCCGTTCAAGCATGATCTGAAGGATATGGCGCATCCGTTGCTCATCGTCGACAATAAGAATACGGTGCATAATATGCTCCTTATACATGGGCAACCGGCAAAGTAAGGCGCACGCAAGTCCCGCCGCCGGCTCGGTCGGTTATTGTCACCGTGCCGCCGTTGCTTTCAATAAATTTTTTGACAATGGCAAGGCCAAGCCCGGTGCCTTGTGACTTCGTGGTAAAAAAGGGCTCAAAGATTTTCTCTTTGATATCGGGCGAAATTCCACAGCCGGTGTCTTCGATCGTGACAACAACGGTGCCGTGTTCGCACGTGGTTTTCATGGTAATCGTGCCGGTGCCGTTGATCGCTTGCACTGCATTGGTGATCAGATTCAAGAGAACCTGATACATCTGGTTCTCGTCAACCACCACTTCGGCACGGGGACACAGCTTTAGTTCTAGCCCGATGCGGGTCTTCTCCTCGTCGCTCAGGGCAGAGCGCATGGCAACAGTGCGGACAAGCTCATTCATATCGGTTTTGGTCTTTTGGGGCGGCGCAGGTCGGGCGAATGCCAGAAAATCTTCTACCTGTTTGTTGAGCCGTCGCACTTCATCCCGAATATAGCCGATCATGGTTTCCTTCATATGAGGCGAAATATTGTTTTTGGCAAGAATATCCACCGCTCCTTTAATAATCCCCAAAGGGTTCTTGAGTTCGTGGGCGATAATCATTGAGAACTTCCCTATTTCTGCCATCGTTTCCCGCAGGGCAAGTTCACGGTAAGTGTGTTCAAGCTGTGCTTTGTGTTCCTTGAGCGATGCTGCCATCATGTTAAAGGCTTCGGTAAGCTGCCCCAGTTCGTCGCGTCGCCCAATGGTCAGTCGCTCGTCCCAGTTGCCGCGGGCGATCGCATGGGTGCCTCGGGCAAGCCGCTGAATCGGCAGGATCAGGGTACGAGAAAAATAGAGTGCTGCAATGCCACCGATACATGCAGCGATCGTGGCAGCAACGAAAATCCACCACCGCATAGCATTCAGCCGCCGGATAATTCCTTCTCGAGAAAACAGCACCTCAATGCTCCCGATAATCGGGCCCGAGGGCACGTTGTGCGCCACGCCCTCGGCGTCGTAAAACAGATGCATATCCTCTGTCGGCCCACGCTGCTCTTCAGGCGAAAAATAGACTGGTGCGCGGATGATCTCCTTATGCCACGGCATGAGCCGTCGGTGTTTACCGAGCGATAAAAGGATGACGTTGTCTTTGTTGTAAATTTTAATTTCTTGGACCGATTCTTCTTTCAAAAGATTCTGTGCAAGTTCTGTCAGCGCCTCCCTATTCTCAATAAGCAGCGGAACTTCGATATTATACGCAAGATTTTGCACGAGTGCGGTAGCGCGCTTGTTGAATTCCTGCAGGAGCGCAGCGCGTGACTGAAAGATGAAGACCACGCTGAAGACCAGCGAAATAAAGACAACAATAAATACCGTATAGCAAATAAACTTAAGGTTCAAGCCCCACTTCATCACCGCTGCACCTCATCTGCTCGGTTAAGCATATCGGGCGATACGGCAACGCCGATCTTTTCAGCAGTTTTAAGGTCAATGACGATCTGCACACGTTCCGGCGGCATGATCATGCCATCCAATGCCGCACCGCTCAGGAGTCGCCGGGCACATGCTGCCGTCTGCTTGCCGATCGCCTTGTAATCGATGACAAAGGAAAGCACGGCACCATTTTTTGCAAACCAGCTGTTATATCCGACAACCGGTATGCTGCGCCGCAGCGCTTCTTTAATGACATACTCGACAATTTTGGTCGAACCGAGTGCTTCATCAGGAATAATAAGCAACACGTCAAACGCAGGTTCCCGTGCGGTAAGCATGCCGGGTATATCCTGCGCCGACGCAATGGGCATACCGACGAGCGTACAGCCATGCACGGTGGCTTCCCGACTGAGTGCATCAATTGTTTCCTGGTTGATCATCTTGGTATAGAACACGCCGATCCGTCTGCGCGCAGGAAACGACTGCTTGATTGTTGTAATCTGCAGAGCAGGGGGGATATTAAGACTGATACCGGGGAAAAGCCCTGCTTTTGCCAAGACCCGCTGCGGATTCAGTACCATGCAGAACAGCTTTGTGCTCGAGGGTGCCTGCTCTTGTGCCACCATAAACGCTGCCTGCGGCCCGATTGCGATGAGAACCTTCGGATGGTGTCGTTTGACCTCGCCGAGCACCTCCTGGGCTTTCCCGATATCTTCACCAAGAGTTACCGTGACAATCGAAAGATCGGCAAGCTGCTCCTGAATGCCCTCGCGACAGGTCTGGTAGGGAAGGATGTCGCTTGATGAGATGATGGCAACATCTGCCGAAAAGGCACTGCACGCAGCAGCGCAGTATGCCACCACACAAAAGATCGGGATTGAGCGGCAACGGATCATGTCCTGTGCTCACAGCGGAGACGGTGCGGGAGAGACGGCAAAAGCATTCTCGTCGCTCGGTTTCTTATCATGATCCGGCGAAAAATGGAAGCTTGATATATCAGCCGCAAATGGTATTGACATTTTTCTTCATTCACGTAAAGTAGGGTCACACGACATAGCAAAGGATAACATTCATGCACACGCCGGTCACGTTTTACTCCGAAGGGCAGAAAATTGTTGGCGATCTTTTTCTACCTGACAAAGCCGCTGACGCTGCACCGCTTCCTGCAATCGTTTTGTGCCATGGCTTTGCCGGCATTCGAGAAATGCTGCTGCCCGCATATGCCGAGGCATTCGCCCATGCCGGTTTTGCAGCGCTGACGTTCGATTATCGCGGGTTTGGCGATAGCGAGGGCGAACGCGGACGGCTGGTTCCTGCCGAACAGATTGTAGACATTCGCAATGCCATAACGTTTTTGGAAACACTGCCGCAGATCGATACCCAACGTATCGGTCTGTGGGGAACCTCATTTGGCGGTGCTAATGCAATATGCACTGCAGCGCATGATCGTCGTGTTAAATGCCTTGTGGTGCAGATTACATTCGGCAGCGGGGAACGTATGGTGACTAACGGAATGAACGAAGGGGAGCGTGAAAAACTATGTGCCACGCTGCAGAAAGCATGGCAGCGTGCGGTGACGAAGAACAAACCTATGCACCTTCCAGTAGACCAAATCCTGACCGATCCTGATTCAAAAGCATTTTACCACAGCATGGTAGATCGCTTTCCGAAACTGAAAACCCGATTGCCGTTGCTCACGATCAAGGAAAGCATGGAACACAAGCCTGAAAACTACCTTGCGGCGGTGAACGCACCGATTATGATCATCGGTGCCGATCAGGACATCGTCTGCCCGGTTGAAGAATCAAAGGCACTTTTTGCCAAAGCCCACCCACCAAAAGAACTCGTGATCATTGCAGGTGCGCGCCATTATGACGTGTATGAGGGCGCTCATTTCAAAGAATCATCGGGAAAAGCGATTGCATGGTTTTCACGGTACCTGAGTGCCGAATCGTAAGATAACGTCGTGCTCTGCACGCGGACAACATCATCACGGACGGGCAACGTGTTGCCGCTCTGGGTGCCTTCTCTTTCCTTCCACAACTGCGCGTCGATCGCCATAGCCGTGGGATACTGTTCTGCCGGTTGCTGATTCAAGAAAAGACACAAACGCCTCTCTCGTTGGAAATTGATCAACACCAGCCTGCTGGGGATAAATTTCATACAACGCTGCATACGGCTGTGGTGTTACGTTGTGCATAATAACATTTGCTCCTGCCTGGAATGCCATACGGACGCCGTCACGGGGGGTTATCATTCGCAACGCAGTCGTTGCTGGAATAAGCGTATCCCGAGTCATAATGCGGGCAAGGGCTATCACTTTATAAACTGATACCGCATCAGGCTGGATGTAGCGCTGCCGGTCGGGTGTGGTCTGGCATAGTGGCGTTTTTGGATTGTAGATAAACGGTCCGCATGCGATCATGTCTGCGTCAAATTTATGAAACAAAAGAATATCATCGGCAACAGAGGCATACGTCTGACCCGGCAGCCCCACGATAATCCCTGTGCCGGTTTGATAGCCAATTTCTTTTAGGTTTTCGAGCATCCGGATTCTGTCCTGAAATTGCATATCAGGATGTATGGCCTGATACAAAGTGGGATCAGAGGTTTCGTATTTGAGCAGATACCGACGAGCACCTTCTTGAAACCATCGCATAAGGGTCTGGTAGTTTCGTTCACCGAGTGAAAGCGTAATCACGATATCGCATGAGGAACGTATCTGCGCAATAATGTCACAAACGATTTCTTCAGTAAAAAAAGGGTCCTCCCCTGACTGCAACACAATCGTTCGATACCCTTGTGCTGCCGCGCGGCGCGCAGCAGCGACAATCTCATCTGCAGTCATCCGGTATCGCACAAGCTCGCGGTTGTCCCGACGCAAGCCGCAGTAGCAGCAGTTGCGGATGCAGTAGTTTGATATGTTGAGCAGGGCGCGGATATGGATCTCATCACCGACGTATTCGGCACGGATTCTGTCTGCGGTTCTGTAAAGATGTGCAATCACCGCTGGATCGTCTGTTTGCAAGAACCTTAAAATGTCCGCAGCGGAGAGTTCATCGGGTACAGCTTCGAGAGTACCGTGCCCTTTCATCCGGCACCATCCAATACGTTTGAGTGCTGTTCTTAAAAATAGAGATCACGTTCTCCGGCCGCTATTTTTTGGAGGTTTTCGCGAACCTTGGAACGAAGCGGGTCAGTATCAATATCCATGGTAATCATGGTATCGATCAGTGTGTTGCCGCGGTTTTTGAGGTCGTTGTCGGCAAAATCCTCGAGGTATTCGGCGAAGGTAAATATCGCATTGGGCAGACAATGTTTCTTGATAAGACCCGGTTTTGCAAGCTCCATGAAATCCTTTCCAACCCTGCCGAGCCGGTAGCACGCCGTGCAAAATGAAGGGATGTACCCTTGGGCAACAATGTCCTTAATAACCTCCAGCAGTGGCCGCGTGTCACCCAGAGAAAACTGTTCACTACTTGACGTGCTGCTGTAGCCGCCCGGGTTGGTGCGGGAACCGGCAGATATTTGAGAAACCCCAAGGCTCAACGATTCACGTCGCATCGAAGGGGTTTCCCTGGTGCTGAGGATAATACCGGTGTACGGCACCGCAAGTCTTAGTATGGCGATAATTTTTTTAAATGCATCATCCGACACCGGAAACGGAGGGCACATGCTCAAGGGAGCCCCCTCTGCCGGTTCAAGGCGCGGCACTGAAATCGTGTGGGGCCCGATGCCGAATGTCTTTTCGAGGTGCTCGATGTGGCTGAGCAGCGCCAGCACCTCATAGCGCCAATCGTAGAGCCCGAACAGGATGCCGATCCCCACATCGTCAAAACCCGCTGTAAATGCACGGTCCATTGCGGTAAGCCGATACTCATAATCGGCCTTAGGGCCGCGCGGGTGGAGTTTTCTATAGGTCGGCTCATGATATGTTTCCTGAAACAGTTGATAGGTTCCGATCTTGCAGGCGTGCAGTTCCCGAAACTCTTCAACGCTCAGTGGCGCTATGTTGACGTTGATCCTGCGAATACGCGCACGGGGAATCGTCACCTTATAAATAGTTTCTATGGAACGGAAAATATAGGAAATGCCCTCTGCCGGGTACGCTTCTCCGGCTACAAGAAGAATGCGTTTATGTCCCTGGTGCAAAAGCACCTCGGTTTCGCGGGCAATCTCTTCCTGCGAGAGGGCCTTTCGACGCACCAGCGTATTTGATTTCCGAAACGCGCAATACAAACATTCATTAGCACAGAGGTTGGAAACATAGAGCGGTGCAAAAAGCACCAGTCGGTTGCCATAAATCTGCTGTTTTACAAAGCGGGCCGTGGAAAAAAGTTCCTCGAGGAGATCGTTATCAACAACCCGGCAGAGAACAAGCACTTCGTCTGCATCGATCCCGCGCAGCTCACGAGCTTTTGCTAAAATATCCCGTACCTGCTGTGGGGAAGGTGCTGCATGATGCCGGGCTATACGCTCGCAAATTCGCCCGTGATCGATAAACAGCATGTTCCTCCTCCTGCATCGGGGGTCACTGTCGGCGCGGTTATCCCCCAAGGCAGCACTTTCAACAGAGCTAATCGCCAAAGCATACGCCGATTGCCCGAGCAGCCTGAACCATATCAATATCAGGGGAGACTTTTTTCAGTTGTTTGACCGCATCCTCAAGAGGTACCGAATCGATCCGCGGCGTTCTCAGGCAGACCATCCTCCCAAATTTCCCTTCGCCGATCAACCGCACCGCGCCGACCCCAAGGCGTGTTGACAATATCCGGTCAAAAGCGCTGGGCGATCCCCCGCGCTGCACATGTCCGAGCACCGTGCTGCGCGACTCAATACCCAGCTCACTCTGGATTTTATTCGCCAGCACCTCCCCAATGCCGCCAAGGCGAATGGGATCGGCACTGTCATCAACGATCTTCTTGACGACCATATCGCCGCCTTCCGGTTTTGCCCCTTCCGCAACCACAATAATGCTGTGATGTCTGCCGGTACTCACCCGTTCTCTGATGACATGACAGATCCGCTCAAAACGAAACGGTATTTCCGGAATGAGGATAATATCGGCACCGCTTGCAATGCCTGCCTGCAGCGCGATCCAACCGGCATATCTGCCCATCACCTCGACGACCATGACGCGATGATGACTTTCTCCGGTTGTGCGAATCTTATCGATCGCCCATGTCGCGGTATTCACCGCAGTATCAAAACCGAAGGTGATGTCGGTTGATGCCAGATCATTATCAATGGTCTTCGGCACGCCAACAACGTTCACCCCCAGGGTGTACAGCTTATAGGCGATGGAAAGAGTGCCATCCCCGCCGATTACGATCAGCGCATCGATTTCGTTGTGTTTTAAATTGTCGAGCAAAATTGGCGATCGGTCTTCTGACACGATTTTCCCATCAACCTTGAACTTGTATTCAAATGGGTTTGCTCGGTTCGATGACCCCAGAATTGTCCCGCCACGGTCGAGAATATCTTTAACATGATCAAAAAGAAGCGGCCGCACCTTCCCCGGAAGCAGCAGCCCTTCAAATCCGTCTTCGATCCCTACAACTTTCCAGCCGTATTGCAAAATCGCCGCCTTTACCGCAGCCCTGATAACCGCATTCAGTCCCGGGCAATCACCGCCACCCGTAAGGATTCCGATTTTGTGTACCGACGTACTTGCCATACGCTCTCCTCCTCTCTGCTCGAATATACATATAACATCATAATTGATGGGCATAACGTGTCAATAAAGAAAAACAAAAACTATTTTTTGCCCTCATTTTTCTCTTGCACCCGTGTGTGGGTTTTATTAGTATAGCATTACACATATATTTTCTATGTTTACCACTAACAGCAACGGGGAGGTTGTTATGGCAAAAGAATCAAAACCAATGACAAAATCGCAGTTGGTGGCCGAACTCGCTGAATCGGTTCAGGTTACCAAAAAAGAAGCAGCGGCGTTTCTTGATGCGCTTGCAGACGTAGCGTACAAGGAAGCCAAAAAGAAGGGGGTTTTCGTGCTCCCAGGCTTTGGCAAGTTGGTGAAAGCACAGCGCAAAGCACGCATGGGAAGAAACCCTGCGACTGGAGAGCCGATTAAGATTAAAGCCAAGACGGTTGTAAAATTCAGGGTTGCCAAGGCGTGCAAGGATGCGATTTTGCCTGCCAAGTAACGCAAAATGAACCCAGCATAAAACCCCGGGACGCACAAGCAACCGGGGTTTTTTTCTTTTGTGTAGGTCAGTCTGACGCACTGTTATACACGCAGCGGACGCATGCTTGAAATAAGGTGATGCAGACCGCTGTCGGGGAGAAAAATGGCGTATGGCAAGGGCTCTAGTTGCTATTCTCAGAACAAAACCGGAAACCGTCATCGATGATTATCGTAATTTGTGCCGTCTTGCAGGGCTTGAAAAAGCATTGAGCAGTTCGCGAACAACCATCCTGAAAGACAATATTACCTGGCACAATGTCTTTCCTGCTGTCAATACTACCCCTTGGCAACTTGAGGGGACGATACATGCGCTGCATGACGCAGGACACCGAGACCTTGTGGCGGTTCACAACCATACGGTTGTCACCATACCAGAAAAAGGCGAGGAGGATTTAAAGTTTAAACCGATTTATCAGCGCTTTAACATCCCCGTGCTCTTCAATTTCAAGGACGAACATATGCGCTGGATCGACTACAAACCGGGGTTTTCACCGCTTGCCCTCCACAAGGTATTCCCGGACGGCATTAAAATCCCCGATTATTTTGTGGGTAAGAATATCGTCCATATGCCGACCGTCAAAACACATTCTTATACAACCTATACCGGTGCAATGAAAAACGCATTCGGCGGGCTGTTAAACAAACATCGGCACTATACCCACACCTGGATTCACGAGACGCTTGTCGATCTTCTGGCAATCGGCAAAGAAATACATACCGGAATGTTTGCAACGATGGACGGAACCACCGCGGGCTCGGGTCCCGGTCCCCGGACAGTGCGCCCTCATGATAAAAACGTCATTCTTGCCTCTGCCGATCAGGTGGCAATTGACAGTGTTGCGGCAAAGCTCATGGGATTTAACTGGCGGGAGCTGCCCTGCATTGCGCTTGCGCATGAGCGGGGGCTTGGCGTGGGCGATCCAGCTGAAATTGAGCTTGTCGGCGATACTGACGTTGTTAACGAAAACTGGCACTTTGAAGTGGGCGTAAATCTGGCAACCGGAACGGGAAGGATTCTATGGCATGACACTCCGCTGAAACATCTCCAGCACCTCTTTTTCCATACCCCCCTGGTAAATATCTTTATTTTTGCCTCTGAATTCTACCACGATAAAATTTGGTACCGCTTTAAAGGAATCCCGATTGTTAAGCAATGGGAAGCACAATCGCCGTGGGGTAGACTCTTTGCGAGCTATCCTCGCTAAGTGCAGCCGCTTTGCATAGTTTGAACACCGCACAAGACGGCCGGATATGCCGCTTACCGTAAATGAAATCTTCTATAGCATTCAGGGCGAATCATCATATGCCGGGCTGCCCTGTGTCTTTATACGACTGACCGGCTGTAATCTCCGTTGCCGCTATTGTGATACCCGGTATGCCTATACCGAAGGCATAAGCATGGAGCTTGGGGATGTCATCACCGCTGTCACATCGTTTCCCTGCAGACTTGTCGAAATAACCGGCGGTGAGCCGCTGCTGCAAAAAGAAACTCCTGAGCTTGTGTACCAGCTCCTTGAGCAGAGATTTCGGGTTCTCCTTGAAACAAATGGTTCTCTTGACTGTCGGGCGATTGACCCTCGGTGCATTAAAATCATGGATATCAAATGCCCGTCAAGCGGTGAATCAGAGCATAACCGCCTTGAAAATCTTTATTGCCTCTCGGCACATGACGAAATAAAATGCGTTCTGGCAACACGAAAAGACTATGAATTTGCACGAGCACTCATTCCGCGCATCCGGACGGCAACCCCATGCTCATCCATTCTCTTCTCACCGGTTCGGGGTCTTCTCGATCCTGCACTGCTTGCCGCATGGATCCTCGATGACGGTCTTCCGGTCAGGCTCAACCTGCAACTCCATAAAATCATCTGGCCGGACCGGACCCGGGGCGTATAAGCACGCAACAGATTAATACGTGTTGACGATTACAAATGCGCGGGGCGGATTTTTTATTTTGATAAAACCGATCGGATCCCCACCGAGAGAGACAGGCTCTAAAGTAGTTTCCGGAATGGCGCGGAGTTTTTTCATCCAGTGGTACGAGATAATAACTTCCCCATCTTCAGGATGGACATCGGTCAATTCAATGCGGTTATACTCTGCCCTGAGCTTGCCGCTCCCCTTGATGAAAAAGGATGGCTGCCGATTAACTGTATAAACGGAAAATTTGTCAATATCGCAGAGTTTTGAAATGGAGCGGGGGTTTTGGCTAAATACATCTTTTGATTTCTGATTCCATGCAACAATCCATCTGACGTTGAAAAGGTTAAACGCCTCTTCAAGCTCCTGATCGGTGTACGCTGTTATATCCCGTTCAAACAGCACGCCGTTGGTAAAGCTTGCATAGCTGTGTTTGACCGGGTACAGAGGTCGAGGGCCGCTCAAGTATTCGCGCTGAACATATTCTGGAAATATCGCCGGATAATGGCCGCCAAAATACTGGTGATCAGGCCGCGCGCGCGTATATTCGGAATCCTCGATTAAAATCCTCCCCTCTCTATCCGTATTATATTTGAGGAAATCAAGCAACCTTGTTATCGGCTCTGGCATCTCGGTGTGGAGCCGGTACGGCTTATATTTGTAAAAAATACCGAACGGCCTGACAACCGGCTGATACAAAAGAACAAAAGTAAGTGCACCAATAAAAAACTTTGTGGGGAGCGAAGCACGGTGGACAAATGCCTGAAGAACACGTGCAACCGCAACGCTTGCAGGCACAAGCAACAAAAGGCTGAGCGGAATCGTGTAGCGCTCAGGCTGCAATGGCGGAAACAACGTGGTGTGTGAGCCATAATAAGCGATCAGGAAGATAGTACAAATTCCTGCTGTAAATGCATGCCACAGAGCCTTTCGGTTCTCTTTACGCCACAGATACAATCCGGCAACTCCAAAGAGCAAAAGGAGCGTTTCAAAGAAGGTGTTATTCAGCACCGGCATACAATGGTCGGTGCTGCGGCGCTGCTGGATATATACTTTTAGGGGCTCGAAAACATTTTTTATCTGAAGCGTAAATTCATAGTTTTCAGGCCGCGTGGTTTGATCGTTAAAAAAATCAACGACCGGCCACAGCCAGAAGCTGTTGATTGCAAGCCCACCGATGACCGAGCCTATAAGCATCCCTTGGTGGCGGACTGGGAGATGTCGCGCCCGATAAAGATACATGACCGCCATCGGGATACCCATATGCACCACGGCAAGAATGTGCATCATCACCATGATACTGAGGCACACCGCAAAAAGGATACAGCGGGTGATGCTGAACGACTCCAGCATTCGCCACCACAGCGAGAGCACATATATTGAAAAAAAACAGACAAATACATACGATATCATGCCCCACGCTACCATGCTGATGCACAGTGAAAGATGGAAAAAGAGAAGACCCATCCCCGCCGCAATAAGCCCGATCTTCCGTGATAAACCGAAGTTTCTCGCAGCAGCATACAGCAGCACAGGATAAGCAAGAAAGAAAAGCACTACATACGCCTTAAAGGCAAACCCCTCTCCCAGCACTCCGGAAAAAAGAAAATAAAAAACCTCCCATGCCTTGTTGTCTGCGTTCCCGAGTGTTCCGTTTGGCATGCCGGCAAGGTAAAACGGATCGTATGCCCAGCACGAGAGAAACATGCTGATATATTTTTTGACAGCCCTGCATTGGGCATAATGCATGGCGTAGTCGTCGCTGTAAATGGGCGTATTAGTGAGAATAGCA
>JAOAHH010000068.1 GCA_026415325.1 Thermodesulfobacteriota bacterium | reverse complement strand
GATGCGCTTCGCTGTGTGCGGGTGGCGGTCCGGCGATGGCATGTATTATAGAAAATCTGCATTGACCCTTGAGTTTAATGCACTTTTTTGCTCCTCTGAACAAGGAAAATAAGAGGGGGCGTGCATTGTTAAAACGCTTTTGATGCGCTTTACGTATTGCTGAGGAGGATGCTTATGGAACAGAATACATACAAAACTCCGCTTGCTGCATGGGCGCGGGCACTTGAGATATTTATACCCGCTTATATGTTCGGCAAGTCGTGGGGGATAGCGGATGAGAAGACTGTTGGGCTGTTTCGCGCACAGTTCCCCGCCTTTTGTATTGACATGGCAGAAAAGCTCAAAGGTTTTATGCGCACGGATATTGAGTCGCTTAAACTGCTTGTTGCGACCGCTGCAGGAGCGGCGGTCGGATTCGGTGTGCTTGCGCTGCTCGCATGTGTCATGCACTTTGTCATTCGTGACCGCGCCTATATCAATTCGCTGCGGTTTACGGCAGTTACTCTTATCCCGATTGCGGTTCTCAACGGCACGCTGTCCCATGGGGTAAAGACGCTGGTCGAAAAAATGGGCACCCAGAGCGCAGCGGCATTGTACAAAAGTGCGGTAATCACGCCGTGGAGCTATTTTACACTCAATATGGTGTTTTATCTGATTGGTCTGTGGTTTTTCGGGCGGCGCGTCGGCATTCAGCGGCAGCGCAGGAAGTATGTCATGCTTGTCGGCATCGGATTTATGGCGCTTTACCTTGCGTGTGGGCTGATGATTACACCCGGTGAATGGCAGGCGTTGCTGCCGGAGTTGCAGCGGGCGCTTAGCAGGTGAAAGGAGGCTCTATGCAGATTACTCGACAACGTTTTATCGATATCAATAAATATGTGTTCGGCGGTGCCGCACTGCTGTATGTGAATGCGCTGTTTGATGCGCGTTTTATACAAGCAGCGCTCCTCTGTATTGCAGCAGTTGGCACGTACAATCTGCTGCGGCAGAAGCGGGTAAAAGCCCTTATCAGGTATGCGCCGATTGCTGCGATTGTGTTTGGCCTGACTTTTGTCATCAATGTTCGGTATCTCCAGCCGGGATTGATTGTTGTGTGCGGGACAGCACTGTTCAGTTTGCTGCACATACAGTATTTTAGCGCGCGACCGCGCATTGCAGCTGCCGTGTGGGGTGTTCCGTTTGCCGTAACCCTTCTGACGTATAGCCGTCCACTCTGTGCTACAACGCCAACCAGCGAATGGCCGTATATTCTCCTGACACTAACGTTATGTCTCATCCCTGCCTGTGTATTTGCAAGCGGCACATCGTCTGAACCAGTGCCCAAAAAGCCGCGACTCAAAGTTGTCAAAACGCGCATCATGGTGCAGACCTGCGTTTTTATGCTGTGGGCATGGGTGACCGCAATAGCTTTTATTAAAGGATCACAGGTGCAGCTTTTGTTCTGGGGGCTGTTCAATGTGTTCACGGTTGCGCTGTTTCCGTTTTTCTTTGGGAGGGTATTGTGCGGATGGTTGTGTCCGAATGCAACCATGCAGGATGCGCTTTTAAAAAATCTGCATTATACCCGTCCGATCCAACGTATTCCTCAAGCAATTGATGAGCAAACCCATGCTTCGGCAATGTACATCAGCGGCCATATTGATCAAAACGCTCCGTATATGCCTGCAACCCTCCTGATGGCATGGTTTCCAATGTTTTTTCTTGAAACCATTTACGATCTTACCGGCAAAATGTGGTATCCGGTTGCGTTTATGTACGGTTTGATGCTGCTGTCGCTTTTGCTGCCGTGGCGGAAGCTCTGCGCACAATTTTGCTGGCTCTCATCCTATCGTGGCCTTGCCGGGCATAACAGTTTGTGGCGGTTGCGGTTCAATCGCTCAAAGTGCCGCCAGTGCAAGCGCTGTGCAGCAGAGGAAGCGTGTCCGTATTATATTGATATCCGTAATCAGGACAATGAAATGCCGGTTACCTGCTGCGTGTGCTTCAGTTGTATGGAAGCATGCCCTTTTGGCGACGTGATCACTTTTCGCAGGGCACCTGAGGAGCGGCAGCGCGTTAAAGCGTTCTAATAGATTATCCAGCTGCTGTGGTTATGTAATCCGTTGACGTTAAAAAACATCTCATTAAGGAGGAGAGTCTATGTATATATTCCCATTTCCCGGCCCCTCGTGTGTCACGGCCATGGTGGAAACGTATGCAGCGATTAACGGTAAAGATTCCTTTGAAAAGGAACAGGAATGGGAGGCCGACACGTGGAGAATTTCGGTGTGTATGTCGCGCGGCAAGGTTTTGGAGAAAGCAGGTATCGGACAGGTCACCATGCACGGTGGACAGGTCGAAGGCATTCCTGCAGATATTCAACTTTTGCAGCCCATTGCATGGCCTGCACATCCTGTTGCACCGGGGTTCATCATCATGGCTTCCACAAGCAGAATGCAGGATCAGCCGACAATGATTATGCTTTATATTGACCTCATTGCGCAGCAAGGAAGTTTGCCGGATGAGGAAAAACAGGTTCTATCATCTGCATTAAGCAATGTCTGTAGCCAATATGGGCAAAGCATCGAGGAAATGCAGAGTATGCTGATTGGCCGCGGCATGCTTGGCGCCCGCGCCGCAGAATGCGGTATGCTCTATTTCTTTGAAGAATCAGATATTCCGTTTTTGGAGACAGCAGTTGCGGAAGTGCTTTCGGCCTACCGGAGGCTTATGATGCGTGACTGGGGAAGTGTTGTCGATGATGCTCGGAAGGCCATGAAAGGAGCCAGAAAGAAAATCCTTGACTGGATGCTCACCGAAGATTACGGTGTCAAAATTGCCCGGCAGAACGGTATCCCGGTTGAAATTATGGAACGTTATGCATTCCCGCCGGCATAGATTCGTGAAAGGGAGGAGTAGCAATGAAAGTGATCGGTTTTTTAGGCAGTCCCCGACTTAGTGGAATCTGTGCCAGGCTGCTTGATTGTGCACTGGCAGGGGCTGCAAGCAAAGGTGCAGAAATTAAGCGTTTTGATTTGATTAAGATGGATATACGGCATTGCATGGGCTGTTGCAAGTGCATGTTCGACGACCCGTCGCTTAAGATCGGTCGCTGTCCGTTGTCTGACGATATGGCAACAATCCTTGAAGAGTATCTTGCGGCAGACGGTTATATCATGGCAAGCCCGGTGTATGACGGGTCGGTAACTTCGCTCATGAAGAAATTTCTTGAGCGAAAAATAGCGCTCACCTATCGTCCGCAAGAGGCTTATGCAAAAATCGGAGAGGCGCGTGCCCCTGCCGAGTTCAAAAAGCGGGTTGCAATGATCGTAACCGGTAATTGCAGCGACGAGTTTCGTGAGGTGATGGGCGATCCGTGTTTTGAGATGATGGAAGCACACTTCATGATCGAGCAGGTAATGACCACAGAAAAGATGTATGTCGGTGGTGTGGAAAATATGGCCGATGCGGTACGCGAGGAAAAATGTGCCGCAGCACATGCAATGGGCGCGCGACTTGTTGATGAAATACGGGCTGCGCAAACCTGAACGGAGGCCTTTATGGTGGTATATGAACTGACCGACGCTGAATGGGAACGGATGCTCGACGAGTTGTTTGTAAAACTTCGCATTACTCGGTGGCATCCGACACGTCAGGAACTTGAAGCTGAAATTATCGACTACCTTCGCAAAAACCAACCATGCACGCTGGCGACCTGCGGCAGTGACGGCCGGCCGCATGTATCGGTTGTTGACTACGTTAACGACGGGCTCACCATCTATATATTCAGCGAAGGCGGCGAAAAGTTTAAAAATATCAGGCACGACAACCGCGTTGCGGTCGGGATCGGTACATCAGCGCGCACGATTACATCGGTCCGCGGCGCAAATATCGCCGGCATTGCCGAAGTGTTTACCGAAGATGCCCCCGAGTTTGCCTATGCTTTGAAACTTTTCAAACCGCTGCTTGATGATTTTGAACGCAGGACAGGCGCGCCAGTTGTGTTCCCTCCCGGCATGGTACGAGTTATAAGAATTACGCCGTTGAAAATTGTTTATTATCACTATCGCAAGGGCATTGCGCGTGCATGCTGGGAGGCGGAACAGGCGTGAAACGCACAGTGTAAAGCGGAAAACAATATCCATGATGTATGATGTGGCGATTGTGGGAGGCGGACCTGCGGGGTTGATGGCTGCCCGCACCGCAGCAGCATTGGGATTAAAAACCATCCTGTTTGAAAAGAGGAAGAGCGTCCGCAATATCACCCGAGCCTGCTGTGAACAACTCATCATGGATGAAAATTTTCAGGGTGATACGGTCAGGCTGCACGATGGAAACATAGTCTCCCTGAAAAATGAATTTACCGTTCCGTACAGCGGCCCGACAGTTCCAATTGTTGATAAATATTTCATCTCCCCCTCCGGCAAACGAATACACTTTGCCTACCCTGACAAACGCCCCATCGTTATAAAAATAGACAAAGGGTTGCTGCTGCAAACACTGTGGGAGCAATGTTGTGCAGCCGGCGTTGCGATGCGGCCGGGCGTGCATATCGGCGCAGCAAAAGATACGGGTGATGTGATAATTCTCACTACTGCAAAGGGCGAGACTTTTCGGTCTGCAAAGCTTGTTATTGCCGAAGGGGTAAATGCGCGTTGTGCACACCGCCTTGGCATAAACCAGGACCGCCAATGCCTTACCACTGCTTTGTGTGTCATCTATTTCGTGAAAGGCATTGAGGGCTTTCGCCATTCCGAACTTTCTACCTATTTCGGACGCGCCTACCGGGGGCTTGCACCAATCACGATTACGGCATCACTTGATGATCCTCTGGTTGCGTGTTGTGTCGTAATCGGCAATAGCACCAACTCGCCTGAAAGACTTTTTCGCAACATTACGACACAAGGCGTGCTAGCGCCGCGGTTCAGAAATGCATCGGTTGTGCGGAAAACAGGATGTGCTGCCCGGGCATATACACCGCTTCGCCGGCCGTATCGCAAAAACACATTGGTCATCGGCGACGCCGCTGCGTATGTTGAGGTCGAGATGCAGGGTGCCATGAGTTGTGGCTATCGTGCAGCTCAGGCGGTTGCCTGTGAGCTAAACGATAACAGTGGCTTTGACAATTATACACAATGGTGGCAACAGAGCTTTGAATTCAACGGTGCGGATTTTATGCAGGTTGCAAAAGGGTTTGCACTCGTGCCGACGTACACCGACGAAGAGCTTGACTATCTCTTCGGCCTCATAGAACACAAAACCCTTGAAGGAACCTACAATCAGTATAAAAGTCCGCGTCTTATGTGGGATGCGATCATGCACCAGCGCACACAGATTGAGTCCGAGCGGCCTTCTTTATGGTCAAAAATGACCACAGGCACGATATCCCTCAAGGATATGTTGTAGCAACACCCATGACAAACCACCAACCGCAGCGGGCAATAAGCGCGAATCACATAACTTTAGAAGGATGACCGATCCGTATCAGCGTGCAAGGGGCAATGCTATGCACAGCGCTTTTTTATTTGACAAGGACTATACGGTATAGTATTTTGGCTTTGAATCCAAAACCAAGTTGCACCACCGATGAAAGAAGAAAAGCGACAGGCAATTCTTGACGCGGCGATCAAGGCGTTTGCAAAAAAAGGCTACCAGTATGCAACGATCGAGGAAATCGCCAAGGAAGCAGGCGTTGCGAAAGGACTTGTACATGTCTATTTTGAAAACAAGCTCGACCTGTTGCTTTCCGTTATCTTGTTGTTCATTGAAACCGTCAACCAAAAAAATCGGGAACGGCTTGCCGGACGTACCGACCCGGTTGACCGACTCCGCGGGGTGTTTGAAACCTTTGCTGAGCTTTTGAGCCAAAGCCAAAAGAATCTGTATTGGGGTCATATTTTACGAGAAGGACTGCCGCAATCTGAAATTATGAAAAGTAAGCGTCAGCGACAAAAACTCGCCCAAATATACCAGCAGTCATCGCTCCTTCAAGAAACTATCGACAGCATTATTCGCGACGGGCAGCAGAAAGGCCGCATCGACCCATCTCTACAGCCGCAGATCATCCGGCAGATACTGGGCGGTGCAAGTCAGGTAATGTATTACGGGCTTGCGCTTGAGCGGCACCGAAAACAGCCAGCGGGATATACTGAACAGGATGTGCAACGCGCCATCAGCTTCCTCATCGATAAATTTACCTGCTCTCTTGGAGGGCGGCGTACGGGGAAGCGCTATGATCCCCGAGCGAAGAAAGGATAGCTATATGCAGTACCGCAGACTCAGGGGCACGCATCTTGATCTTTCACGCGTCGCTTATGGCGGGCTTGCCTTATATTATCAGCACCCCGATGCAGCAATTGAGCTCATCAATGCCGCGATCGACCGGGGTATTAACTATTTTGACTGTGATGAGGCAGGCAATCAGTTTGTACCGAATCTTGTGTATGAGGATACGCGCAAAAAACTCGGGCAGGTGCTGAAAAACAGGCGCAATGAGGTGTATGTTGGCATAAAATGTATGTTTGCCCGCGCCGATGAAGTTGCGCGCGATATCGATAAAGCACTTAATTTTATCGTGAAAGGCACAAGTCGAGAAATTATTGACATTTTCCATTTTGCCCACGTCGATGTTGATGAAAAACTCGATCTGCTTCTTTCCCCCGACGGAGGTCTTGCCGCTGCGGAACGGGCAAAACAGGAGGGGAAGATCGGCTCTATTCTTATCGCGTCACACAACCCCCGTGTGCTTATGCGAGCGCTCAAAACAGGCAGATTTGATGTTGCCGAATTCCCGTTTACGATAATCGAGCCCGAGTACCTTGACGACGTCATTCCATATTGTGCAGACCACAATATCGGAACGATCATCATGAAGCCGATCGGCGGCGGGCAGCTGGCACAATGTGCAAGCCTCTCGCTGCGGTGGATTGCACAGCATGATGTGGACTGCATCATTCCTGGGATGAAATCGCTCGAAGAGATCGAGCAGAACATCACAGCCGTTATTGAAGGCGGCGCGTTGTCGGCGGAAGAGCTTAGTGCCCTGACAGAGATTTCGCAGCACCTCGGCGCAGAGTACTGTCACCGATGCGGCTACTGCCTCCCGTGCCCACAGGGCATTCACATCATCAGCCAGTTTGATATTTATAAAAGCACTCTTTTTGGTATTGAGAAAAAACAAGAAATTTACCGGCAGATGAAGGCGCGCGGTACACGCACCGCGGCAGATTGTATCGGCTGCGGCCAATGCGTTGAAAAGTGTCCGTTTAAACTTCCGGTGCCATCGCTCATGGAGCGTGTTGAGCGGGATCTTGGAGGAGTATCAGTGCCATGACAAAGGGAATACAGGATATCATAGTAGCACTTTCTGAAATCGTAGGACCAGCGTATGTTACCGGGGACGATAGCGCTCGTTTTGCCTATACAATGGATGCCAGTCTTTTTGGTGGAACAGATGCTGCAGTCGTGGTGAGACCGGGAACAACCGAGGAAGTATCACGTATTCTCAATTTTGCCAGCAAAAAACGCTTTCCGGTAGTGACCAGAGGAGGCGGTGCCAGTATTTACGGCCAGCCAAAAGGCAGACCCGGCGAGAATATTCTGATCGACATGACGCGCATGAACAACGTGCTTGACCTGAACCCGACAAGCATGACGGTTAAAGCGCAAACCGGCATTATCATGGGTAAATTGCAGCATGCATGTAAAACAGCAGGATTTTACATTTACGCACCGTTTGCTCCTTTGCACATTGTGTCCCTTGGCGGTTGGATGTCCGGCGCTGCGGGTTCTGCCGGACTGTGGCGCGATATCATCGGCGTGACGGTTGTCCTGCCTGACGGCACTGTGGTGCAAACAGGAGGAGGCCCGGCCACCAATCATAACCAAAAGCTCTTCTATAACAGAAATCTCGGCGGACCAGACCTGACCGGACTTTTTATCGGAGACGGCGGTTCGTTCGGAATAAAGACAGAAGCGGTAGTGCGCATCACGCCGTATCCTCGGGTGCTCCGCGCAAGCATCTTTGAGTTTGATGGCCTCGAGCGGGTTCTTGAGTTGATCGAACGGCACGTTGGTCGCGTTGATCCGCATCCGTTTGAACCGATTATGGTTTTCGGCCCTGGTGCCATGAAGAATTTTATGCCCGAATTTGAAGTATCGACGGCTTTTACAGTGCAGGGGATGATGCAGGGGCATACGGAAGAGGAGATACAGGCAAAACAGGCTGTTTTTAACCGAATTGCCGAGGAGCTGGGTGGCGTGCGGACTCCGATGCTTGATGCAATGGCTGAGGCTATGGCAGCTTCCGGGAGCGAAGGCAGCGATATGGAAATGGACTGGCTCAGCCTGTTCAACGGTCTCGGCATTGCCGCATGGTTACCGTTCACCCTGCCGCGCGAAGGTTTTCTTGACGTTTACCGAAAACTGCTCGACTGGCGGACCGAACGGCTGCGTGATGCAAACCAGCGTGGGTTCAAGCATCGGGCTACCTGGGAGTTTTTTGCGCCAACCGATGCAAGTACCCTGATTGGAGAGATCGATGCATTCTTCGAGCCGTCAGACGATCCCGCAGTATTTGCTTATATCAGGGATATGATGGCAGACTTCCAGGATTTTGCGCACCGGCTTGGCTCGATCGATGTGTATAATCAAGGTATCATGTCCAATATCAATGCATCATTTTGGTCAGATGGATATGCGCATCTTTTTCAAACAATAAAAAAAGCGCTCGATCCTCAGGGTATTTTGAATCCGGGGTTGTGGGCTGGTACAACGCGAGGAGACAAGAGCAAGTGTCGTTAGTTCGTGATGAAGAATGTATGACAGAGGGATAAGGCGGCGAGTATGAAAGAACTGAATAAAGTCAGGCGTTTTATCTATAACTGCAAAAAGTGCGGGGTATGCGGCAACAAGGTGACGGCAAAGGTTCCGTATGTCTGTCCGGTGCGGCAGGCAAGCCCGGGTTTTGAGCATTTTTATGCACGGGGAAAGATCATTATCGCGCAAGGAGTTTTAGAGGGAAGATTCCCGCTCTCGCCGGATCTGATCACAGCGCTGTATAGTTGCACGCTGTGCGGTAACTGTACGACGCAGTGCGGGACCACCGATAGTGATACCGGCGAACAGATGGTTGCTACAACGAAGATCGTCGAAGCGATGCGCTCTGATGTTCTGGCAGAACATCCGGAGTGGGTTCCCGAATCGTATCGTCAAGTGCTCCGCGCAACGCAGCAGTACGATAATCCGTGGGCGATGCCACGGGCATCCCGAGAAAAATGGTACCGTGGGCTTGATCTCATCGATGCCCGTCGGGAACCAGCCGATATCGTGCTGTTCACCGGATGCACCATACCGTCATCACCTGAACTTTCTGAACGGGCAAAAAAGGCGGTTATGATTCTGAATCGGGCGGGTATCAGGGTGGGAGTTCTCGGGAAAGATGAGGTTTGTTGCGGCAGTGTGCAGCGCAAGATCGGCGATAAAGCCTGTGCCGACGAGCTCATGCGCAGGAATATCGCCACGCTGAATCGCACAGGATGTTCTAAAGTCGTTACCTTGTGTGCTGGATGCTACACAACGTTGCACCATGAATACAAGGCTGCAGGCACACCGCTTTCGGCAACGGTTTGTCATATCGTAACCCTGCTTTCGGAGCTGCTGAAGAATAAAAAGCTTACTCTAACAAGATCACAACATCGTACGATCGCCTACCATGACCCTTGCCATTTGGGGAGACACGCGGGGATTTTCAATCCACCGCGGGATATTCTTCGAGCAATTCCCAGCATCACCCTTGTCGAACGCCGCGCAACACGTGAACATACGATTTGCTGCGGCGCTGGCGGCGGCATGCGGCTTTTTGAAGGAGGGAGGTTAGCAGTAGCAATGGGTGAACAAGCGCTTGCAGCGGCGCGTCAGGCAGGTGCGCATGCACTGGTGACCGCCTGCCCGTTTTGTGAAACAAATCTTGCGGCAGCAGCACAGACCTCTGCAGATCCGTTGCCGGTATTTGATATTGTAGATCTTGTGTACGATGCATTGGGAGCATAGACAAAGTCCGTTCTCGTGATTGATGTGCTGATACATGCCCAACAAAAACGCAGAAAGGGAAAATAGTATGGAGAGACGATTTGAAAACCAGCATGCCATCGTGACCGGCGGCGGCAGCGGTATCGGGAAGGCGATCGCCCAGCGGCTTGCAGCAGAGGGTGCGCGGGTCGTCATTGCCAATAGAAGCAGGGAACGAGGGGAGCAGGCGGCCGCTGAGATACGCCAGCGCGGCGGCACGGCAACCTATATTTATGTCGATGTTGCAAAGCCGGAGACAATTGCCGAACTGATCACAAACGCAACAGCATTGTACGGGCCTCTTCAGGTCGCAATATCCAATGCCGCCATCAGCGAAACGCAAAGTTCTGCGCTTGACGTTACCCTTGAGGAATGGGACAGAATCTATGCGGTCAACGCGCGCGGCTCGTTTTTTTTCTGCCGCGCGTGCGCCCAAAACATGATGGACAACGGTGTGCAAGGGGCGATCGTTACCCTGTCTTCCATTGTCGCGCGGAGCGCAAAGGCCATATCAGGGGCTTACCCGTCATCAAAAGCAGCGGTTATCATGTTCACTAAAAACCTTGCAAAATGTCTGGCGCCGATGGGAATACGGGTCAATTGTGTAGCACCTGGCGTTGTGGCAACCGATATCTACGATGCTGTGGAACAGGAAATGATGATGGAAAAGGGGTCCTTTGCAGATTGGCTTGTTGATCAGTCGGTTGCAGCCGGCCAGCTTTTGATACCGCGAAAAGGTGAACCCGAAGAGATTGCGGCCGCGGTTGCCTTTCTCGCATCTCATGAGGCCTCCTATATCACCGGGCAGGTGTTGAGCGTTGACGGCGGCATGGATTGGTGCTGGTAAGGGGCAAGGGGAGGAGACATGTCGCTCAATGAAATAGTATATATCATTGCGTACAGCTTTTTTTTGGCAGGAGCATCACTGTCGTTTCGGCAAAACGGCAGCACGTTGTCGATCATCATTATGACAATAGGCGTTGCCCTTGATGTTCTGGTAAGTCTTTTGCCGCTTGCAGGGGTAAAGGCACTTTCCATGAATGTCGGCGGCACCAATGCCGTGATTATGTTCGGGATTGCGCTCGGATTTGTCGTCTGGCTTTTGTACGGTGTTGCACTTGTACTGAGGGCAAAAACAAGATGGCGTGCCTATCATATTATGATAGGCACTGTTGAGGTATTATGGTTTATTGATTTTATTTCGTTTTTATACGGCTTGTATAAATTTCCTTTAACAGGAGGATCATGATGGCAAGCGAAAAAAAGCCCCTGTCGTTTTCGGTTGATGCAACCCTGTGTGTCGGCTGCGGTGCATGTGTGAAAGCCTGCCCGATGAAGATACTCGATGTTCAGGACGGGCTGTGCGTGATGACCGATTTCAGCCGTTGCCTTGTCTGCGGCACCTGCATGCGGGAATGCCCTGTGAATGCCATCAGTATCGAAGGTGTTCGCGAGCGTTCCCAGAAAGCAGCGGTCCAAACTGCACCCACGGGCCAGATGCCGAGTTCGGATGCGAAGTTTACGCCCATCCTTCCGGCACTGCAGAAACTTCTTGATGAAGCGGTCAAGCCCCGTCAGGTGTTTGAATTCGACGGGGTCGATATCCGGAGTCTTAATGACTTTATGCTTGAAGGGCACGCATGTTTTTATCGCGCCTACACGGCCGACAAAGTGGAAAAAATCGGGATATCACGGATGAATTTTTACGGCACCATGACCGCCGACGTTCTCATCATCACGCCGGGACGTGAATATGATCTACCGTATTTTGTCATGGACTGGGATGAGTCCGAAGACCACATCTTTTTCATCTGTGACCTGATGCCGAGCGACGATCCGGGAAGGAATCTGCGCTATCTCACCGAGTATCTCTATGAGCCGCTCGAAGAGCTCTATATGAACTACTCGATGATCCCTGGGCTGAAGCCGAGCGTGTTTCATTGGGTGCGGGCAATCCATTCACCGTACATCATTACCGGAACGGTAGAAAAAGAACCCCGAAGCAATATCGATCAACTGTTCAACTGTGCACTTGATTACCTGAAGGCATGGATCACCCTCTGGCAACGTGCACAGCCGCGCGACCCTGCGTCACCTGAGATGCGTCTTATCCATGAACGCAGGAAAAACATACGGGCGCTGTATAAAGAAAACGATCCGGGTGTTGGTTCGCTGAATAAATTTCTCGGCGATGAACTTGCGGCCATATCCCTTTCGATCATCGAACCGTAGGGATGACCCGGATAGATCGGTGATTCTGCGCTCACCCAGGTGCCTTGGGCACCGCTAACTTTTATTATAACCTTAGAGGAGGACTGCCGATGGAAAAGTCAGCATTTATGGATCAAGCACTGACATCACTCCGGTTACTTCCGCTTACGCCTGTTGCCATTGAACCCACACTCAGCCGCATTGAAGCGCAGGGAGGGGTGATTGATATTGACGTGTACCGTTGTGAGAAAATCGAGAAGGTGGTGCTGTGCTCAATACGTTTGCACGAGACAGGCGTGCTCGAGCAGACCGTGCTTGCATGGCCGGACGAGCACCATAATTTTCCCATTTTATGGTGCAATCTGACCGTTGTTCCGTCGGTTATGAATGTCCCGATCTTTGATTTCATACCGTTGATGGATATTGTGGTCTGGCCTGATTACGCTGCAACGTACATCGCCGGCGTTCAGGAACTCAAAAGCCGCGCGCTGGAAACACTCGGTGACGCCGTCATCGATAAAGCCGTCGATTTGCCGTCTCTGACCATCTACACATTATCTCCCTACCGCGTTGTTTGCAACATCAAGGATGATGGGGTTGAAAAAGTGCCTTCGATCATCGACATCTATATACAGGCATATGCACAATTGTGGCGCAGTGCTCAACCCGTTACCGGCACAGACCGTGATTTTTATCTCAAAAAACGCGCGGCCACCCGCTCGCTCATGAAGGGAAACGATCCAGGATATCCATTTATGGTCGATGTGTTCGGCGAAGAGAACACGGCGCGGGTGTTTGATACGGTATTTTAATACTCTTGCGATGTGTCTCGTGACTGAACGGTAAAGTGGACGGTCACCCGGTCAGATCCGGAAACAAGACGGAGCGACGGCGGCAGAACCACGGGAACGGTGATGGTGCCGCTCTGCTCAATCGTGTCGACCGGAATCTTTTCGGTATAGAGGGTGGTGGTGTCTGCAAGTATCTGCTGCGGTCCTTCAATAAGCAGATCGGCGGGCTCTAGCGTGCATTCCTGTATCACCAACCGGTGAGGAAGTTTGCCCACCCAATCCGCCTGTACGGGCAGCCGCTTCTGCACAATAACATCCAGAATTACGTCAACCGATGCAGGTTCGATCTTTTTGACAAAGATGCCGGGCGGGAGTTTGATCTGTTCGGTAGAAATAGAAAAAGTATTGAGTCCGGGCGATGCATTGCGAAGGTCGATCTGCACATGGACCTGCTCCGGGCTCAGGGATTTCACCAAAGAACCTGACCCGCCGACATGCAGACGCACGCTATTAGCTGATGCATCAACAATATCAAGCAAAGGATCGCGGTTGATATATTCAAGGGGAATGTCGAGCGCCATGAATATATCGGTGCCGCGCGTAAAGCTAAACCATGTGATGCAGACCAGCACAAATGAAGCACATGCTGCGGCAATCAACCGTCTCCGTTCACGGAGCGGCTCGTCATGTGACGGGCTTGTGCGGTTGAGGTGCTGTTCCAGCATACGTGACAGATGCGTATCATCGGTGATATCGACAAGGTGACCTTCTACTGCGGCGGTGATGGAGCCACGCTCTTCCGAAACGGCAATCACGAGCGCATCGGTTCGCTCCGCGAGCCCGAGCGCTGCGCGATGTCGGGTACCGTAGCATGAGGGAAGGTCGCCGCGGTTTGATACAGGAAGCACCACACCTGCCCGGCTGATGCGACCATCCTGGATAACAGCAGCGCCGTCATGCAAAGGATTGCCCGGCCAAAAGACGCTTATCATGGTATCCCGTGATATATGGCAATCCACGGGTTCTCCGCCGTGTGTGATATCACTCAGATCATTATTCCCCGGGAAAACCAACAGCGCGCCGCACCGCTTATGTGCAAGCTCACGGAGGCTTTCGACAATGGTTGTAATCGGCGCGCGGCGTTCTTTTACCGGAGATCCCCATAAAATTGCCGTGAGATTGCGCGCCTGCAGGATCGAGCGAATTTCGTTTCTAAACACGACGATGATGATGAGCGCTGCAGCTGCCGTGATGCCTTGAATCGCCCAACTGGTGAGTACCAGTCCCACAAATGTGGTGCAGCGCTGGACGATGACCAGCAGGAGAATACCGACAAGCACCCGCAGCACCGCTGTTCCCCGAAACAGGATATACAGCCTGAATACGATATAGCTGCAGAGCAGGACATCAACAACATCCTGCCACGTCAGCGAAAGGAGAAAGGTAATAAGAGCGTTCATACCCATCATTCGGTAATACTGAAACGCAGGGTTTTCAGCAGCATCTCGTTTGTATCACGGATTTCAACACGCCATGGGCCTTTATCGTTTGCGCGAAGCTCGACAATACTATAGGTTGACCATTGCGGTGCTTTCAGCACCAGCTTTTTTTTGGAGACCAGTTTATCGCGGTAGTACCATACATGATAAATTGCTGTATCGTTCCTGATGCTGTCAAAGGATGAAAAGCAAACGATTCTGCCGACTGATACCGGAAATATGACGGCAGGCCGCACCGGCCGAGACATTTCGACATCTTCAGCAATGAGCGCATGCCGAAGGTTGAGACCGGTATCGGCAGCACACGGGATGACCCCTATTGACACAAAAAGGATAGATATCAAGAGAATAAGACGATACTGCATATAAAAGATGTTTGGCAGATCTGCTCTCCGCAGGTTATTTCTTTTTTTTGTATCACCAGTTATCTGTCACGTCGTGCAGAGCGCTTATTATTTTTTATCACGTAGGTTGCTCTGTCAACAAGATCGGTAAGTACCGGATAGTCCGGCACCCGTTCGAGCGATTCCCGAAGCGATTGCAGCGCAACGGGGATGAAACGGATGAATTCGTGCTTCCCTTTGTGAAGACCCAAGAAGGAAAACGCACCGAGCGCCTGCATCGTGCGCTGGATGACGGTACGCATAAAAACCTCGACAAAGTGCCGGCGATCAAACGGTTCGGCACCTCCCTGATTGCGCACCGAAAGGTAGGCATCGATAAGCTCTGCACGTTCCTGCGCATCAAGTGTTATATAGGCATCATAGAGAAGTGCTGCAAGGTCATAGTGCGGCAGGCCGCTGGTTGCGGTCTGAAAGTCGATGATGCGTACCTCATCGTTTGTTAAGAAGATGTTTGTTGACTGAAAATCTCGATGCATAAAGCACCGTGGCTCGTTTGCAAGCACTGCTGCAAGACGGTGCAGCTCGTGATCAAGTCCGTCTTCATTAGGGGGCTCGATACCGCAGTACTGGCGAATACAACATTCAAGGAAATAATCGCTTTCCCACCGCAACGCTTCGTAGCCGAACGAGCGGTTGCGTAGAAAAGCACAACGGTGCATATGCGGTGTTGCCCGAAGCTGAAGGTCGGCAAGCGCTGTAACAACCCTGCGATACAGGGCAACGACATTGGTGCGCCTCGCCGTATGCGTGACGATGGTGAACAGACTGTTGTCGCCAAGGTCTTCCATGAGGACGAGGTGGCGGACATCATCCCACGCAAAAATCCGTGGTACGCCAATGTCGCACTCCCTGAGAAACAAGCCGACCGAAACATACGGTCTGATGTCACCGCGCTGACCATGGGCACTGAGACAGATGAAGGTTTTCCCTCCGGCAGCGATCCGGTAAAAAGTTCGGTCAGAGCCACCGCCTGCAAGGACGGTCAGCGAATACGTGGTGCCTGAGTTGACAAGACCGGCATGCTGCAACAGCGCGTGTATATGTGCTTCAGTCTGATGAATGCGCCTCACCGCTGACGGTCTCCGTACCGGATTGTGGAGGTGGGGGATCGGTATCGATGCGCAACAGCCGTCTGATTTTTGCAGCAATCTCCGGAAGGAGTAACGGTTTCATGACCATTTCTTGAATGCCGAGTGTTCGTGCTTTTTCAGGATCTTCAGCGTCACTGAATCCCGTTACGACCATAATTGGCAGATCGGGGCGGATACGACGGGCTGCTGCTGCAAGTTCAAATCCATCCATGCCCGGCATGGTCTTATCTGTAATCAGGAGGTCATACCGGTTGGGCGCGGCATGGAATACTTCAAGGGCAGCGGATGAACTTGTCACTGCAACGACCCGATAGCCGAGCCGCTCGAGCATTTCCTGCCCCATTTTAGCAACCGCGGGGTCATCGTCAACAAAGAGAATCTTACCGCTGCCACCCTGCACCGGCTGGTGCTCCTCTGGTGTGGCGCCAACATCATCGGTATGCCGGGGGAACCAAAGCTCAAAGCATGCTCCCGTACCCTCGGTGCTGTGAACCCTGATGGCGCCGCCGTGTTGTTTTACAATGCCGTGCACGACTGAAAGTCCAAGCCCCGTTCCTTCACCGTGCGGCTTTGTGGTGAAATACGGATCAAAGATGCGATCGATGATGTCAGCAGGTATGCCGTGTCCGGTATCGCTTACCGTGAGCATAAGATACGAGCCGGGAACAAGGTCAGGCATAAGCACGGCATCTTCAGGAGTAAGCTCAACAGGCCGCAGCATAACCCGCAAGACACCGCCGGTCTGCTTCATGGCATGAATGGCATTGGTGCACAGGTTCATGATGATCTGGTGTATGTGGGTTGGATCGGTGAGGATAACGTCGGTTTCGGTATCGATATCATGCTCGATGGTAATTGATGCAGGAAGCGATGATCCGAGGAATCTGAGGGTTTCCTTAATCACAGGAGCAATATGCAGCGGCTTGCGTTCCTGTTCGGTCTGGCGGCTGAACGTGAGAATCTGTCGGACGAGATCTCGCGCCCGTCTTGCGGCATGAAGGATCTCCATAAGACTGGTCTCTTCGGGTGAGTGTTCGGCACTTGTGGTAAGCAGGATTTGCGCATATCCGGTAATCACACTCAGAATATTATTAAAGTCATGCGCGATGCCGCTTGAAAGGGTTCCCAGCGCCTCCATTTTTTGTGCATGGCGCAGCGCCTGCTCAAGACGAACTTCGTTGGTTATATCCCTGCCGATCGACAAAAAGCAGACGATGTTTCCGTCCCGGTCGCGAACCGGCGAGATATTCTGCTCGATTTCCCGCACAACGCCGTCACGGCCCCGGGTGGTTAGCCGACCGCTCCATGCTTTGCCTGAACGCAACTCCTTCCAAATTGCCTGGTAGAACGCCGCATCATATATGCCTTTGTCGGTTATAAAGGCATTTTTGCCGACAACTTCATTTATGCTGTAGCCAAACATGCGCTCGCCTGCAGGATTGATGTACTGAAATGTTCCGTCAGCGCCGAGAATCGAGATGAATTCGGTTGCCTGCTCGACCGCCATAAACAGGCGTAATCGTTCGGCTTCGGTATTGAGTTGCGCGGTCATATCACGGAACACTCCGAGAATGTACGGTCGCGCATCAAGGATGACCGTGGACAGGGTCATGTCTGCCGGAAAAGTCGTTCCGTCTTTACGGCGAAGCGGCACTGCTTCGGCATGATATACGGCACCCACCTTAAGTCGACGATACTGCTCAACTATCTGAGATCGAATCGTCTCAGGATACATCTCACCGATGCCGATGGTCTGCATTTCCTCACGTGCGTAGCCAAGCATGCGACGAATGCTGCAGTTTACGGTCATGCACCGCAGCGTTTCGGGATCAACAACCACCATGCCGTCCTGTGCATTATCAAAGAGCGAGCGAAAGCGTTGTTCAGAATCACGAAGTTCTCGTTCGTTTCGCGCCCTGATGAGCGCATTCATGAAAATTTCGCTTGCAATTTTGAGGAG
>JAOAHH010000002.1 GCA_026415325.1 Thermodesulfobacteriota bacterium | reverse complement strand
TGCGGCAATGCCAAGCTCCAATTCGCAATCTGACAGGGAGACTCTCGCTTCGCATGACCGCTGCCTTGCTGCATTCTGCTGCGCTGCTGGTATCACTGGATTCCGGGCCCATGCATCTTTCCTGTGCCGTCGGCACGCCGGTTGTTGGATTGTTTGGCCCGACGGCACCGTGGCGAACCGGGCCGTTCGGCAGCGGGCACCATATTATCAGGAAAGACCTTTCATGCAGCCCTTGTTACCGTCGGAGAAAATGCCCAAAAAACCATCATCGATGCATGGAAGATATAAGTGTTGCAGAGGTGTTTGAAGTATGCTGTAATTGTTTTGCAACTATAGAGCACATGTCTTTTTTTGAAAGGCTTGGCTATGGCAATCAGCAAGGAACTGCTTGAGATTTTAGCATGCCCCAAATGCAAAGGCGAGATTTATCTGAATGACGCTGGCGATGGGCTTATCTGCGATGCCTGTAAACTGCTGTACCCCATTAAGGACGATATTCCGATTATGTTGATCGATGAGGCAGTAAAGATTGCGTAGTTGCACCTCGACATGATCGGTTATACGTTATAAAATTCGCGATACCATGCCACGAATTTTTTAATCCCCTCCTGTACCGGAGTGCAGGGCCGATAGCCGATATCTTCGATGAGGTCTGATACATCTGCCCAGGTAGCCGGCACATCGCCCGGCTGCAGGGGAAGAAAGTTTTTGACCGCTTTTTTCCCTATTGCTGCTTCAATTGCCTCGATAAAATCAAGAAGCCTGACCGGGCTGTTGTTGCCGATATTGTAGATTTTATACGGCGCTTTACTCGATGAAGGATCGGGATGTTTGCCGTTCCATGCCGGGTTTCCGGTAGGGGGGCGGTCAAGAACCCGCACTACGCCTTCAATGATATCATCAATATAGGTAAAGTCGCGCTGCATATTCCCATGGTTGTATACATCAATGGGCATTCCTTTAAAGATCGCTTGCGTGAAGATAAAAAGTGCCATATCAGGCCGACCCCATGGACCGTAGACCGTAAAGAACCGAAGTCCGGTTGTGGGAATGCGATAGAGGTGGCTGTAGGTATGCGCCATAAGTTCGTTGCTTTTTTTACTTGCCGCATAAAGGCTCACCGGATGGTCAACATTATGATGTGTTGAAAACGGCATTTCTTCGTTAAGTCCGTAGACGCTTGAACTGCTTGCATAGCAAAGGTGCCGAGGCGGAACGTGCCTGCAGGCTTCAAGGATATTCATAAACCCGACGACGTTGCTTTCGATGTATGCATGGGGATTCGTCAGCGAATAGCGGACGCCTGCCTGTGCGGCAAGGTGACAGACACTGTCAAAGTGCTCATTTTGAAAGAGGCGGTTGACGCGTTCACGATCTTCGAGCTTGAGCTGAATAAACCGGTAATTTCCGTAGCGGCTGCTCTGGAGAAGGGTTCCGTAAGCAATCCGGTCACGGGAAATGCCAGTTTGCTCAAGGCGACCGTATTTAAGTCGCACGTCGTAATAGTCGTTGATGCTGTCAATCCCCACAACTTCATCGCCGCGGTCAAGCAATCGGCGTGCAAGATAAAAACCGATGAATCCGGCAGCTCCGGTGACAAGGATTTTTTGTGCCATGTCGTACGGTATCTCCTTTATTATGGTGAGAGGAAATCAGCCTTTTCCGTCAAACAGTGTGCATAATGTTGTACAAGTTCTCTAATCGGAGCAAATCGATATCTTGCAAGAAGAGATCGAAGTTTTCCCCTGTGGCGTTTTCCCCTGTTGAATGCCTGGAGCGTATTGTGCAGCTTCAGCCGCAGGGGGAGCGGTACGCCGTAAGGAAACGCAGACGGCGGTGTTTCTTCAAATTCATAGGGGTGGATAAATACCACAGCAGGCCTGCCTTCGTGTTCAATGCGTTTCATCGCATACACTGTCCAAAAAAACGGGAAGTACCGCAGATAGCCACCGCCTGCTACGGGAATAGAAAAGCCTAACAACTTTATGCTTGCAAGCGGCACCTCATACAATCCATTGGTCAGACGATGAATATGGCGCGGCGCATCAGGAATGCCGTATCGTTTTCCGCGTATTGGATACACACTTGAATCATACACAAACCCGAGTTCTTTCAGGATATCGTACGCCCATGCAGCATCTTTTGTAATGGAAAAAGCCGGCGCGCGATGTCCCTGGACTGCACAACCAGTTATGGCTTCAATTTCCTCCTTTGCACGGGCAATGGAACTTTTGAATATAGATCTCGACATTGTATAGATGAGTGTATGCTCATAGCCGTGCACGCCGACTTCATGCCCTGCTGCTGCAATCTGCCGTATGAGCGCAGGATATGCGCGTGCAACATTGGCAAGGACAAAGAAGGTTGCTTTTACGCCGACATGAGCGAATGTTTCAAGAAGATACAGCGTATTGCGCTCTACCTCCGCGGAAGGAGCGATATCTTTGTCTAAATAGTTTTTGGAGACTATCTGATGATAGTCTTCAACATCAACCGAGAGGCCGTGGATCATTTTTATACGGTATCACTAAACTCAGCAGGCTGTTGAAAAAACTTTGCTGAAGAGCATTCTATTCTTCATTTCATCCTTACTATTTGTTTGATTTTATATAAAAAACGGTATAAAAACACAATTTCAAATAAGGGCATCCGCAAAGATTTTTGCTGTTTATAACCCCTTCTTCGATACCACAACTTTTGAAAGGAGCACGGAATGGCACTATGTTCGGTTGGCCCTGATAATAAACAATATCCATTGCCGACGGATAAAGACCATAAAGCCGAATTTCAACGCTTGGAACGAATCGTTACCGAGCAGCGCCGACAGGGAAGGGAAATTGTGGTGGTGATGGGGCTTGGTTTTGTCGGCTCAGTGATGGCAGCCGTGATTGCCGACAGCACGAGACCTGACGGCACATCAGGCAAGTTTGTAATCGGTATGCAGCGGCCGAGCCCGCGCAGCTTTTGGAAAATTGCTTATATTAACCGTGGCGAGCCACCGGTTAAGTCCGAAGACCCTGAAGTTGAAAAAATTATCCACCGGACGGTCAACGAAAAGAAAACTTTTATTGCTACTTATACCTACGATGCCCTCTCGCTTGCTGATGTGATTGTCGTCGATGTGCAGTGCGATTACATCAAACATTGCCTTGGCAATGTTCGTGAGGGGCATGCAGAGATTAAAGCACTCGAGGAGTCGTTCATTATCATTGCAGAAAGGATGAAGCCCGATGCTCTTGTGCTTATCGAGACAACTGTGCCTCCCGGAACAACCGAGCAGATAGCCTATCCATCGATGAAAAAAATTTTTAAGAAGCGGGGCATTACGACAGACCCACTGCTTGCCCATAGCTATGAGCGTGTGATGCCCGGCAGGCAATATGTCGACAGCATCAAAAATTTCTGGCGCGTGTGCAGCGGCATTAACCATACTGCACGTGAGCGGGTTGTCAAATTTTTAAGCGAGGTGCTGAACACAAAGGATTATCCGCTCACGGTTATGGAGAAACCGATCGAGTCTGAGACCGCGAAGATTGTCGAAAACAGCTTCAGAGCGACGATCCTTGCGTTTCTTGATGAATGGAGTGTGTTTGCCGAGCGCAACGGCGTTGATCTGGTGAAAGTCATTGAGGCAATCAAGGTTCGGCCAACCCATAACAACATCATCTTCCCCGGACCGGGTATCGGCGGCTACTGCCTGCCA
>JAOAHH010000140.1 GCA_026415325.1 Thermodesulfobacteriota bacterium | reverse complement strand
AAAACAGCCTATCATATTGATATTGCTTGAAATATTATATGCTCATTTTTTGAGCAATCTGTTCAAACACCGTTAAATATGTCGCCAAAAGCTTTTTTCAACAGAGTTTTCCACAGCCATTTCACAGCACTTGTGGAGAGCCACAAGAGCATGATGAAGACATGCTCTCATACCATCAGGGAAATTCATAAAATATAGGTACCTATTTTCATGCAGCATGTTTTTTTACGACATTATATGTTTTATAAATATTATCATAACCATGACAAATAGATGTCTTGCTGCAATTGATATTGGTTCACAGACAATACGCCTCCTTGTGGCACAAATTAAGGAAAACGGTTGCCTTATTCCCCTGTATCGTGACAGGGCGATTGTACGGCTTGGGGAAGGCATGCATGTTTGCGCAATGTTGCAGCCCCGGGCAATTGATCGTGCAGTCGCCTGCATTGAAGATTTTGTAAATAAAGCCCGCGCACGACAGGCAGTGCATATTTTTTCTGTATGCACCGCCTGTGTCCGCATGGCCTGCAACGCACATGAATTTTTAGAGCGTGTTCATAAAGCAACCAAAATTATGCCTCGCGTTGTTTCTGGCGATGAGGAGGCTCGTCTCTCACTCAGGGGTGTTTTATCGGTACTGGAGCGGAGCATAACGCACGTACAGCCACTTTTGGTGATCGATATCGGTGGAGGCAGCACAGAATGTGCCTATGTGATCAATGGTAAGCTCCACACGGCAATAAGTCTTCCGATTGGAGTCATCACCCTTACAGATAAACATATTGCGCATGATCCTCCGACACTGGATGAACTTAGAGCGCTGGAGCATGATATTGAAACACAGCTCGGCAATATAGGGCTACTAGAACAAGCCTGTCAGGCACATTGTATCCTTGCAGGAACCGCCGGAACTGCTACCACGCTTGCCGCGATGGATCTTCAGATGTCAATATATGATCCTGAACGTATCAACGGTTACAGACTCTCCCTCCAAGCTGTGGAATCACTGTGGGCACTTCTTACCACCCTGCCCCGTGCCCGCCGCATACATCTTCAGGGTCTTGAGCCCGGCAGGGAAACCGTGATCATTTCAGGCACAGCACTGGTGCGCGCTTTTATGCGCAGTACCGACACTTCTGAAATGATCATCAGTGATGCCGGACTTCTGGAAGGCATTCTGCTTGACTATGCGCTCCCGCAGACATGACGAAGGACACATTTTCTTGACAGGGTATGTATTTTCCTGTAGCTTTGCATGTCATACTGAAAACCTGAATCACAAACACAGTTACGGAACTTTTCTATGAGCACTGAGCCTATACCTTCAAGCCTTACCTTTGACGACATTCTCCTCATGCCGCAAAAATCTGATGTTCTTCCGTCAGAGATCGATGTTACGACGCTGCTGACACGTAACATTCCGCTCAATATCCCTATTGTGAGCGCAGCCATGGATACGGTTACCGAAGCCCGCACTGCAATTGCCATGGCCCGTGAGGGAGGCATCGGCATCATCCATAAAAATCTATCCATTCAGCAGCAGGCACTTGAGGTCGCCAAGGTTAAAAAATCCGAAAGCGGTATGGTTGTCAATCCCATTACCATGCACCCTGACCAGAAAATCTATGAAGCGCATGAACTTATGCGACAGTATGAAATTTCAGGGTTCCCGGTGGTCAAAGACGGTAAACTGGTTGGTATCGTAACCAACCGCGACCTTCGTTTTGAAACCGATTACAACAAAAAAATCTCTTCGGTCATGACGAAGGATCGGCTCATTACTGCACGGGCAGGTATTACGCTTGAGGAGGCGAAAAAGATTTTGCACAAAAACCGGATTGAAAAGCTGCTTGTTGTTGACGAGCACAACAACCTCACCGGTCTGATCACGGTGAAAGACATCGAAAAGGCTGAAAAGTTTCCCCATGCATGCAAAGATGCACGCGGTAGCTTGCGGGTCGGAGCGGCAATCGGCGTTGGTCGCGACCGTGAAGAGCGAACGCAAGCACTGATTGATGCCGGAACCGACGTCATCGTCATCGATACCGCCCATGCTCACACCAAAATTGTGCTCGAAGCCATCCGTGATACCAAAAAAAACTTCCCGAACTGCCAGCTTATCGGCGGCAACGTCGCAACTGCCGAAGCAACCCAAGATCTTATCAAGGCAGGCTGCGATGGCATAAAAGTCGGTATCGGTCCCGGGTCCATCTGCACCACGCGTATCGTGGCAGGCGTCGGTGTTCCGCAGATCACCGCAATTATGGAGTGCCGCCGCATCGCTGATAAATACGGGATTCCGCTCATTGCAGACGGCGGTATTAAATATTCAGGCGACATTACCAAAGCAATCGCTGCTGGTGCCCATTCGGTCATGATTGGCAACCTCCTGGCAGGAACCGATGAGAGTCCGGGTGAAATCGTTTTGTATCAGGGAAGAACATACAAGGTGTATCGCGGCATGGGATCCCTGGAAGCCATGAAAAAAGGGGCTAAGGATAGATATTTTCAAGCAGAAACCGAAGAAGAGTCAAAACTCGTGCCCGAAGGAATTGAAGGACGGGTTCCCTATCGAGGCAGCCTCTCGGCAAACATCTTTCAGCTTATTGGCGGTCTTCGCGCCGGCATGGGCTATGTCGGATGCGCTTCGATCAAAGAGCTGCGTGAAAAAGCGCGCTTCATCAAAATAACGACCTCAGGGTTGAAAGAAAGCCATGTCCACAATATCATCATCACTAAAGAAGCCCCCAACTATCAAGTTGAATAACCTCGCCCATGCAGCACTCACAGGAAAAAATCCTTATTCTTGATTTCGGCTCACAGTATACGCAACTTATCGCACGCCGCATCAGAGAACGTCGAGTCTATTCCGAAATCCATCCCTGTACGATTCCAGTGGAAACGATTCAGCAGCTCAAACCGCGCGGTATCATCCTCTCCGGCGGACCGGCAAGTGTGTATGATTCTGCTGCCCCGCATATTTCGCCCGAATTGTATTCGCTTGGGATCCCAGTGCTGGGCATTTGCTACGGCATGCAGCTGACAGCCCATATGCTGGGCGGCATCGTTTCGCCGTATACAAAAAGGGAATACGGAAAAGCCAACCTTGTCATTGATAACACCGAGGATCTGTTCTCAGGTTTTGCGGATCACGAGACCATACAGGTATGGATGAGCCACGGCGATCGTGTCGAAAGCATTCCGCCCGATTTTGAACCGCTTGCCCACAGTACCTACGGTACGATAGCCGCCATGCGCGACCGTTCCCGCCGCATATACGGCGTACAGTTCCATCCCGAAGTGGTGCATACGCCGCAGGGCGGTGCAATCCTTGAAAACTTTATCTTCAAGATATGCGGGTGCTCCCCTTCGTGGACCATGACGTCGTTTATCGAGCATACCGTTCAAAAAATCCGTGCACTCGTGCAAGACAAACGGGTTATCTGTGGATGCAGCGGCGGGGTTGATTCAACGGTTGCCGCAGTACTGCTTGAACGCGCGATCGGGAAACAACTTACCTGCATTTTTGTTAATAACGGTCTTTTACGAAAAAACGAATTTGAAAAAGTTTCGCATCTGTTGGCAACAACATTTTCCATTGATCTCAGACCTGTGGACGCCTCTGAACGGTTTCTTGAAAAACTGCGCGGCGTCTCTGATCCCGAACGCAAACGCAAAATCATCGGTAATGAGTTCATCGCGGTCTTTGAGGAAACAGCACGCAACCTTGGAAAAGTCGATTTTCTTGCTCAAGGCACCCTCTACCCCGATGTCATTGAAAGTGTTTCTTTCAAAGGCCCATCGGCGACCATTAAAAGCCATCATAACGTCGGTGGGCTTCCCGAGGCCATGCATCTTCAACTCATCGAACCGTTTCGTGAACTGTTCAAAGATGAGGTGCGGGAAATCGGAAAAGAGCTCGGTATTCCCGACGAATTCATCTATCGGCATCCATTTCCCGGTCCCGGTCTTGCAATACGGATTCTCGGCCCGGTGACACGCGCAGACCTTGAGCTTCTGCGCGAGGCAGATGCGATTATCATTGAAGAGTTTAAAAAATCCGATATGTACCGCAAAGTCTGGCAAGCATTCGCCGTGCTCCTCCCGATCAAGACAGTCGGTGTGATGGGCGATGAACGCACCTATGAGCGCGTCGTAGTGCTGCGGGCTGTTGAAAGTGTCGACGGCATGACTGCAGACTGGGCAAAGCTTCCCTATGAACTTTTGGGAACGATTGCCACGCGGATCATTAACGAGGTCAAAGGGGTCAACCGTGTGGTGTACGATATCTCGTCAAAACCGCCGAGCACAATAGAATGGGAATAAATGGAATGCATGTTGTATGCAGCCTGAAAAATTCTTGCATCAGCTGAGCGGCTATGATAGAGTTACACACCCTAAAACATACACGCCTCGCAATGTTCGTCCCCATCGTCTAGAGGCCTAGGACATCGGCCTTTCACGCCGGCAACACGGGTTCGAATCCCGTTGGGGACGCTCAACGATAAAAGGGGTTTCAGTATCTTTCTGAAACCCCTTATTTATTTCTCCTCTTGCCCTTGCACGCGTTATCAGTACAGCCCTTGTATATTCTTCTTTTTTGCATGTTCAAGACGATTAAGGGCATTTACATAAGCAAGAGCACTTGCCATAATGATATCCATAGCCGCCCCCTGACCGACGACTATAGTGCCGTCTTCTTCAAGCCGCACTGTTACCTCACCCTGTGCATCGGTGCCGCCGGTGATTGAATTGACCGCATACTTAAGCAGCTTGCTTTTTGTCTTCGTGATCTTTGCAATCGTCTTGAACGCGGCATCGACCGGACCGTCACCGAAGCCTGCATCTCTCACGAACTTGCCTTCAACCTCCATCTCAACGGTTGCGGTCGGAATCGCAGCCGTACCGCTGACAACGGTAAGATTAATAAGTTTGTAGATATCCGGGGCACGCAAAACCTCCTCGGCGATCAGCGCCTGAATATCTTCGTCGAATACCTCCTTCTTTTTGTCAGCCAGATCCTTAAACCGTTTGAAGGTCTTCTTGAGCTCCTCCTCAGTCAGGTTGAACCCGAGTTCCTCAACCCGCTTTCTAAATGCATGGCTGCCGGAATGTTTGCCCAGCACCAGGCTGCTGGTAGCAAGCCCGATCGACTCAGGCGTCATAATTTCATAGGTCATTTTGTTTTTGAGCAATCCGTCCTGATGGATACCGGATTCATGGGCGAACGCGTTTGCTCCGACAATGGCTTTATTGGGTTGTACCGGTACTCCGGTGATCGAGGTAATCAGCCTGCTCGAGGGGTAAATCTTTTCCGTATTGATGCGGGTATCGACACCGAACACATCGCGCCGTGTCTTGAGGATCATCACAATTTCCTCAAGTGCAGCATTGCCGGCGCGCTCACCGATGCCGTTAAGCGTGCATTCTACTTGCCGGGCACCGTGCGCAATTGCAGCGATTGAATTTGCCACGGCAAGCCCGAGATCATTGTGGCAATGCACGCTGATCGTTGCCTGTGCGATGTTTGGGACATGATTAATAATATACTGGATCAACGAACCAAATTCCTCCGGCACCGCATAGCCGACCGTGTCGGGGACATTGATCGTCACCGCACCCGCATCGATGACCTCTGCATATACCCGACATAAATAATCCCAGTCGCTTCGGGTCGCATCCATAGCAGAAAATTCAACGTTTGGGGTGTATCGCTTTGCTCGCTTGACTGCCTTGACGGCAAGCTTTATCACCTCGTCGCGTGTTTTTCGAAGCTGATGTTTGAGATGGATATCAGATGTCGAGATAAAGGTATGGATTCGCGGGAGTGCCGCATGCTGGATTGCTTCCCATGCACGGTCGATATCAGTATCGTTTGCCCGCGCAAGACCGGCAACTTCGCTTGTGCGAATGGTCTCGGCAATCAGTTTGACCGCCTCGAAGTCCCCTTGTGATGCGATCGGGAAACCCGCTTCGATGATATCGACACCCAGTATTTCAAGCTGTCGTGCGACACGGAGCTTTTCCTGAATATTCATGGTATTGCCGGGCGACTGTTCGCCGTCACGCAGCGTGGTATCGAATATTTTGACCTGTTCCCGTGGTGTATGGCGTGCTGTCATCGTTGCTCCTTATTGACGGTCATGCTCTGAACAACAGGCTGGCTGGCTTTCCGCGACCGCACCAGTCGCCCCACAAGTGCTGCCGGTCCTGAAAACGCATAGACCAGTGCCATAACAAACAGCATAAGCTGCGGCTCTAATGCCACGACATAAATAAGCAGCACAGCAAGGATAACCGAATTAAACGGAGTTCTACTCTTGAAATCGATCTGTTTGAAGCTCTGGTAGCTGATGGTGCTGACCATCAAGAACCCGAGAACATAAATCGCCAGCAAAAAGCAGATACGGAGCAGCTGCTTATCCGAGGCACCGATGTGCAGGCAAAAGATGGTGGTCGTGGCGACCATGCCGGCAGCAGCGGGAATCGGCAATCCGGTGAAATATGATCCTTTACTGGTTGCTGTCTGAACGTTAAACCGGGCAAGCCGTATTGCACCGCACGCAACATACAGAAAAGCCGCCATCCACCCCCATCGTCCCCAGCCGCTTAAAACCCAGCTATAAGCAAGTACCGCCGGCGCAACCCCGAAGGCAACAAGGTCGGACAAAGAGTCGTATTCCACGCCGAACCGCGATGTGGTTTTGGTCATGCGGGCAATCCGCCCGTCAAGTCCGTCAAACACCGACGCCACAACGATCGCCCATGCTGCTTTTACAAAATCGCCCTGGAGGCTTGCAACAATTGACACAAATCCGCAGAACAGGCTCAACGATGTTAAAAAATTAGGCAATATATAAACGCCTTTTTTCAACGTTGCGATGCGCGGTGCTTTTTTGTTGCGACTTGAACGTTGCGCCTTAGGTTGCATGCCGGAATTCATGGAGAGTTCCTCTTCTTCTCCCGCACCATGGCGGCCTTTCCCGACCGCACCATTTCTTTGATGCCGATCGGTTTGAGTAAATCGATCAGCGCGTTGATCTTATCTTCATCGCCGGTAACTTCAATGGTGTAATGCGTACGGCTGACGTCCACAACCTTGCCGCGGAAGATATCGATGATGCTCAATACCTCGGAGCGTCGGTGTTCGTCCACAGCGACTTTTATGAGCACGAGCTCACGTTCGATAAAATCCTCGCCTCTGCTTTCGAAATCGACAACTTTAATCACATCGATCAGTTTATTGAGTTGCTTGTTGATCTGCTCAATGATGCGATCGTCACCGCGCGTCACAATGGTCATCTGCGACATTGTCGGATCAAGCGTCTCATTGACCGACAGCGATTCAATATTAAATCCTCTGCCGCTAAAGAGCCCCGCAATGCGGGCAAGCACCCCTGGCTTGTTGTCCACCTGAACGGATATCGTGTGTCGCATACCACCTACCCTTTTCCGTGCATCCTACAAAAGGATCATGTTGCTGATCGGCGCTCCTGCCGGCACCATCGGTGAAACGCATTCTTCCTGGGCAACAATAAAATCCATGACCACCGGTTTGCGGATCGAGAGCGCCTGTTTGATCACCGGTTCAACCTCGTCGGGTCGTGTTGCGCGAAGCCCGACTGCGCCATACGCCTCGGCGAGCTTAACAAAATCAGGATGGCGCTCAAATGTTGATGCAGCATAGCGTTTTTTATAAAAAAGCTGCTGCCACTGTCGCACCATACCGAGCGAAAAGTTATTGAGGATGGCAATTTTAACGGGCAAATGGTACTGCACCACGGTTGCCAGTTCCTGAATGTTCATTTGAATGCTGCCATCACCGGCAATGTCAATCACGGTTGCATCAGGATGGGCAACCTGCGCACCGATTGCAGCGGGAAACCCATACCCCATGGTGCCTAAGCCACCTGACGTCAGCCACTGTCGCGGGCGGTCAAAGACAAAATACTGTGCGGTCCACATCTGGTTTTGTCCAACCTCGGTTGCAACGATACACTCGCCTTTTGTCAATGCATAGAGTTTCTCCACAACAAACTGGGGCTTAATCACATCCTGCATCGTGTATTCAAATGAGTGCTGGGAGCGCCATGCCGCTATTTCTTTGAGCCATGCCTTGCGCGCCGTTTTCGCAACCTTACGATTGCCGAGCGCTGCGAGCATATCGCGCAGTATTTCCCGAGCATCTCCGACGATCGGAATATCAACCTTAATATTCTTGCTGATCGATGTAGGATCGATATCAATATGGATGATTG
>JAOAHH010000121.1 GCA_026415325.1 Thermodesulfobacteriota bacterium | reverse complement strand
TTTTTTAATACCGATTGCACCGTTTTCCGCTCTGACCACCGTATATCCCTCGGTCTCCAAAACCTTGCAGAGCATCGACATGACGAGCTCGTCGTCTTCGATTACAAGAATTCTCTTTTGCATATCCCCTCGGTTTTCTGAGCGCACGCATAGGTTTACTGTTTTTATACATAACCTGCTGGTGCACTCCTGTCAAGGCATAAACATAAGAGTTCTGCTGCCCTGAATTACCTTGCCAATCATGTTCTTCTGATGTTAAAATTTTTATTTAATAATCAAACACCCCCGGAGAGACCCCATGAAACGAAGGGCAAAAATTTCTCGCACCACGGCTGAAACCGATATTACAATTTCGCTCTGCCTTGACGGCTCAGGAAAATGCTCCTTGCAAACACCGGTTGCGTTTCTAAACCATATGCTTGAACTGACAGCCCGGCATGGACTCTTTGATCTTCAGCTTACAGCCACCGGCGATACAGCAATCGATCTGCACCATACAGTCGAGGACATCGGCATCTGTCTTGGGCAGGCCATCGGTACGGCTCTGGGCAGCAAAGAACAGATTACGCGGTTCGGCGAAGCGACGGTTCCCATGGATGAGGCACTGGCGCGCGTTGTTATTGATCTCAGCGGACGCCCCCTGCTGGTATTTGCATCACCACCGTTGCGTGGCAAAACCGGTGGGTTTGATCTTGATCTGGCGGAAGAGTTCTTTCAGGCACTTGTCAATCATGCGCACCTCACGCTGCATATCGACGTGTTCCGCGGACGGAATGCCCATCATATCCTCGAAGCGGTGTTTAAAGCGTTTGGCCGTGCCCTTGACCGTGCAACCCGCATTGACACCCGTTCACCGGGTATCCCTTCGACAAAAGGGACGCTCTGACAGGCCGCCATGACCATTGCAATTATCGATTACGGCATGGGCAATTTGCGCAGTGTGCAGAAAGCCTTTGAACAGATCGGATGTGCTGCCGCCATCATCACCACGCCGCAGCAGGTTCGTGATGCACCTGCCTTGGTGCTCCCCGGCGTGGGTGCATTCGGGACATGTTATCGTAACCTTGATCGGCAAGGGTTGATCGAACCGCTGTGTGCCGCACTGCGCCGAGGCACGCCGTTTTTGGGAATATGTCTTGGCATGCAGATTCTGTTCACACAAAGCGAAGAATTCGGTTCCACCCCCGGGCTTGACATCATCACAGGCACTGTCAAACGGTTTCAATTTCACCATAACCCCGGCACTGCAGGACGCATCAAAATACCGCATATGGGATGGAATACAGTGCACCTCATAAAACAACACCCCTGTCTGAACGGCATTGCCGATGGTGCATGGTTCTATTTTGTCCATTCCTTTTATGTTTCCCCGGAGGATGCAACGGTTGTTGCAACGACAACCGAATACGGCGGCTGTGTGTTTGTGTCAAGCATCGCCAAGGACAACATATTTGCCTGCCAGTTTCATCCTGAAAAGAGCCAAACCGTAGGGCTTGCGCTGCTGAAAAACTTTGCTGCGTTTGCAGAACATGGATAGGGGAGGACTAGTTTTTAGATGTTGATCATCCCGGCAATTGATCTCAAAAACGGCTGTTGTGTCCGCTTGTCGCAAGGCCGTATGGACAAGGCAACTGTCTATTCCGACGACCCGGTTGCCACTGCCCGGCGCTTTGAGGCTGCAGGCGCCCGTCGTTTGCACCTTGTCGATCTTGACGGCGCAATAGCCGGAGTGCCGGTTAATATGCGCACAATTGAACGCATCCGTACTGCGGTCGGTATCGACATCCAGATCGGCGGTGGTATCCGTTCGCTTGGAACCGTCCGGCAGTATATGGACATCGGGATCACCTATGTCATCCTCGGTACCGCAGCGGTTGCCGATCCCGAGTTTCTTAACGCCTCCTGCAATGCCTTTCCCGGCCGTATTATCGTCGGCATAGATGCCAACAACGGTATGGTTGCGGTCAAAGGGTGGACGGAAACAACGATGCTGCGCGCTGTTGACGTCGCCCGACAGCTCGATCCACATTGTGTTGCGGCTATCGTCTTTACCGACATCAGCCGCGACGGCATGCTGAGCGGCATCAATCTGCAGAGCACTGCCGAGCTTGCTGCAGCGGTGTCGATTCCGGTTATTGCTTCGGGCGGTGTCGCAAGCGTTGAGGATATTAAAAGACTGCTGCCGCTTGAGCCAACCGGTATTATGGGTGTCATTATCGGCCGGGCACTCTACACAGGAGCCGTCGATCTGAAACACTGCCTTGCACTGGCAGGCGATGCAGCATCGATACAGCGCCACTGAACCGCCATGCTTGCAAAACGTATTATTCCATGCCTCGATGTCAAAGATGGCCGTGTGGTGAAAGGCGTTAATTTTGTCGACCTCAAAGACGCTGGCGATCCTGTTGATAACGCGATCTTCTATGACCGCGAAGGCGCCGATGAGCTTGTGTTCCTCGATATCACCGCTTCATACGAGCGGAGAAAAACCATGCTCACGGTCGTGGAACGCACGGCTGCCGAGGTCTTTATGCCGCTCACCGTCGGCGGCGGTGTTCGGAATACGCAGGACATTCGCGATCTTTTGAACGCCGGCGCCGATAAAGTTTCGATCAATACCGCTGCAGTGGGCAACCCGATACTGGTGCAACAGGCTGCAGAGCAGTTCGGCAGCCAGTGCATCGTCGTTGCCATCGATGCACGCCGTGCCCGGCAGCCCGATTCCGAAAATCCGGCATGGGAGGTGTTCATTCACGGCGGCAGAACACCGACCGGCATTGATGCCGTTGCCTGGGCGCGCACCGTAGAAACGCTCGGCGCCGGTGAAATATTGCTCACCAGCATGGATTGCGACGGCACGCAGGATGGCTATGACATCGAACTTACGCGCACGGTTTCCCGGGCGGTAACAATCCCGGTCATTGCTTCCGGGGGCGCCGGCAGCCTCCACCATCTCTATGAAGCGTTTGCAGAAGGGGAAGCCGATGCGGTGCTGGCTGCCTCGATATTCCATTACCGCGCGTATTCTATCCGCGACGCAAAGGAATACTTGCGGCGCAACGGCATATCCGTTCGTCTGTAATATGCCCAGCATACTTAGTGCCAAGGAGGATTACATATGTCACTGATCGATATGATACGATTTGATGCCAATGGCCTTGTCCCTGCCGTCATTCAGGATGTCGAAAACGGGCAGGTACTAATGGTCGCATACATGAACCGCGGCGCGCTCGAAAAAACACTCGCAACAGGCATAACCCACTTCTGGAGCCGCTCACGGCAGGCATACTGGATGAAAGGCGAATCATCGGGACACGTCCAACAGGTCAAAGAAATATATATTGACTGCGATGCCGACTGCCTATTGGTCAAAGTCGTTCAGCAGGTTGCCGCCTGTCATACGGGTTTTCGCTCATGCTTCTACCGCAAATGGGACGGCAAGGATCTTGTTACAATCGGTGATAAGGTGTTCGATGCAGACGCCGTATACAGAACGTGATCAAGCCTCTCCCCCAATTATCGGCATCACAATGGGGGATCCTGCCGGCATTGGACCTGAAATCATCGTCAAGGCGCTTTGCGATCCCATGCTCCGCTCCTCATGCATTCCTGTTGTCATCGGCGATCGGAACATCCTTGACCGCGAAATACACGCCTTACACGCTCCGCTTAGGCTGTACGCACTCACGTCATTCGAAGCGCTCTCCCCTGCGCATGACAGCCTCCTGCTCGTTGAGGCTTCCCAGCTTAATGCAGGCGATGTCCCATACGGAAATGTAAGTGCTCGAGCCGGCAAAGCCCTTGCATCCTCTATTCAGAAAGCGGTCGAGCTTGCTCTGACAGGTACCATCGACGCCGTCGTCACCGCGCCGATCAACAAGCAGAGCCTGCACGCAGCAGGATATGAATTTCCCGGCCACACAGAAATGCTCGCGCATCTTACCGGTGCGCACGAGGTCGTCATGATGCTTGCAGGGCCACGATTGCGGGTCGTGCTCGTGACAATTCACTGCAGCCTTGCATCCGTACCAACACTGCTCGCACCGGACGCCATCCTGAAAACGATCCGCATCACTGATGCAGGGCTTCGGACGCTGTTTGGCATACCGCAGCCGCGCATTGCCGTTGCCGGTCTCAATCCGCATGCAGGCGAAGGAGGTATGTTCGGCAACGAGGAACAGACCATTATTGCACCAGCCGTTGCCGAAGCTCGTGGAGAAGGCATCTCGGTGCACGGTCCGTTTCCCCCCGATACGTTGTTTTATCATGCAGCTACAGGCGCCTATGACGTTGTCGTGTGCATGTATCACGATCAGGGGCTGATCCCGCTTAAAATGATGCACTTTGACGAGGGTGTTAATATTACCCTCGGGCTGCCGATCATCCGTACCTCAGTCGATCACGGTACTGCCTACGATATTGCAGGCAAAGGTATCGCACGGCCTGCAAGCATGCTCCACGCAGTACGGCTCGCGGTGCAGATGGTTATGAACAGACGCCGCAGCGCTGATCAATGTTCTCGTCCCTGAAGCAACGCGTAACACGTTATCCAGGTTTTTTCTTGCTGCCATTACGAGGTATAGATTCGATGGATATATTGACCCTCCTCGGCATTGCCGTTGCACTTGCCCTTGACACCGTTGCGGTTGCCCTCGCAGCCGGCATTAATCTGCCATCCGTAACTTTCCGCCATACCTTCAGGCTTTCATGGCACTTTGGCCTGTTTCAGGCAATGATGCCTGTCATCGGATGGACTGGCGGACTCACCGTACGACCGATTATCGAACAGTATGATCACTGGGCAGCGTTTGTCCTCCTCCTGCTGGTCGGAGGCAACATGATCCGCGAGGCAGGTGCCCCCCGCGACGACGCCGCACTCAGAATCGATCCATCACGCGGCATGACGCTGGTCATGCTCTCCGTTGCCACAAGTATTGATGCCTTGGCAGTGGGGTTAAGCTTTGCGGTGCTCAATATACCAATCGCACTGCCGGCACTTGTCATCGGTATCGTCAGTGCTACCGGTACCGCAGCGGGTCTGTACGTCGGGAAACGGGTTGCTGCAGCCGCACAAATCGGAAGGTATGCTGATATCATCGGCGGATGTGTTCTGATCTGCATCGGAATAAAGATTTTGGCGGCGCACGGTGCCATACCGCTGCCGTAATCGGCCACAATTCTTGCTCAAAACAGTGTGGGGCTATCGTGCATAATGGATTTGACTTCAGCGGCAATGGATTGCAGCGCTGCCATCTCAATCTTCAAAAGTTGTGCAGCCGGATATGCAGCAGACGTATTCTCATCGGATGAGAAAAGACTGCAGCCGAACGAACGGGTCAGCAGATTGGCAAGATTGACCACCAGCACCTCATGCGGTGTTGCTTCGCTGTACGAGTCGTTTTCATGTAGGAGTGCCGCGTTTTTGAACTGTTCAGGAAAGCCCCAGCGCTCCAGCAGCAGAGCGCCGATCTCCGTGTGGGCATTCTGAATAAGCGGCAAAATGGTGTCTGTAGTCATATCCGCAACGCCGCGCTGCATCTTCTCAAGCGCTGCCCGCACCAGCAGCACCTTGCCGATATCATGGACAAGCCCATAGGTGAAATAGATTTCATAATCATCGCGTTTGGTCAGTTTTGCAATCGCACGTGCCGTATACGCACTTGCAAGTGCATGCAGCCACAAGCGTTGCATGAGAGCCGTGAACTCCTCGTTCGTCGTCTCATACAGGCCGCGGTTTGCAATCGCATTAACAATGCTCTGCGTCTGCTTGATGCCGAGCCGCGGTACAGCTTCGCGCACGGTCAGCACTTTTTTCGCTCCCCGATACAGCGGTGAGTTTGCGGTAGCAATAAGCCTGAGCGATATCACGGCATCTTTCTCAATTGCAGCAGCAACTTCCTGCGTTGTTGCAATCGGACTTTTGATCACCCGCTGGATGTCCATCACCAC
>JAOAHH010000044.1 GCA_026415325.1 Thermodesulfobacteriota bacterium | reverse complement strand
CAACAGACTGACCCAGGATTTAGCCATACCGGCATTGCAGCAGGCAATCTGGCGGAGAAAGCCCCTGCCGGGCTGTCTCTTTCATTCAGATCGGGGCAGCCAGTATGCCGGGCTTGCATTTCGCACACTGCTCAAGCAGTACGGTTTTATCCAGAGGATGAGCGGTTCAGGCAATTGTTATGACAATGCCATTATGGAGACATTCTTTCATACACTAAAGACGGAGCTGGTATATGTTGAGCGTTATGAAACACGCAATGAAGCACGAGGAAGTATTTTTGACTATATCGAGGTATTTTACAACCGGGAGCGAAGACATTCTGCTCTCACCTACACATCGCCCGTTGAGTTTGAACGGCTCTCTGAAGTAGCTTAACTTGGTGTCTACTTTTTGGGGAGAAGATCAGTTCCTATCAGCCTTTCTTCATCACAAATATAAAAGTATCATGGTAAAAAGAAGCAACCATAAGCTCAAACGTGCTTGTGTCTATTGCGGTAGTACGGAAAATCTGACTATAGATCATGTTGTTCCCATCTCATGCTGGAAGCAGTATCGAATCAAAAGGCGAGTCCTGGACAATAAATCCAACCGCGTCATAGCGTGTCAAAAGTGTAATCAGGAAAAGGGCAAAATGGATCCAAAGGTTTGGTTTGAAAAAAATCCACACTACCGGGAGAGGTTCTTGCGAGAGGCCAAGTATCTCTCAGACACAGTAAAAAAAATTGCCGGGCTGATCTAAAATAAACAAGCTGCTAATTTGGTTATAGATAGTTTCTTTCTTTAAAACTCATCCTAATTGAGGAACGGCCAATTTTGAAATATGAGCTGTTCTGTCCCATTCTTTTCCACGAGTTGCCAGCTATACTATTTTTTACAAAATAGACGGCTTTATATATCATATACAGAGATCATGGTTATTTCTTAGTACCCTGATCCGATGCGTTGCTCAAGCTGCCGAAGTTGCTCTTCAATTCTATCAAGCCGTTTCAAAATGTCCTCATGTTCGTGCTGCCGCTGTTTGAGCACGCTGTGTAATGTATCTATCCCCTCTATGGTCTTTTCAAAATGCGTCGACATATGCTGTGAGAGATATTCATAAAGAATTTCCACAAAGTCATGTGCCGTCGTGCCGCTGCGGCGAAGCTGCTGTTCAAGATGCTGCTTAAACTGCCGCACGATTGCATCATTTTTGTCCATGCCCATAATCCTCCCCTTATGAGTTGTACGACTCTCTTTTCAAACCGATCTGATAGCATCGGTTGAGCAACTCGCGGTTGCGCCCAGCATCCTGTTCCGCAAGGTGTTCTGCAAGGCCGAGCTTTCTGTAAAGGATCGCCAGTTCCTTTGCGCTCATCCGTAGTTGCCCCGGAACAACAAGCCGCGGCGCTTTGACAACGGTTAACGTATTGCCGGTTCCGAGAACATCCACCATATAAGAAAAAAGATCGATAATCGGATTACAGTCGTCGGTCGAGGAAGAACCAAGGGAAAGAAGTAGAATAAACTCTTTCTGCCATAGTGCCCATGGTTTGTGCTCAAGCCCGGTTTCGGTAACCCGCACCTGCAAAAACGATCGGAACCGATCAATAATGCTTTTGAGCGCAGCAGGAACATGGTGAAAATAGACAGGGGTTGCAAAAACAATGCGATCGGCATCCAGGATACTTCGTGCTATATGCTGCCACTCATCGCCGCGCTGCGCACACCGACCAATGATATTGCACCGCAAGCACCCTTTGCATGCTTTTAGTCGGAGCGCATGTGCCGAAAAGGTTTCTGTCTCATACCCTGCTTCCTGTGCGCCGCGCAAAACTTCCCGCAGCAGCAAAGTTGAATTGCCGTTGCTACGGGGACTTGCAGCAAAAGCTGTGATGCGCATAATTAAACACCCTCTGTATTGCTCCGGCGATGCTGAGCACTGACAAAAGAAGTATCCTTAAAGTAATCGCTGATCGAAAAAATCTTATCATTAACAATACGGATAATCGTCACCCCACGGTTACGATACGGCATGCGCAGGGTATTTTCTCCTTCATTATGCCATACAACCGCCAGCCGCTCTCCGTCATGGATGATGTCCTCGATAGTAAAGGTCAGACGCGGATACTTGCGAAACAGCACTTTCAAAAACATAACGATTTTCCTGGCACCGTGTATTGGCTCGACACCGGGGAAATCAAATACCGCATCCTCCGCAAGATGCTCTTCAAGCACCTCGACGTTGCGTGTATTCATCGCATAAAATAGGCTTTGAGCAGCGTCAATCTGTTTGGTAAAATTCATGAAGCCTCCGGATGATCTGTGTCGGTAATTAATTTCTTTTCATAACAATGAATACAACACCGTTTATCCTTCTTATCCAGCCGTGGATCTATGATTTTGCCGCATTTGATCTTTGGATCCGCCCGCTCGGCCTGCTCACCCTTGCATCGGTTCTGCAACAAATTGGGTGTGGCGTGCATTTGATCGATTGCCTTGATGCCGGGCATCCTGCCATGCGATTGATTACCGATATACGGCAGCCGGTCAGGAAGCAAGACGGCCGGGGTCATTTCCATCGATGTGAAATCAAGAAGCCTGCGTGCCTTTCAACGGTCCCCCGCAAATATTGCCGTTACGGGATTACCCCTGAAGTTTTTCTTGATGAACTCAAGGCCATACCACGCCCTCATGCAATCTTGGTATCGTCCATGATGACCTACTGGTATCCCGCGGTTGTCGACTGCATCAGACTCACAAAAGAGATATTCCCCAATGTGCCACTTGTACTGGGCGGCGTCTATGCCACGCTGTGCCCCGACCATGCCCAAGCCCATACGCGGGCAGACTATGTACTCCCGGGTCCGCTCACGCCCGAACTGTTTGCAGCACTCGCCCGCATCATCGGCATCGACCCAAAAGCAGATGGGCTCGACTTTTTCCCTGAGCCTGCATATAGCCTCATGCGTGACACAACAACGATACCGCTCATGACCTCGCAGGGATGTCCGCTGCGCTGCCCGTATTGCGCTTCGTCTCTGCTGCATCCTCATTTTATTCAAAAGCAGCCGGACAAAGTATTTGCGACACTTCTCCGCTGGTACCAACGCGGTGCTACAGACTTTGTGTTTTACGACGATGCTCTTCTGGTTTATGCCGAAACTCATATTATCCCATTGTTGCAACGTGTTATCGATCATCGTCTGGATGTACGATTTCATGCGCCAAACGGAATGCACATTCGGCTTATCAACGACCGGATTGCAGGGCTTATGCGGGAAGCAGGGTTTAGAACAATCAGATTGAGTCTTGAAACCGTTGACCCGGAGGTTGAGCACTATATCGGTGCAAAATCAGGCAAGCGGGAGTTTGAAAAAGCTGTGTCGTTGTTACTTCGTGCCGGATTTGATCATCAGGATATCGGTGTTTATATTCTCGCAGGCCTGCCTTTTCAAAAAGCCGATAGTGTTGCGCATACCATCGAATTCGTACAATCTTGTGGTGTACGACCGATCATTGCTGAGTACTCACCGATTCCCGGCACCGCCCTCTGGGATGATGCCTGCGCGTGCGCGTCGTTGCCTATTGCCCAGGAGCCGTTATTCCATAACAACACGTTACTCCCCTGCCAATGGCAGGGGTTCACGCTTGACGATCTTGTCCGTCTGAAGCAGCGGGCACGAATGCCGTTTGCCAATGCGCAGACAAACGCCTCACGACAAAACTTTTTTGGCAATGTAGATTAACACAATCCCTGCACCGATCGCCGCAGTGCCAAAGAGACGGAGCGTTCGCGTCGGTACTTCTGGCATGCGTGCCAACAGTGCTTTCATCTGTTCAGGGAAAGCAAAGTACGGTATGCCTTCGATGACAAGAACCAAACCGATAACGCTGAGCAGAAATTCCATACCGTGCCTTTTTATGATCTTATATCATACTGCCCTAACTTCAACGATTTCCGGAATCTCTTCCTTCAATGCACGTTCGACGCCCATTTTGAGTGTCATCTGGGCACCCATGCATCCCTGACATGCTCCCTTCAGCCGCACCTTGACAATGCCTCCCTCACTAACATCCACCAATTCTATGCCGCCGCCGTCTGCTTCAAGCATCGGCCTTATTTTAGCAAGCACTGCTTCTACTTTTTCTCTCATCCGCTGTCTCCTTATGCTGATTTTTTCACACAATCCTGCCATTTACAACCCGATACTTTTGTATCGAGCTCTATTGTCATTTTCTAACAGTTGATAATAGCATGCCGTTTTTTCACGTTTTTGCAAACGAATTTTTTTTGCTGTGGACTTTACAATAAAAATTGCAAATTAATGCGATGTCTGGCCTTGTGGGGTTTGATGTTGTGCCATTCACCATTCACCACTCACTTGTGTGACTTGCCTCTCACCTCAGGTGCTGTCAGAGCCGTTCTTGTGTGTCAAACCGCAAAAACTTCATGGTAAATGTCGCCCTCCCCTGGCTTGCCGACCGCAGCGATGTTGCATACCCGAACATATTCTTGAGTGATACGTGCGCGGTTACGATGCGCGTTTGGTTTTTGTTTTCGATATTTTCTATTTTCCCTTTGCGGGCATTGATGTCGGTAATGACATCGCCTAAAAATTCCTGCGGTGTCACGATTTCAACTTCCATAATCGGTTCAAGCAGCAACGGCCCTGCTTTCTCTATCGCTTCACGCAGCGCAGCCGTTGCAGCCATAATGTATCCCAGTTCTGAAGATACGCCCTCGCGGTAAACACCGCCCACAAGAGTTATCTTGATATCGACCATCGGATAACCCGACAATACACCGGTAAGAGTCGCATCCATAAGTGCTTTTTCCAGTGCAGGGATATACTGCGGAGGAATATGTTCCTCTGGTGCTCGATTTTCAAAGAGAATCCCTGCCCCCCGCTGCAGCGGTTCAAGCCTGATCCGAACATGACCGGCGTGCCGCGTATCATTAATTTCGCGATCAAACACGCCTTCTGTTTCGACAGCACTTGCGACAGTTTCGCGGTAAACGACCTGTGGCTTCCCAGTCCTAACCGGCACATGGTAATGCCGCATAATTTTATCTGCGATGATTTCAAGGTGCAGCTCGCCCATCCCTGAAATGACCGTCTGCCCGGATTCTGCATCGAAGGTATAGAAAAACGTCGGATCTTCTACAGCAATCTTTTCGAGTACGCCCATGAGCCGCTCTTCATCGCCGACGGTTTTCGGCTCGATCGCCACCGACATAACCGGTTTATAGGTATCGATGGCCTCGAGCACGATTGGCTCACGGTCATCGCAGAGCGTATCGCCGGTTGTCGTCTGCTTTAGCCCCATGACCGCGACAATATCGCCGGCATGAGCGCTTTCAACACGCTCCTTTTTATTCGCGTGCATTCTGAAAATACGCGCAATCTTTTCATAAACTTGCTTTACCGGATTATACACATCGGCGTTGACATGAAGGGTGCCGGCGTAAATGCGCACATAGATCAACTTCCTGCCTTCTTCCATAGCAACCTTGAATGCAAGGCAGGTCAGCGGTCCACGGTCGTCACAGGTGCGGCTGACCAGCGCACCGGTTGTCGGGTGCTTCCCAACGACCGGGGGGACATCAAGCGGTGACGGAAAGAGATCGATTACTGCGTCAAGAATCGGTTGGATACCTTTATTGCGAAGCGCCGAACCGCAAAGAACAGGAACCGCAGTTCTTTGTAACACCGCACGGCGTAGCCCTTTTTTTATTTCTTTGTCAGAAATCTCAGCACCGGCCAGATATTTTTCCATGACCTCATCACTGTGCTCTGCTGCACATTCTATGAGCAGGTCACGATACTGCCGAGCGCGCGGAAGTTCTTCCGGAGGAATTTCGATAAAAGCATATTCGCGACCCAGCGTATCCTCATCCCAAACAATGGCCTTCATTGCTATAAGATCGATAACTCCTTTGAATGAATCTTCGGCTCCCAGCGGCAGTTGCATTGCAACCGGATGTGCACCGAGTTTCTCGCGGATCATCTGGATTGTGCCGAAAAAATCTGCTCCTACCCGATCCATTTTGTTAATAAATGCAATCCGCGGCACGTGGTACTTATCAGCCTGATGCCATACGGTTTCAGATTGCGGCTCAACGCCGCCGACCGCACAAAACAGTGCGATACATCCGTCAAGCACGCGCAGCGACCGTTCCACTTCGATGGTAAAATCAACATGGCCCGGCGTGTCGATGAGATGAAACTCATGCCCCTTCCACATAAAATCCGTCACCGCAGAGGTGATGGTAATGCCCCGCTCCTGTTCCTGTTCCATCCAGTCCATAACCGCCTGACCGTCGTGAACCTCGCCCATTTTGTGCGATTTTCCTGAATAATACAAAATGCGTTCTGTCGCAGTTGTCTTACCGGCGTCGATATGCGCCATAATGCCGATATTGCGTATTCTGTGAAGTGGTACTTTCCGTGCCATAATACTGAACAACTTTTTTATAAGAGAGGGATTATACTCTGCTCCCGCACCAGCCTTTTCTAAAATAATTTTCCCCCGTTGAAAAAAGCGGACTATGGGAAATTCACCCGACAGTCTCAATCACAACGGGTTATTGTTGTACCATTAATGAACAAGACCGAATTGCGGTTGAATCGGTTCCGAACAATCGATATGCCCTGCGATAGTTTCAATAGGTTTCCCTTCTACAAGAAATTTAACCTTTTTGATTTCAGGAATGTTCATCGTAATGGTGTTGACGAGCGAAAACACCGTCATCATCTCCGATGTGCTTCCTCCCGGATGACGGGTCACCAATTCCTGAGAAAAATCAACCACAAGCATATCATCTTCAATTTTTATGCCTCGCAGCTTCACTCCTTGCGGCATTGTTGCCGTGCCTTTTGCACGAGGTCCTGCAATGAGTTCCTGTATCAGTGCCGTTGCTTTTCCCGCAGGTGTTGCTGGCGCCTCGATCTGCCGGTTTTCTTTAATGAGGTAATCAGAATTTTCATCGCCAAAGCATAACGTTACATACACAGTTCCTTGTGGTGATAACGGCTTGCCGATCTCCCTTATATGAGGGTAGCGCTCTGTGATATATTGCAAAAGCCTCTGCTTATAAGTTGACGGCCGCGTTAGAAAAACAGAGATCCCTACAGCTAAAACAACCACAAGCGTCAAACAGCCGATGCGGAGGCAGCCCGTACGGCCCGATGCCGACTTTTTTTGTGTATGCTTTTTGCGGCCGGCCATTTGTATCCTTGTATGCCTTTATGAAGACCGTTCCGCTATGATATCCACTAGATGAACGTTGTTCAGCTCATGACCGAGAAACCGACTGCCTGTTTCTTGGAAACGGGTCGGAATATCGGTCACAAAGAAAGTTTCCGACCCCTGCCGTGTATCCCTTCGACGCAGCCCTGACCGCTCGAGAACCACAACCGTTTCGCGCGCGATTTCTTCTGCCGAGTCAACGAGCACGATATTGTGACCGACAACGTGCTGGATCACGTCCTTGAGAATCGGGTAGTGCGTACACCCGAGCACTAACGTGTCGATTCCCGTTTCCTTGAGCGGTGCAAGATAACGGTTGGCAATCATGGTTGCTATAGGATCCTCACGCTCGCACCAGCCTTCTTCGGCAAGCGGCACAAAGAGCGGACAAGATTGCTGATAAACTACGATGCTGCTGTCAATACGTTCGAGTTCTTGCTCGTACGCGCGGCTTCGGATTGTCGCCTCTGTGCCGATAATGCCGACACGTCGCCGTTTTGTAACGGCAGCAGCACTCCGTGCACCCGGTCGGACAACGTCAATAATCGGCATATCGTACATGGCGTGTAATGCCGACATGGCGATCGCAGAAGCAGTATTACATGCAATGATTAGCAACTTGACGTTTTGCTTTACGAGAAAATTGGCATTTGCAAGAGCATATTTTCGGACGGTTTCGGGAGACCGAATACCGTAGGGGACCCGAGCCGTATCGCCCAAATACAGGATATCTTCCTCAGGGAGCGCACGCCGTATTTCCTTGAATACCGTAAGTCCGCCAACTCCGGAATCGAAGATTCCGATCGGCTGAGATGTATTGGTCATAACGCGATAATCTGCCTTCCGTCTTCATAAAGTTGCATGAGTTTATGTAATTGCCAGCACAAAGTCAAGCGATATGCAGGAGCATGACTTTTGCAAAGAGTAGCGATGCCGTCTCATACCATGTCAGAGTACCCGCACATAGTAAATGATCGCAAGTACCGCAATTGCAGCCGTTTCTGCACGGAGCACATGAGGGCCAAAACCCGTCGTTATAAATCCGCATTGCCGCGCAGCAGAAATTTCCCATTCGGTAAAACCTCCCTCAGGGCCGACGACAACCGCAATGCTGCGCTCCCGTGCCGTATTATGCAGTACGTGCTTCAAAGTCACATCCTTCTCATTTTCCCACATAATGAACCTTGCAGCATCTGTTGTTGACATTTTCTGGAGCATCGCATCAAACGGAATCGGCATGTCAACAAGCGGCACCGTCCGGGCACCCGACTGTTTGACCGCGGCAACAGCAATATTGTTCCAGTGTGATCGTTTTTTTTGTGCAGCCTCGCTGCCCCATTGCGGTACCGTACGGCTGGAAAAAAAGGGGATGATTTTTGTGACCCCGAGCTCGGTGCATTTTTGCACAACAAGATCCATTTTATCCGATTTCAAAACCGCAGCCGCAAGAATGATATCGGGTTGAATTATGTCATGCCGATACGTAGTGGTGACGAGATCCACTGCAACGGTATTCTTTCCGATATCGGTAATAATCCCTTCGTAGACGCTGCCGTCTTCGTCAAATAACATGATGGTGTTGCCTTGTCCGAGCCTGAGGACGCGCACCGCATGACGTGCCTCTTTTCCTTCAATAATCGCTTTCGTGCCATTTATATTTCTTTTGTCAATAAAGAAGCGTCTCATCGGAATATTATAAGTGATTATGTTTCGTGATACCAGTCCGCAACCTGTTTCGGCTTACCGTTTATTGAGGCGCATATCGTTTCCTGCTCTAACAAATTGCAAAGGGCATTGCAATACCAAGTTTGCCCGCAACATATAAAAACCGTACATCGTCTGCATGCTTCCTCGTTCAGGACCTTGGCACTTTTTAAGGAACAAAAAATGGTTTACGAAGCAACATCTTCGGTGCTATGAAATATGTATCATGCATCCAGGAGGCCTTCGTATGCCCATAAAACACACCATATCATCCATCACGATCATCGCTGTTATGACACTATTTTTTATAGGCGTGCATTCCCGAATCGGTGCCGCACAGCACGATAATCTGTCCGCACTCCCTTCTCCCCAGAAAATGTTGGCAACACTATCCCAGCTTGCCTACGGCCAGCAGGTACGCCAAATCGGTACCTTTAACGGATGGACGATGTGGATGGGGTGGGACGGCAGTTTTTCGGAAAATTATAACCCTTTCAGCGAAACCTATTATTGGATGGTCTATTTTGCGCCTGAAGGGCTTTTTGTCGCGCTGCAGAGTGCAAAATCTAATTACTCCAATGTTGATACCTATGCAGCCTATGATTATTTTTATGGTACCCTCCAGTCCCCGTTCGGATCGATACTCCCGTCAGCATATATCGATTCGCTCAAAGGGGTTACACTTTCCATAAACGCTTTCGACAGTTCCTTTGCTCCGGTCGGCCCTCTCTCGCAACTATCCATGGCCGTTACTTCAGGACAGACGTTTTTTAGAATCGGTTCACTCAAAACCCTGCAGCGGGGTATACAATTCAGCGCAGGTATGAATGTAAGTTTTTCACTCATGCCGTTTTCCCTGCCCTTTTGTGTATCACTGGATTACGAATCAAAATTTGAAGCGGGTTTTTATCCGATTATCCTCTGGAATATCGATCCGACATCATCAAATAATCCGGTTGACAAGGTGATCGAGGAACTCCATCAGGTAGCTGCAAACGCCGATACGCAATCTTTCCCCGGCTATTACGAAAAAGAGATCGCCGACATGATGATTCCCTTTTTGGAAACACTGCCGTCATCACCGCTGCTTCGTGAATTTATGGCAAGCACCAACCGCGATTCCCATATCGACAACATGATCAGCCATGCCCAAGATTGGCTCCGCACCGGCGATACATCCAAACTACCCGGCAGCGTTGCGCTCCCGATGCCGCCCGAAGAACAATATGCAACCATGCGCCCGGTTAAGGCAATTACCGATATGTGCTTTGAACTTGGATTTGAACACGGTTACCGCTCAAAAAACCGCGATGATACGATCTATGCAGATTGCATTATTACGGTACATTGCAAGCCAGCGCACGATTGTACGCTTGAAGCAACTGCAGAGGAAGTAGCAGAACTTGTGCCCGGGTCGCACCCAGAAAACTTTGAAGGGGTGGGGGTGGGGTTTGATACAACCCCTGAGTCCCAAGCCGCCGGTGGCGAAGAAATATACTGGACAACGATTGAAAGCGGTGTGGCATCGTATACATTTGTCAATAACACGGACACCCCGTTGTTCCTTGGTGTTCAGGTGTATGCTGATCCAGCAACCGGCAACAAAACGCTTGAGCTCTGCCGCCGGAAGGTTGTATTTGAAGAAACCTTTGTGGTGCCGGAAACCGATTACGATGACATTGAATACGACAACCAGACCAGAGCATGTGCTGCCACAAGCGTACTGAGTGATGAAGAACGCTGTTTGGTATTGCCGGTCCTTCGGACTTTTCGCGACACCTTGCTTTTGCATGACGCACAAGGAAAACAGCTTATCGCCCTCTACTATCGTCTCAGCCCCTGGCTAACGGTACAGCTCCGTAATAGTCCTGCGCTTCGCACTCAATGCCGGACGCTCCTGTTTTCTCTCCTCCCGACGGTTACCCAATGGTGCCAGGGCGGTTCAATGTCGCTTGCCCCTCAGGCACAACGCGCCATTGATATATTGCTCAGTGATATTGCCGCAGGTGCGCCTGAACCCTATCGGCGGGACATCGAAAAGGTTCGCTTATTGCTGCAACGCTAATATCTCTGAGCATGTTACCGCACTCGTAAGTCAGGAGTCTGTAATGTGATGACGGTGCAGGAACGAATTGAGGAATTACGCAACAAGATCGACTACCATTCCTACCGCTATTATGTTCTTGACGACCCGGAAATATCAGATGCCGAGTTTGATGCGCTCATGCGCGAGCTTGAACAACTCGAGCGAGAACATCCGGAATTGATTACCCCTGATTCCCCGACCCAGCGCGTCGGTACCGCACCTGCCGCTGAATTCGAAGCAGTTACCCACAGTGTTCCGATGCTCAGCCTCGCCAATGCCATGGATGAAACTGATGTAATAGAGTTTGAAAACCGTATTAAACGTCGCATTGGCGGGCAACGCATTGAGTATGTTGTTGAGCCAAAGCTTGACGGCCTTGCGGTCGAGCTCATCTACGAGCATGGCATAATAACGATAGGTTCAACTCGCGGCGATGGAGTAACCGGCGAAAACATCACCCAAAACCTTAAAACCATACGCTCCATTCCACTGCGCTTGCGCAACGGCAACGATATTGCCATACCGCCGGTTCTTGCGGTCCGCGGTGAAGTAATCATGTTGAAAAAGGATTTTGAACGACTAAACCAAGAACGCCTTGACGCTGGGGAAACCCTCTTTGCAAACCCCCGTAATGCGGCTGCAGGTTCGGTCAGACAACTGGATCCCCGAATCACTGCGCAACGCAAGCTCGATTTTTTTTGTTACGGCATTGCCGACGCCACAGGGCTGCCGGTTGCAACACACACCGATGTTCTTGCTATGCTCCGCGCGTTCGGCTTTAAAGTGAATGAGTTTACAAAATGTTCAAGCATTGATGAGGTGCTGACTGCTTGCCGACAGCTCGAAGATCGGCGTCCGGAACTGCCGTATGAGATCGACGGTGCGGTCATTAAAGTCAACAGTATAAGTCTTCAAAAAGAACTCGGCACGATTTCGCGGAGTCCGCGGTGGGCAATTGCCTACAAATTCAAACCCCAACAGGCAACAACCATTGTCAACGATATCATCGTTCAGGTCGGTCGAACCGGCGCACTCACGCCGGTAGCCGTGCTGAAGCCTGTCCGTTTGGCAGGTGTTGAGATACAGCGTGCAACCCTGCATAATCAGGACGAAATCGATAGAAAGGATATTCGTATCGGCGACACTGTGCTGATTCAGCGCGCGGGTGATGTTATCCCTGAAATTGTTAAGGTGATTGAGCATAAAAGAACGGGGCATGAACGGAAATTCATCATGCCCACATTGTGCCCGGTATGCGGCGGTCGTGTTGTTCGTCCACACGGGGAAGCGGTTTCTCGTTGCACAAACTCTCGGTGTCCTGCAAAACTGAAGGAAAGCATCCGGCATTTTGCATCCCGTCGGGCAATGGATATCGAAGGACTCGGCGATAAACTGATTGATCAACTTGTTGATCGCGGTCTGGTACGGGATGTTGCAGATCTTTACAATTTGACCCTCCAGCAGCTTATGGAGCTTGAGCGCATGGGAGAAAAATCAGCCCAAAATATTCTTTCCTCCATTGAAAAAAGCAAAAAAGCCGGCCTTGAGCGTCTTTTATATGCGCTCGGCATCCGCCATGTCGGCGAACGTACGGCACATTTGTTAGTTCATAATTTTAAAAGTATTGACAACATATTAAAAGCTACACGTGATGATTTACTTAAAGTTAATGAAATCGGGCCTGAAGTCTCGGAAAGTATTTTCCGTTTCTTTTCAGACGAAGAAAACCGCCGTCTTCTTGATCGGCTTCGTGCCGCCGGTGTCGTATGCACCCCTGCGGAAAGCATTCCTGTGGAAACACCGCTTTCCGGCAAAACCTTTGTCTTTACCGGAACGTTGCACTCAATGACCCGTTCAGAGGCCGAAAAGAAGGTTATTTCGCTCGGCGGTAAAATTTCAGGAAGTGTTTCCAAAAATACAGACTATGTGGTTGCCGGCGAAGATCCCGGCTCTAAATATGATAAAGCTCAAAAACTCGGTATACCCATTCTCAGTGAAAAGGAGTTTCTGAAGCTCATCGGGTCATAATTATGTA
>JAOAHH010000031.1 GCA_026415325.1 Thermodesulfobacteriota bacterium | reverse complement strand
AACCCATAAAGGATTACAGGGGATTTTAGAGTGCATCAACAAGGTGGCGAATCTTGTGAATGAAATTGCCGCTGCAAGCCGTGAACAGGCGCAGGGCATTGAACAGATCAATCAGGCGGTTTCAACCATGGATCAGATCGTGCAACAAAACTCGGCAAGTTCCGAGCAGTCTGCATCAGCAAGTCAGCAACTCTCAGCACAGGCAATCCATATGAAAGAACTGGTGAACAAACTTGCTGTATTGGTGAGCGGCTCGCAAATTGCCGAGATTCGCGCTGAACCGCCGAGCATCGGTATAAAAAGCATGCCCAAACTGTTCTCGCAGAAAAACATACCCGGCCTAAAAATGCTGACAAAGGAAACTGTCAAGACGAAACAAAGCAAGCCCGTCGAAGTAAGACCTGAAGAAATTATCCCTTTTGATGATGACGATTTGAAGGATTTTTAACGTTTCCGTCGCGGCCACGTCATATTCACAAAAGCGTACAATAAGGTCAGCCAACCCCAGCCCGGCATACATCCCTAAGCGTATCAACTGCAATAAAAAATTCACGCATCGCCATAACCCAGTAGTATCGCCCTCTGTCGGTGAGTTCATATCCGTCATATGCACGCCGCACCGCGCCAAGGCGTTGCAAAAAAAACAGCTCTGGAGCAAAAGCCGCCCTGCCATATCGTGAGCGAAGCACCTTGAGTTCATCGTTGCGCAGCGACAACCCAAATAATTTCATAAGGAGCAAATACCAGCGCGCTTCTCGTGCCGAAAATGTTTTAACTCGGGTTATCGGCAATAAACCGTTGTGCAGCCGCTGTTGATACTCTTCAAGTGAAAATGTATTGATCGTTATTGTATCGCCGTGACAGCCAAATGCGCCACTTCCAACGCCTGCATAACAGGTGTGCTCGATGATATATTCATCGATCATCGCCTGATGTCGCGAAAAGCACCATGCAGTTGAACCGGTATAGTGGTGGCAAAGGTGATTGAGAATCGTTGTATAGAATGATTTTTCTTTTCGGTAATCGATGGGACCAAACACTTTTTTTAATGTCATTGCAACCGATGGCGGCACCATCAGAGGATAGAAGGTTACCTGGTCGGGCAACAGCGTTTCAATAACACGCAGATCATGCAGCAAATGATGGGCGGTCTGCAGCGGCAGATTGAAAAGCAGGTCGATATTCAGGGTGTCAAATATGCCTGAAGCTTGCCTAATGCGCTGCTGCACAGCACTACTTGCACCATATTTTTCAAGCCTGCCGAGAACCCCAAGCAAATCATCGTTAAAACTCTGCACCCCCACACTGAGCCGATTTACGCCTGCATTATGCAGTTGTGCAAGGATATGCTCCTGCACATGATTCGGGTTTGTTTCAACAGAAATTTCCCGAAGCGGAAAGAGGCTTCGCGCATAGGCAATAATCTCAAGAAGCCGCTCCAGAGCAATCGTCGGGGTGCCACCGCCGATATACATCGCCGTAAACGAGCAACCGAGCCGTTGGTAGAGCTCAAGCTCCGTGAGCAGTGCATTAAAATAAGCATGCGCCCTCTTTGCGTCATAGACATACCGATGAAAAGAGCAATAAGGGCAGAGCGACTCGCAAAACGGTATGTGCACATACACAAGGCTGGCATTGCGTACATTGCCGCTCACCGGCAGAATATTCTCCGGCATCGGCACATCATCAAACCTGAGCACCGATCGCATTGCCCGTCTCAGGATTACATTCAGCAGCGCTTCCATATTCCTCATGCTCTCCGTTCGGAAACTGTGACTGCTGCGATAAGCGGGTCACGAGGACCATGCAAAAACTCCTGCACAACTGCCTCAGCAGTCTCGTAAGCAAACAGTTCATACACAATCCCCTGCGTCTCTTTTTGCCTGCATCGTCGCAATCCGCAAAACACGCCGCTCTGCAGAAGCATACCGGTGAGAAGCCTGCCGGCGTCATCACCGTGAAGCACCGATGGAAATCGATGCACCACACTGCCTTCAGACGCAATGCGTTCACACATCTCAAGAGTCGGCACAAGGCAGAAACGAGCATCATGAAACAGGCGAGAAAGCTGCATGGCGGCTTCATGGTGCCGCGCAAGCATCTGTTTTATCCAGTTGATCCAACGCACAAGGCGAACCAGCGTAACAAGCTCAAGACGGGAACACGTATGGGGAACTGAAGGGAATATGCTTGAGCGCAAAACGGAAAAATCATCCGAAAGTGCGTGCTCTTTGGCAAGGACAGCATACAGTGTTGAACCGGGACTTGGGTAAAAAACGCTCGGACCAATACGGGTCGGCAGTCCTGCAAGATAGGCGATCCCCGCTACCATATCACGTAAGCGCTGACCCGGCATGCCGATAATCACGTAGGTGGTTGAGGGTATACCGAGGCGATCGACTTCCCGGATAATCCTTGTCGCAGCGCCTCGATTGACACGGCGGCCTGCTATCCTTCCCTCAGACGGTGTTGTGCAGCCGAGTGCAAGGTCAAGTTTTCTGAACCCCGCCCGTTTCATCGCCGCCAGCAGGCGTTTGTTGAGCGACAGCAGCGACAGCCCGTTCATAGCATACAGTTCAAGTGCATTTTCACCAAAACTCTGGATGAGCAATTCCAAAATGTCTTCAGCGCGGCGCGGATCGGCGGTAAAGTGATCATCCTCAATATCAAATATTGTAATGCCGTATCTTTCAATGCAGTGGCGTATTTCGGCAACGATGTTTTCCGGAGATCGCAGCCGCACCTTTCGTCCCATCACGGCTGCCACCGAACAATAGGTGCAGCCATAAGGACATCCTCTGCCGGTTAACACCATGGTATACGGTCTGCCGCGCACCGTATACCGGTGCAGACCGAGCAAATCACGGGCTGGAAACGGCATCTCGTCAAGGTTTTCAATAAAACCCGCGGGTTGAGTCAGGTGCATCGCCGTCCCGTTTTTAAAAGCAATGCCCGGAACATAATCAGGTTGTTCGCCACGCTGAATGCATCCAAGCAGGCTGACCAACGTTCTTTCACCTTCTCCGATAACCACATAGTCAATGGACGGAGAGCCGAGCACATGACCGGGCAGCGCACTTGCGTGGGCACCCCCGACAATAACTGGTTTTGCAGGTAAAATCGACTTGACGAGTGCTGCAACCTCCATCACATCGTTGACATAGGGTGTATACTGGCAGGAAATACCGACTGCGTCGGGTTGGACGATGCGGATCTTATCTGCTATGCTGCGCAACGAGAGACCAAAGCGATAATATTTACTATGGAGTTTGAACGGACTGATATCTTTTTTCGGGTAAAACCGCTGGACTTCCGCCAATGCCGGAGGCAGCGAAGCGGGAGTGCGAACCCCCGGAGGTTGACAGTCAAGTAGGGTCACCGTATGACCGGCATCCCTGAGTGCTGCTGCAAGGTAGGCAAGCCCGAGCGGCTGGGTACGCACTGCGGTCTGGTAAAAATCATGGATCGGCGGCTGGATGAGCAGAACATGCATCGAGAAGCTTCACCAGGCAATCGAAAACCGGTCAAAAGCACCTGTATACTCCTCGCGCGTCACCGCGACATTCTTAACGATTGCAGCAGGCGGGCCGGTGTGGCACCATGCGATCACTGCATTGACCGCATCCTCAGGACCTTCAAAAACAGCCTCGACACGGCCGTCAGGCAGATTTTTGACCCATCCGGTGACGCCATGCGCCCGGGCCGTTTCTTGCGTTGCGGCACGAAAGCACACACCTTGTACACGACCGGATACAATCACGCGGGCGCGAATAGGTGACGGATCATGCTGTTTCATAGCATGCCATCCTAAAAGAAAAACAGTTGTTCGTCAATCTTGATATCAGCTATGTCCCGATCCTTCTGACCATCCTTGATGCGCAGCTTTGATGAGGCCGTTTATGGCGTCATCAAAATAGCCACGCCAATATGCTGGCGGCGGCGCTGTCCAAACTTGAAACGTGCGCGAGATTGGATGAGGAATGCCGAGCATATAGCAATGCAATGCGATCGCTTCCTCGCCAAACACTCTGCTGCTGCCATACCGTCGGTCACCCAAAAGGGGAAGACCGCGGTGTGCGCATTGGATGCGAATCTGATGCGGTCGCCCGGTTATAAGTTCAACGGACATAAGGGTGAGGTCGCCACAAGAGGCAACGGCATGCCAATTGAGCGTTGCATATCGCGCACCTTGATGCGTGCCGGGAACAATAGAGACCGTGCGGCCGTGTTTTACGATATAATCACTGAAGGTGCCGCTGCCACTGCATCGGCCTTCGACGATTACCATGTATTTTTTGACTGCCGCATGCTGACGAAAACAGGCGCTCAGCCGTGATGCGGCTTTGGATGTCCGCGCAAGCACCATGACCCCTGATGCTTGCCGGTCAAGCCGGTGCACCAACCCGAGATACACCCCACCGGGTTTATGGCAGGTTGCTTTGATAAAGCGCTTTGCAAGGGAGAGAATATCGGGCTTGCCGGTTATATCCGGCTGCGCGAGTATGCCTGCCTGCTTATTGATGACCAGCACATGGTTATCGGCAAACAGGACATCAAGGTCCATGTAACGCAGTTGCCTTTTTGGCTACCCGGGCGGCAAACTTTTCCGTTTTGATAATAAAGCGTTCGTGCACGGCTTCGCCGATTTTCTCGACTTCATCAAACGCTTCAAGGGCAAAGGTCAATTTGGAACCGTCAATACTGGTCAGCCTCGCGGTGATGCGCACGGACATGCCAAGGGGTGTGGGCGCTGTATGTTTAAGCTGCATAAAAGCACCAACCGATTGCTCGCCCGGTTCAAGATGCTCGTCGATAAGTTCGGCACACACCCGTTCCATAAACCCCGCTAAAAATGGCGTGGCTAACACCCGTGGCAGATTTTTATAAAAAAATTGCGCTGTGTGCTCAGCGCCGGTCTCCACAACAAGCTCTCGTGTCATGCCAACGTGAAACGGTGTCATAGGATGCTCTCCGTATCGTGTTTTCCGGTCAAACAGTCCAGAACTGAACAGTACGTTCGTTCCAGTATCTACCTGTTCTTGGGAGGACTCATCGATTCGAGTTTTTCCAGCTCTTCAATCACCTCGGGCGGAATTTGATCCCGCATCTCCGGCGGCACGGCATCTTTAAAAAGCCTTAAGATTTCTCCCGGATCGGGCTCCTCCCCCCCCTCTTGGCTTTTGAGGATTTCGTCCATGATTTTGAGAAAGTTTTCCTGTATTTTTCCTGTTTCTTCTTTCGTCAGCTCCTGTTTTATGTCTTTTTTCTCCTCACGCCGTTCCTGAGGGTTTGCCGGTGGCATCGGCTGATCTAGCTGGACGGCCGCAGGCGGTGGCGGCCGCCGTCCCCCTGCAGTCAGCTGCTTTTCCCCGCCTTTCTTCCCGACGATATACAGCTCGGCAAGGCCCGAGAGCGTATCATGGTGATCAAAGCGCGCAACAAAGTTTGTCACATTCATGGTGCGCAAAACCCGCTCTACACCTTTGCGGATGGGCATCGGGCTGAATTTTATACTCACCAGTGCATCGCTAAATGCTTCACCGAGAACAACAACCCTGATGCCGCATTTTTCTCCTATTTCCTTTATCAAATCTTCAGGCCGCATCTCTTTTGCATCAACCTTAAGCACCCCCTCGTTGCAGGAGACAATTTCCGTCCCCTGCACTTCATCTGGTTCGGCTGCAAAACTTTTGTTCCATTGCATACCCAACACAATGAAGACAAAAACGATAAGGAATAAGCCACGGTAAAGAGCAGATGCGGCAATCATACGTTATCCCAAGTCCGGAAAACGATGTTTTCAGCACATGGTGAAAACAGTACCGGCCGATGAATGTCAGCTTTTTTTCGTACCGTCTTTATTATACTCATAAAAGCCGCGGCCGGTCTTCCGGCCGAGATGTCCCACCTCGACAAGGCTCATCAGCAGCGGACACGGCCGGTATTTCGGGTCTTGGAACCCGTTGTAGAGGGCCTGTTGCATGGCAAGCACCACGTCAAGACCGATAAAATCTGCAAGTTCGAGCGGTCCCATCGGATGGTTCATACCGAGCTTCATGGCGGTATCGATTTCCTCCTTGGTAGAAACGCCCTGATAGAGGCAGAAAATTGCCTCGTTGATGAGGGTTTGAATAAGCCGGCTGGTAATAAAACACGGGCTGTCGGTGACCGTGATCGGTGTCTTGCCCATCTTCAGGGCAAGTTCCTTGACAATCTGATAACTCTCCTCGCTGGTTGCCGGCGTTTTGATGATCTCTACAAGTTTCATCATCTGCGCCGGATACATAAAATGCATCCCGAGCACTTTATCGGGTCGCTTGGTGGCACTAGCAAGTTTCCCGAGGCGCACTGAACTTGTGTTGGTCGTCAAAATCACATGCGGCGCACAGACCTGATCGAGACGAGTAAAGATATCCACTTTCACCGCGGTGTTTTCAACAGCGGCTTCGATCACAAAATCAACAGGCGCAAGACTGTCAAGCTCTTTTTCAAATGTGATCCGTGAGTGAATTGCTGGCAACTCCTTTTTCTTGATCTTTCCCTTCTCAAGGGCAACCTGAAGGTTTTTATCGATCGAGGCACGTGCTTTTTTAATGACTTCGTCGTAAGGTTCGATGACAATTACGTTATATCCGGTCTGCGCCGAAACTTGGGCAATGCCCCTGCCCATCTGACCAGCGCCAATAACGCCGATCGTCTTTATAGCATCGAGCGTCATAGTCTTCTCGGGTGTCATAGTGTGCGTGCGTCTCCTTCTTTTTTTTGTATCGTATGATTGATTATTATGCGTAACGTAGTATATCACCAGTTTTATTGTCAAATGAAAAGTGCTTCTGTATCTAATTATGGCTGGACATTCTTGTCGTGCCGTACGGCATAAAAATCAAAGAGCGTTCGTCCGTATGAACGGGTGGATATTTTCTCGAGCAATCCTTGAGATGGTGCGCACGGCTCATGTTGGTCGCGCTGCACCACGACAATGCACTGCCTGCCGAGCAGACGTGAGCATGCCACTCGCTCAAGCGCGTGGGTGTGGAGCCCTTGCCCATAGGGCGGGGCAATGACGATAACATCAAAGACATCACCTCGACGTTCAAAAATTGAAATCGCCGACAGGGCATCACCGGCATGCATTTCAACCACACCGTCAAGACTAAGTGAATGTATATTTTTTTGTATCATCTGCGCAGCCACTGGATCCAGTTCAACAATAACAGCGCTCGACGCGCCGTTGGAGAGAAGTTCAAAAGTAATGGCTCCTGATCCGCCAAACAGATCCAGTATCCGTGCTCCTGCAAGGTGAGGTCTGAGGATGTCTGCAAGGCTCTTGCGCAGCCGCGACAAAAGCGGTCGGGTCTGTCCTCCGGGTGTTTCAACCGCACGTCCTTTCAGCTTCCCTGAAATAATACGCACCGTTCCCATACGTAAAGCTTCTCAGAAAAAAGCATCGCGGCCTTTGTGCCGCGATGCTAAAGATTGCCGATAGAGGTGCTCCAAACTACTTTGTTTTAATGCCCGTGCCGTGGGCGCTGTCAAAATAGAGGCCGATGATAAAACCGCCGAAAAGCTCCGATGCAGGCATCACATTGATCATGGCGTTTGCGCCGGCCTTCGATGCATCCTTGGCAACATCAGTCAGCAGCGCCTCATTTGATTTTGCAGGATACAGTTCCATGAATTTCCAACCGAAAAAGCCAAGGCCGATACCAATTTCTTTCCCTTTGTGAAATCCCGTTGCGGTATAGTTCTCAAACGTGCCGTCACCAGTTGTGATGTTTTTCATGCCGGATGATTTTGCCACGCCGGCAAGATCGACCTTCGACACTGTGGCACATGCGCCAAGCCCCATACTAAAAACAACGACACAGAAAAGAGCTAATAATTTTTTCATACCCCTCTTCTCCTTTCGTATGCATCTTGGTATGTGCATACCAAAACTGTTTTGTTGTTGATCATGGCTCCTGCCGTCCTGCTGCATCACCCCCTTTCACAGCAGCAAGCCACGCATGGGTTGGTTGTCGGTCACACAGGCACTGTTCCTGCGCAGCACCCGTACCTCTCTACCGACCGGATCGTATCAATTGAAGGAAGCCAGACCTCGTTGCTGCTCTTATATAAAATTTTTACCCTTGTCAACATGTTTGATTCTTAGTAAGCTTATTCATTATGAAGGATAACCATCGTGCATATCGCCGTTTATATGCGCATCGAATACGGCAGTGCATTATCGTGCCGATAACCTTTCTTTTGTTCATTGGAATAGCAGGCTGCCCATCACTGCAACCCCCTGATTTTCAACTTAATCTCAATACCCCCCAAATCGACAATATGACCGTTACGGTCAACGGCGGCGTTGTTGTGCCGGTTACCCGGATACAATGGGAATGGGGGGACGGAACCATAGACCGGCACAGCTACTTTCCGGCAACGCATACATATACGCGCCACGGACGCTATACCATAACCGTTACGGTGTTTGACGACAAAAACTTTTCCGCAAGCAAATCTGTTACGGTCGATTTGCAGCCATAGGTATGCCAGGCGCGTTTTCCCCGATCGTGCAGAACCACCGCTCGGTTTGTCATACGGTGCCGAACGAAGTAGATAATGAAAGACGTATATCTCTCTGAATTTGATCGAATCAGGCGCCACATCTCTATTTTTACCGAGATCGGCAAGACCCTGACCTCCGCGCTTACCGTCAACGAGGTGCTTGAAAAAATATTCTACAAAGTTGCCGAACTGTTCAGCCCCGAGAACTGGTCGCTGCTCCTCGTGGATGAAGAACGGCAGGAGCTTTATTTTGAAATTGTCGTCGGGACATCCCCCCATGCGCACAAGCTGAAAGACATTCGTCTGAAAATCGGCGAGGGTGTTGCCGGGTGGGTTGCAAAAACCGGCCGTCCCCTGTTTGTCCCAAGTGTTGACAAAGAACCCCGGTTTACCCGTAAAGGCGACGAGGCAACTCATTTCTCTACAGAATCGATCATCTGCATTCCGCTCAAAATTCGCGATAGGGTTCTCGGGGTTATCGAACTGGTCAACAAAAAGGATATCGAGGATCAACATCAATACGATTTTGAAATTCTTACAACAGTCGCTGATTATGCAGCCATCGCACTCGAAAATGCGCGCAACTACGAGCAGGTGCGCAAGCTGACGATCACCGACGACACAACCGGCCTGTACAATGCCCGGTATTTACATGAAGTGCTGCAGCTTGAAATAGATCGTGCACAGCAACGCGGTACCGCATGCACAGTTATTTTTTTTGACCTCGATAATTTCAAATCCGTCAACGATACCCACGGCCATCTAATCGGAAGCCAATTGCTCGGTGAAATCGGCAAACTGCTTGCATCGCACCTGCCGCCACGGTTTTACGGCGCACGTTACGGAGGCGATGAATTCGTTATTATTATGCCGGAAACCGCACGGGAAGAAGGGTACGCATTCTGCAAGAAAATTCGCCAGGCACTGAATAACGAAAAATTTCTTGCCCGCGAAGGGCTCAACATCAGCATAACCGCAAGTTTTGGCATTGCGACATTCCCGGTCGATGCAGATACAAAATGTAAAATCCTGAGCAAAGCGGACGAGAGGATGTACAAGATTAAAGACAGCCACAAAAATGACATTGCCTGCGATTGACCCTTTAGCTATAACCTCATCCAGCGATATCGAGATTCTGCTGAGCCACTGCGACGGCCCGTTGTGCTGGGAGCACGTCTTTGGCAACCGGTATCCGGTTGAAATCGAAATCGGCAGTGGCAAGGGCAAGTTTATCATACGCAGCGCCCATGCCCATCCGGATAAAAACTTTTTGGGGATTGAGCGCGCGGGGAAATTCTACCGCATCCTAAAGGAAAGGGCGCTGCGTGCCGGCATATCCAATATACGGATTGTTCGATGCGATGCAGCATATTTTTTACGCAAATACATCCCCGCCGCATCCGTGCATGCCTACCATATCTACTTCCCGGATCCATGGCCAAAAAAACGACATCATAAACGAAGGCTTGTTACGCAGGAATTCATCGCTCTGCTGAGCGAAACCCTTATGCCCGGCGGTCACCTTTTCTTTGCAACCGATTTTCGAGAGTATTTTGAGATAATCACTATGCATGCACGGGCATGCCCAACAATTCAAGAAATTCTGTGTACCACTATACTGCCGGGAACGGTCGATCCGGAACAGGCACCGACCAATTACGAACGGAAATACCTCATGCAGGGACGCGAGATTTACAAAGCCGCATATATAAAAAGGCTATCCCCATGAGCGCTTTTTCGTCCTGCCCTGCCCTCTCACAGAAATCAGTCACGGCATCGTCTGAAAAGGTGGTGCTCTCGGCAAGCAGACGCACCGATCTGGTGAGCTGTTATCCCGAACACCTTGCCCGGCAGCTTGAAAACTATCCACCCGAAACCGTGCATACCATTGTTATTTGGACAAAAAATCCCGAACAGGCATTGCGTCCGGGACCGCTTCGCACGGCGCTTGAACGTTATCAGCAACTCTATGTCCATCTTACGATTACCGGTCTTGGCGGCTCGGTGCTTGAACCCGGTATCCCGCCATGGCAAGACGTTGCTGCAATGTTGCCGCAGCTTATCGAGCTCACAAAAAGTCCGCACCGCATATCATGGCGGTTTGATCCGCTGGTGCGCGTTCAAACCGAACAGGGAGTGATAACAAACAGTTTCATGTTTTCCTGTATTGCAAAAACGATTCACGACTACGGGATAACAACCTGTCGGGTCAGCTGGGTTGAACCTTACCCAAAAGTACTGCGCCGGATGGAGAAAAAAGGGTATTTGTTGGTGCCGTGGTCTGAGCAGGAAAAAAAAGAACAGGCTGTACGGCTGGAGCAGGAAGCGCAGCAATTCGGGATGCGGATGTTCTACTGCTCGGTGCCGGGTTTTCCCCGTTCCCGGTGTATTGACGGCGAGCTTTTCTCACGCCTTCATCCTCACGGTGCGCAATGCTCACTGAAAAAAGCAAAGGGGCAGCGAACGCTGTGTGGATGCACTGAAAGCATTGATATCGGATGGTACAGCCTCAAATGCAAACATGGGTGCCTGTATTGCTATGCCGAGCCGTTCATTCCTGAACCGATCGAGAAAAAACCAATTGAATCACTGGCTGATTTGTGATATTCATCCGCCATTCTTGGAACACATACCGGGCCGTTAGCTCAACTGGCAGAGCAACTGACTCTTAATCAGTAGGTTTGGGGTTCGAGCCCCCGACGGCCCATAGGAAAGTTAAGGCACTTAGCAGCGCGCTGGGTGCTTTTTTGTTTTCGATTTTCAACTTTAGGGCACTACAAGGTCAGTTATTGCACGTGTAAGCTACAAGGAAAAAAGTCAGGTCTTGAATTATCATCATTTCTATTATTGAGTCTGGGTTGTGACACGACCACTGAGAATTGAATATGCGGGTGCGATGTATCGCAAAATAGCCGTGGTAATTCAGGGCAAAGGATATTCAGAGACGAGCAGGACAGGCATTTGAAGTAAAGATAACTGTTGAGCGACATCGCACAATATTTGCATATGCATTATTCTACCATTATTACCGTCAGCAATATAATACGCAAAGGTGCTTGGGCAGAAAACTATAATTCATGACCTGATCCCTATGCTTGTTCGGTTGCGAAAATCGCGGCTGAAGCAGCCCCTGCCGAATAATGTGCTGTCGGAATAAAAAGTCTGAGAAAATTATTTGTGTTGTCTCACCAATTGGACACGGCACGGCACCGAAGAAATGACAAATAAAGAGGTGCCCCTCATCATGATGCTCCATGACAAGTGTTTTCTCTTAATATGAAACCTTTAATGGGTGACACTCATGCCGCCCTATCTATCTTGGAATAACAGTCCTGTACTTACCTTGATTATCCTCTTTTCCTGCGGCATTGCACCGTGATACTCTTTTTAGGCTTTCGAGGACTATGAGCCTTATCCATACGACTTGTCCAGCGGGAGCCATCCATTGTGGCCATTGAGAGGTAATAAGTTTTTGTGGTAAGTACGGCGATATAAGTAAAAAATGAGGAACAACACCCTGCTACTTCGTCCCATCGTCTCCAAAGATATCCCGCAATCGATTGGCTTTTGATGTCATCTGCTTATTAGTCAACCCAGTTACACCTTTTGCTTCAATAAGAATCAGATGATAGACATCATTTGCCTCATAGGCTATCAGGAAATCCACATCTTCCTGGTGTGCTTTGATCATGCCTTTCCTGTTAGGAAAAACGGTTGCTGTATCGTTGCTTGCTGCAATCTTGAGGCTAGCGTATAGCCAGTCAAGATGATAGTCAATTGCTGCGAAAACAGCTTTTGGAATTTTTAGACGCAATGCCGTGCTCAGCTGTTCACGAAAAGCCTTAGAAGGAGTGAAAGTGGGGTTGCCAAGAATCTGACCAATAAGGAAGAATCTTTCTTTGGAGTTGAAAGACTGTAATTACTCGATTAGCTTTTCCATGACTTGAATTCTTCTTGTATGCTGCGGAGGACAGATAACATTATTTTTGAAAGAATTGGCCATCGGGACATAGGTATTTATCTACATGTCCCATGGTTTTATTACCATTATGCTTGACAAATTCAAACGTTATCATATTCAAAAATGCGAAGGAGAACCAAATTATACACCTACCTTTTTATCGAAAATGGGTAGCCGATTGCTATTGTTTATTCATTGGGAAAAGGGTTAAAAGGGGAAAAGGTCTCCCATTTAAAGGTTCCATGAAATGAGCTATTGGGTAAGTGCAATCGTAGAAACAATTTCAATAAATTCTTTAACCTGTGGAATTAATGGATCCACCGAGTCGGCGTCGAAAACAACAAAATCAACATAATCACCTTCTTGCCTGTTCTCAAAAAGATGATTATATAACAATCCGTACTCTCTGTTTATTTTCCCTGTTTTTATGTAGTGTTGATTAAACAATGATTTTACCCCTATATGTTTGCTCGATGAAAGATTATCCTTTGCAAGTAAAGCGGTCACGGCATAAAAGGATGCATAATATAAACGGTTCATGCATGCATTACAATGTCCTTCGCGTCTCATTAACATGGCCTCCTCAAAGGCTTCTTTGGCACGCGCAATGCGGTATTTAATAAGGGCATTTATATTGTCGTCCATGAAACCATAACTCCATCTTTCTCAACAGCCCACTTAAACGGAAGAACCGTATAATATTTTGATGCCCATTCTTTTCTTGTTCTGACAATACTACTAATCACCATGTCAGTTTCAAGCTCAATATCATAGAGTCGATCCCGTATTGCCCGCACAATATCCTGCGTTAATGGATGGTTTGTTAACACAAGAAAATCCCAATCGGAAAGAAGATTTGCATCTCCTCTGGCACGAGAACCGTACAGAATAATGTCAGCATCCGGGACAATAGCATGAACTGCCGCCTCAACCTTTGCGATAAGCTTATCTGTCTCCGGCGTTTTTTTATCCCATTTGTCGTACGTCCGCATACACACCTGCTTGATTTAAAAAGATACCAATTGAAGAATCATATGTTGTATATGCGTGAGAAAATCATAAGGCGAGGGCAACTAAAGTGTCAATTAAAATATCACGTGCTAATTTAGGACGGGCTGATTTAAAGCATGTTTTGTAGTTTTATCGCCTAACGAACATCCCTTCCTTAATTCTTTGCAAAACAATCTCAAGAGCACGCGCAAGCGCAGGCGAGGCAGCGTGCCGAATGTCTGATGCGATCTCCTCAACTCTTCGATACCGGTTGCTGTCAAGAACCGCCCCAGCGTCAGTATGCAGCAGCGGCGCAACTTCGCAAATCAGGAGACGTACCTTTTCTTTGATGTCCGGATAATGATCAAGAATTTGCGTAAGCTCGCTGCTATATGCGTAATACAGCGCGATGAGCTCAAGCCCCTCTTTGGTTTTGCAAAGCCGCTTGTCTCTAAAAGCCCGCAATGCGTCAAGCTCAGCCTGCCTGTCAAAACCAAGCGCCTGCTCTGCCGGGCAAAGCCGAATTGTCGTTGTTGTCGTGCTTGATGTTGTCGTCTCAGGAGGCGGCTGCACTGCAGTTGAAGTTGTTGAGCCACCCCCGCCGCCATCGGGCACAGAGCTTGTCGTCGTTGACGCGGTTGTTGTTGTGACTGGTGTGGTTGTTGTTGGACTGTTACCGCCGCCACCGCCCGGTCCTCCACCAGAAGGTGGCGAGCTCGGCACTGTTGTGGCCGGAAAATCGCCGCCGGAAACATAAATATTCACCCTTGTCACCGAACCGGGCTGCCCAAGTGTTATAACACCGTTCCCGGGTTGCGTAATGGTTAGCGGTATGCCGTATCGGTACACGCGCACCATTGCTTTTTCACCCGGCACCGCCCCTCCCGGACAAAGGGTTTCATCATACACTGGTATGTCAATGATGTAGCAGTGTGCGCTGTTCAGGCCGTCGTTGTCATAGGCAGGTGGATTAAAGTCGGTGCCGTCCTGCCGTGTCACGTGGAAAGAATACCCTTCATCCTGTCCTTTCAGCAATTTTCTGCCATTAACCCATACCTCACCGCCGATCCTGATGGGAAATCCCGGCGCCTCGCCTGCTTCAAGATGAGCAGCGATATCTACGCGCGTCATACTTCCCTTTTGCCCGAGCCTAATAATCCCTCCGGGCGGTTCATATACCTCAAGAGATCTTCCCTGCCAGTTTACATGCAGTTTTGCCTCTTCACCCGGCTGTGCACTGTCAGGGCTATCGCTCATGATGATATCCATCACATAACAATTTGCCTGATTGAGGCCGTATGCGTAAGGATATGGGTAAAAGCCTGTGCCGTCGGGTCGTGTGAGATACACTGATATGCCGCTGTCCATGCCATAGGTAAGCTTTATGCCGTTCAGCGTTATCTCGCCGCCGATCCGCGTCGGATATTCCGGAATCGGCGGCGGGGTCACCGCGCCGGAGGAAAATTTTGCAACCACGTGCATGGTGGTAACGCTGCCGGAATTGCCGACCTGAAAGAGACCGCCTGCAGGCTGAATAATCTCAAGTTCATAATCAAAAAAAGTAAGCCGCACCTTCGCGCTTTCGCCTGCCACAGCCCCGCCGGGCTGGCTTTCTGGGTCATACATGGGGATGTTTATCGAGTAGTAGTGATACTGGTTTAGACCGTCTGGATCAGAGGCATGCGGAACAAACCATGTGCCGTCTGCGCGGGTGACCTCGATGCGGTATCCGGTATCAAGCCCGTAAACAAGCTGTTTGCCGTT
>JAOAHH010000008.1 GCA_026415325.1 Thermodesulfobacteriota bacterium | reverse complement strand
CGGCTCGGTTTTTTTATAGTACACCTTACAATGAACACACATCGACCATGCGTCCGAGGCAGCAAAACCACTATCTTGCTGATAAGGCATGCTCATGTTGAAAACCCCCACCGTATTCTCTACGGCAGACTTCCCCGCTTTCGCCTGAGCGCACTCGGCAGAGAGCAGGCGCAACACACCGCCCGCTTGTTGCACCATATCCCGCTTGCGGCAGTCTTCAGTAGCCCGCTGCTGCGTTGCCGGCAGACGGCACGGGAAATACTCGCCTTTCACCCCGATCTTCGTCTGCAAATTTCAACCCGTATGACCGAAGTGCACACACCGTATCAAGGCATGCCCGCTGCTGTCGTCGAGAGCCGTGGCGGTGATGTATATACCGATGCTCCGACCGGATATGAGCAACCTGCCGATATTGTGCGCCGTGCCCGATCGTTTCTCACAAGTGTCAGAAAACACTATACGGCTGCCTGTGTTGCAGCTGTCACCCATGGTGATGTCATCGCCTTTGTTGCCCTGTGGGCATGCGGCTTTGCCTTAACCCCTGCCAACAAGTTGCGCCTCGGTCGTATCGGCATTTTCGACGCCTACCCCGCACACGGCTCAATAACCATGCTCACCTACCACACCGACGACCCTAACGAGCGTCCGCAGGTAACGTATCGACCTTCACCTGAGCAGCTCCGCCGGATGGTTGAAAGCAGGTATTATCCATTGAAGCGATCAGGGGCAAAGGGCGGTGAGCGTTTGTTCAGCGGATGATTTCTATCCTGTGGAAGGCTTCTGCAAGGGCATACGGCTCGCCTGCTGCCATCTCCTCGGCATGGCGGCGCACCCATGTTTCAAGATTATCGCTCTCAAGTCCGGCAAGCTGGCTCTGGTGACAGCGGAGGGCAGCAAGCTTTATTGCAAAGGTAGCCGTAATGTCGATTCGGTAGTTGATGTCTTCCGATGACCAAAACAGAAGCTCCCTGACCTTGTGCGGCTCAAGCCCTTCCTCCAAGAGGTCGGGATATGCCAGATGGTCGCGCGCATACGGAAATACCGCATCGCACACCACCTGCCCGGTGATGCGGTGATCGCGATGGTAGAGGTAGCGGCGGTACGGATCGCAGGTGACGATGGTCGTCGGACGATAGGTGCGGATAAGCCTGACGATGTCTTGACGAAACGCCGGAGTGTCTTCAAGTCCCTGATCCGGATAGCGAAGAAAGATGACCTCGTGTATGCCGAGCACTGCCGCTGCATCCCGCTGCTCCTGTTCCCGCACCATGGCAAGGTGCTCAGGGGTTATGCTGCGGTCTGCGGTGCCGCGCTCGCCGCTGGTGCATACCGCAAGCACCACCTGTTTGCCGTTGCGGCACCAAAAGGCAATCGATCCGCCGGCGCTGATTTCGGCATCGTCAGGATGGGGACCGATAACGAGAATGTCTGCTGAAACGGTCATGCGGGGTCCAGAGGGTGGCGGGCGATACGCGACTCGAACGCGTGACCTTTGGCTCCGGAGGCCAACGCTCTATCCAACTGAGCTAATCGCCCGCTTGGAAACGCCAAGTATTATATCTCGATTCTTCTTCCTTGGCAATTTCTTTCCTCATCAGTGCGAGGATGCACGGTATATGCTATACTACATCTGCACATTGCCGGAAACAACAGAGCATAACAAGTATTACCGGAGGCATGTATCGATGAAACTTTTTGAAATGTCAACTTTGACGGTTGTTGTGTTCCTGTGCATCATGGTTCAAGCACAGGTAAATGCCGTAGGAGGGGGAGGACGCGATGATGAATATGGCGCAGCCCGACGCTTCATGATCGAGAACGACCTCAAAGCCCGTGACATCACCGACCCCGCCGTGCTTGCCGCCATGGAACGCGTGCCGCGGCATCTGTTTGTCAGCCAAGAGCACCGGCACCAAGCGTATGGCGATTTCCCGTTGCCCATCGGCGAAGGCCAGACCATCTCGCAGCCCTATATCGTTGCTCTCATGACCCAGCATCTGCGGCTGTCCAAAAACGACACCGTGCTTGAAATCGGGACAGGATCGGGATATCAGGCAGCGGTGCTCGCCGAGGTGGCAGGAACGGTATATACCATCGAGCTGAATAAAAAACTTGCCGACCGCGCTGCAGCGCTGCTGCAGTCGCTCGGGTACACGAACATCCATGTCAAGACAGGCGACGGGTTTTTTGGATGGAAAGAACATGCGCCGTTTGATGCCATCATGCTGACCTGCTCCGCAGCCACGATCCCCGCGCCGTTGATCGAACAACTCAAGGAGGGCGGCCGGATCATCCTTCCGCTCGGCGATGCCTACAGCGTCCAAAGCCTTGTGCTCGGCATCAAAAAAAACAACCGTCTTGAAACACAAACCATTACGGCAGTCAGATTCGTGCCGATGCGGGGTGAGGCGGAACGAAAAGGAAGGTAAAACCGTCTTCGGCAAATGAAAAAAGGAAGGAACGGCGCACGAGCAATTCCCTACACAAACTCGTCGATATACCGGCCCTTGTATTCCTCGCGCTCAATTTCTTCTTCGCGAAGCTCTTCTTCGCGCAACTCACGCTCACGCGCCCGTTGCCGCTCCTCTGCACGGCGCAGCTCCTCTTCCCTAATTTCACGGTTCCGCTGTTCGCGCCGGTATGCCCTCCGGCGCTCCAGCTCCTCAGGCGCGTTGGGATCCCGCCGGGCTTCGGCCTGATAAAACGAGGAATTATTTATGGAATCAACCGGCATCGTGCACCCTTCATGTATTCCCACGGGTACGTTTCGGCATTGCCGGATGAAAACTTGACCTACCCGACTGTTTCAAGCGCTTCAAGCGGAAGCCGCTCGATGGCTTTTACCTTATGGAATCTTCCGTTGCCGATACGGGCAATCTCCCGGGCAATCCGCTCGCTCTCCTGATCCTCTTTGTCGCCTTCTGCAATATAGATAACGGAAATTTTAATATGTTTTCGCCGGGTAAGCCCTGCTTCAACCAGCGCATGATGGGCACCGAGCGCCCGCTTGGTTTCCATAGTGGTTTCACGGGAAAACGCAGCAATCCGTGCATGATACGACAGCCCGTCTTCTGGCTCATCAGACAGCGCGGCATTTGGCTGCCCGTCGGTGATGATGATAATGTACCGGCTGTTGCTGTTTTTCTCTTTGAGCAGCATCCTGCGCGCACACCGAAGGCCATTGCCGATATTGGTATATTGCTCTGCCCGCAGCGTCATCGTTGCTTCAAGGAGCGGGGTTATCTTGTCCGTGAGCGGCATCACGACCTGCCCGAGGTTTGAAAATGCAACAATCCCCACGCGGTCGCCTTTTTCGGTTGCTGCCCGCGCAAGCTCTGCAACTGCCAGCTTTGCATAGCGCAGCTTTCCGCTGTGTTTCATAGATTCTGAAATATCAACGCACACGGCAATGTCAAGCTGGCTTCGTGGCTTTTTCTCAAACGAGCGCAGATCCGTATAGTTAATGTCCTCAAACCCTTTCCCTTTTCTGAGGATTCGGCGCACGCTGTGCCTGATTGAGATATCTCGAAACACATCGCCACGGCGATACCTTCGGACATCGGTTTTGTCGGTTTCATGCTCGCGTCTGAAAGCGCGGCGTTCAAGCATCTGGCCTTTTTCCCGCTGGATAAGGGCATCGAGCAGTTTGTGCAGCGCACGGTGTGAAAGCCGGTAGTGCTTGCCGTCGCGCTCAAGGGAGAGGGTTCCGCTGCGCTCAAGGTGATGCAGCATAACCTTGAGTTTTTCATAATCAACCTTGTCCGACAGCACCTCCAATCCTTTTTTCTCATTCACCACATAATGCACGTAGAGGTCTTCAAGCGAGGAGCTTTGCGACCTGCTTTGATGTTGGTAATCCATCAGCTCTGCAAGCAGCTCGGTCTCGGCTTTCGGTGAAAGGCGCAGCTTTTCCGTGCCAAGGCCTTCGGGCGCAGGCAGCGCTCGGGCATGGTTAAGCGCCGCGGCAAGCTGCTCAGGGGTTATCTCTCCGCGCGCAAGCGCTTCTTCGAGTTTTTCCTGAAGCCGGTTTTTGCCCTCAGCGCTGAACGTGGCATGATGTGCATCGGTTAGCTCAAGATATCCCCGATCCTCGAGCTCCTGAACGAGGTCTTTGACCGCAGAGTGCGGGGTTTCAAACATGCCTTTGTCAAGGGCTTCCTGTAATGCCTGCTGGATGAGCGGATGCTGCAGTGCCGCCTCGGCAAAATCCGGATCATCGACCGGCAGTGCCTCCCCGGGCGCACATGTCCTCAGCGCCGCATCGGCAAGCCCCTGCAGCACCTGCGCTGCCTCATCCGGAGTCAGCGGCTTTCGTTGCCCCAGCTTTTTTTGGCGCTCGGCTGCATCAAGCGCAATATTAAATACATGTCTGCTTAAAACCGTCTTAAAGACCTGCTCCGGCGTGACCACCCCGTCATCTTTGAAGCGTGTTCGGTGACGAAAAGCAAGCAGGGCCGCTGCTGCCGCATCCTGACGCGTAAGGCGCTTGTGCACGAGGCCAAGCGCCTGTGCCATTTCGCGCATGGCAAGCGTGCCGCGCACGCCCGGCGGCCGTTCCACGTTGGGGTGGTGGCGCAGGGTTTCGGCAATTTCGGCAGCCATATGATCGACCTGCTCGATTGTCACGTGCTCTTGCATCCGGCGGGTCAAAAAGCGCCGGACGTTCGTTTGCATCTTCACGATATGGCGTGACGGCGTTGTCCGAAGTTCATCTTCTGCAGGGCTGAGCAGCGGCGCAAGAGAAAACGTGCCGTCATGCTCCTGCTCTGCCGTCTGGTACAGCTCAAACACCCCGCCTCGTTTCCCAAACGCCGCGATAAGGTCGGGCACGTCAAGCGCATGTTCCATCTTATACAGCAGCACAAGCGATACGGGTTGCGATCTGCGTGCGTCAAGATACCCGGCAAGGTCAAAAAGCCTGCTTGCAAGGTAGCAGGACTTGCTGATCACATCTTCCCGCTCAACCACCAGATGCAGTCCTGATCCAAACACCTTCTTCATCTCATGGGCTGCGCTTTCTTGCAACGCAGGAAGGGAGCGCGCGTGTGCCGCTGCGGCTGCAAACTCGGTCTGCGCGCTGCGGACAAGCCGGTTATACAGAAACTGCATCTCCGACACGACAAGGTGCGGTCGTCTGCTGAGCGGCAGGAGCGGAATCTTGCTTTGCAGACAATACAAGGTGAGCTCGGGGAGAAAATCGCCGGGATAAAACCGGTAATGGGTCTCGCACCCCACACTGTCGGAAAATGCAACTGTCACGGGTACGGCAAGACTGTAGAACAGGGTAAGGCCGTAGGAGAGCGCTGCCCCGACTTCAGACAAAGAGGCATCGATTGCGATGATTGTTTTTGCCGTTGGTTTTACAAAACGCTTGATAAACTCCGGCACCGCAATACCCCACGGTGCAAACGGCACACAGCGCACTGTATCGAGCCGCACGCCTGCGCGTGCATCCCCGTGCTGCACCCAGTTTGTGAGGAGTTTGGCGTATGACGGTTTTGTCTGCTGCAGCAAAAACAGGGCAGATGCTGCGGCAGCCTCGGCAGCCGGCAGATGCGCCATCTGCAGCACCGCCCGTTCGATGTCACGGAATGCGACCTGCCGAAGCAGTGCCTGCCGGAGATCTTCACAGGTTAGTGTGCTGAGGGGTTCACGCATCAGTATTTGCGCGCGCTTTCGATGATCTTTTCGATGAGCTGGTCTTGTTTCTCAAAGTACCGGCTTTCGCTGCTCACCGCAAGTCTGCCTTGCAGGACCCGGCGTGCCGCGGTTTCGATATGCGCCGTGGTGACCTGCCGATCGCCTTTGAGCCGGGCAAGCGACTGTGCCTGTTCATAGATCGAGAGGCTTGCGCGCACGCTGGGGAGCCGTTCGATGTCTTCCGGCATGGTGCGGGCTACCGCGCACAGGGCAACTGAATGCCGCACCGTCTTATCAGAAACCTGCACGCCGTCGATCCGTTTGCCGTAGCGCTTCAAAATCGCCACCTCATCGTCAAAGCTCGGATACCCGATGCGAACTTGCTCGAACCGGTCTGAAAGGGTTTCACTTACCCGCTCTGCACCGGCATATTCTTCGGGGTTTTCGGTTGCGACCACGAGCGTATCAACCGTTGAGGTGAGATCAAACCCTGCGATCGTGGTGATGCCTTCCTCGAGCACCTGCACCAGCGTATTCTGGGTCCGCTGCGGGACGCGGTTGAGTTCATCGATAAACATAATTTTGCGGTGCGCCTTTTGGATCTTGCCGGGCGTGAATGCCCGCGGATCCTGCACCCCGAGTTTCATGGCGAGCACCGGATCAAGGTCTCCCATCAAATCTTCGGGCATCATTTCCGGGGAACCCTGTATCCTAACAAACCGCTGGTGTCCGGGCACTTTAATCTTCTTTCTGCTTTTTTTGCCGGCACAGTCCGGACATGCAGGATCATCCGGAGAGCAGTTATACCGGCAGTCGGCAAGCGTTTCCATCGGGGGCAAAAGCGAAGCGATGATACGCGCAACCGTTGTTTTGCCGGTGCCAGGCGGCCCTTCCAGCAAAAGATGACGGCCTGCGATCAGTACCGCAAGGATCGATTCGCGGGTCATCAGATCGCAGTAAAACCCTTCAAGCGGGTCTTCTGCGCGCGAAATTTTTGCAAGGATTGCTTGTCTGAGTTCTTCGCGAAGCGTTTTTGGCATGTGCGCTCCTTGTCGGGCAGCGGACAGCGCAGATGTCGTGCCGACACCCGACGTTGCCGCTTAGTTCTGTTAAAAACACCCCAGTTGGCAGTTGTACACTTTCAGTTTCAGGACATCGAGAAATGCCTTCATCTTATTCATCGGGATTCCGTTCTCACGGGCAAACTGCTGCGCCTGTGCACAGGTAATTTTGTTCTCTGCGGCAATCGACCGAAGTTTCTCCTCAAGCTGCGGCGTCATCCAATCTTCACGGGTGGTGTTCTGAAACATATCGGCTCGTGACATAGCGTTTCCTCCTCTCTTGAGTACAGGAACATATATAAAAATAACATAAATAGCTCGACGGTGCTATTCCGGAGTGCGCGTTGCAGTCATACCGTCTTTTTGAACGCTGCTGCTGAAATATGCAGCTTCTTCATTTTGTGTTGGAGCGTGCCGCGCTTAAGGCCGAGCAGCGCTGCCGCACCGCGTGGTCCTGCAATCAGCCCTCCTGTCATGGCGAGCACCTTTTCTATATGACGGCGCTCGATCTCAGCAAGTCGCAACCCCACATGATCAGCCTCACCATGCACGTTCAGCAACTTGCTGATGTCCGCTGCGGTGACGGTCTTCCCGGCATGCAAAATGATCACCCGCTCGATGAAATTTTCCAGTTCGCGCACATTGCCGGGCCAGTGATAATGCAGCAACAGGTCAATGGCATCCTTGCGGAATACCGGCCGATCGCGGTGCAGCGTATCACAAAACCTGTCCGCAAAATATTTCCCCAGTACTGGTATGTCTTCAGGTCGGTCGCGGAGCGGCGGCACATGCAAGGGAAAAATGTTCAACCGATAAAACAAATCTTCTCGAAATTTCTTTTCAGAAACCAACGTCTGCAAATTTTGATTGGTAGCGGCGATGATACGCACGTCGGTCTTTATGGGCGCAGTACCGCCGACACGCTCAAACACGCGGTCCTGCAGAACTTGAAGCAACTTAGCCTGCGCTGCCATGGGGAGCTCGCCGATCTCATCCAGAAACAGTGTGCTTTTGTGTGCGATCTCGAACCGTCCGATTTTCCGGGAAATAGCACCGGTAAAAGCGCCGCGCTCGTGGCCAAATAGTTCGCTCTCAATAAGAGTAGGAACCAAGGCAGCACAATTGACCTTTATAAAGGTGTTATGGCGGCGTTCGCTGTGACGGTGGATAAAGCGTGCCACCATATCTTTTCCGGTTCCGGTTTCTCCGGTAATAAGCACCGTCGTGTCGGTTTCGGCAACAGAGCGAGCTTGGTCGATGATATGCTGCATGGCAGGCGACAAAAACACGATCTCATCAGGATCGTTCATCTGCTCAATCTGGTTTTTCAAATAGGCCTTTTCTTCCCGTAGTTTATCACGCAGTTGTTCAAGCTCTTCATAGGCAAGCAGATTATCCACTGCGAGGGCGACCTGTTTTGAGATTTGCTCGAAAAAATCAATATCTTCTGCAGTGAGCGGGAATGCTTTCTTGTAAAATACCTGAATGGTGCCAAGAACCTTTTCGCCGACCGCCAGCGGGCTGCACACAAACCACTTCAAATTTGCCTTTTTCAACATCCCCGCTTCCGGCAAAAGGGGATCTTTCTGCACATCCACAATCAGCGTTTTCCGCTCCATCATCACTTTAATCGGAACGAGCGCTTTTTGCGGTGGCATAGTGTTGTTGCGAAGCCCCGGAATGATGACGCCGATGGCCGGCGCAAAGTAGTCCCATGATGGTTTTCCCGGCTGATTCAACAGGATACTGATGCGGTCAAATCCCAAGAGAGGCTGGAGTACCTTGGTAATTTCTCTGAACAAACCATCGCGCGACCGCTCATGGATAATGGCGTTGTTGATTTTCAAAAGAGTGTGATACTTGTCGACCGAATAATTCATACACTACCGCGAAAAAAGGTCTTTTCTTTTATCTCATATCCAGATTCTGTTTTCAAGCATTGACCGCAAATTTTTGACCAAATATGGACATCGATGCCGGCTATTGAGCATGTTTTTTTGAAGCTCAACCCACTAAAAATAAAAAAACATGCTTTTTCAAAGAATTAAAAAACAACCCGTTTTGGTATACATATTGATAAACTAAAGAGCAGATAAAAAATAAATGCGAAGCTCTCCGCCAATTAAAGAGCGGCTGGTATTAAAATGCAGGCAAAACGGAAAAGGGCTGCCCATCCTCCCCTAACGTACAGCAGCTGGGTATAAACTTTTATACCCAGCGACCTGTGCGGAAACCGAGAGCATTTATTTCATTGACCGGCACGATGCACGGCAAAAAAGTATCGCGTGCTTGGGTATTGAAACCCTCTTTGATGCTGAAAAATAAAAACCTGCCGTTGATTAGTAGTCACGGCAAAGCGGATTGGTTCATTACGGGATGAAATGTTTTGATGAATGAGGAGGTGTGGTTATGCAGAATAGAAAAGTTTTAATCTACAATCAGGAGAAATGCACCGGCTGCAGAAGCTGTATGATGGGATGCTCCCTGTTTCATGACGGCGAATGCGGCAAAGTATTGTCACGAGTTGCGGTGGTGCGCAATGAAGCTCTCGGCGAATCATTCGTCGTGGGATGCGATCTCTGCACCGATGCACCCTGTGCATCGGTATGTCCTACCGGTGCCTGCAGTTACGATCCGGCGCTCGGAATAACCAAAATCAATCAGGATCGCTGTATCGGCTGTAAAGAATGCGCCATGGCTTGTCCATTCGGTGCAATCAACATGTCGTATAAAACCGGCAAAGCGTTCAAGTGTGATTTGTGCGAAGGACGGAGCGAAGGTCCGGTATGCGCCGATTGGTGTCCGAGCAATGCAATTACGTATGCACAGCCAACCGTCGCGTTTAAGGCGAAGCGTCGGGAGAAACTTATCGAACGATTAAAAGCTGTCAAAGCAGAAGAGGAGGACTGATCTATGTACGGATGGTGCGGACAAAGACTACGAGTAGACCTTTCAAAAGGAACAATTATTAAAGAACCCCTCAGCTATGAGTACCGGAGAAAATGGATCGGCGGCCGAGGGATGAACTCCGAGGTTATCTATCGCGAGGTTCCCCCAAACCTCGACCCTTTTGATCCCGATGCCCGTGTCTGTTTCGGGGTGGGACCGATTAGCGGAACCGCAGCGCCTGCATCGGGCAGGGTGACCGTTTCCTGCAAAAGCCCGCTTACCGGTGGATTCGGCGATTCCAATATGGGCGGCCATTGGGGCGCCGAGCTGAAATATGCGGGGTATGATCAAATCATCGTCCAGGGCAGAGCGCCAAAGCCGGTATACATTTGGATTGATGACGACAACGTCGAAATCCGGGACGCGCGGCACCTGTGGGGCAAGTTTCCCCGCGAGGCAGATGCAATGATCAAACAGGAACTCGGCGATGAAGACATCCATATTGTCGTCATCGGCCCTGCCGGTGAAAACCTGGTCAGGTTCGCCAGCACATTTAATGATGTTTACCGTGCCGCAGGACGCACCGGCCACGGCGCGGTGATTGGTTCGAAAAATCTCAAGGCCATCGCCGTGCGCGGCTCGGGCACCGTGAAAATTGCACGGCCGAAGGAGTTTTTCGATGTATGCAACCGCCTGCGGCAAAAATTCAAGACCGACCCGATGCGGAAATTTCTCTACGAAATCGGCAGCCTTAGTCTTATCAATGTAGCCAACCACGATGGATGGCTTTCCGTCAACAACTTCAAGCAAGGTGCTCATCCGGAGGCATGGCGGATGTCCGGTGAAGAACACTCAAAAACGGTTCTCAAACACCGTGAGGGCTGTTTTGCCTGTCCGATCTGCTGTGGCCGATTCACTGAAATCAAAGAAGGCAAATACGCCGGCGAGTACGGCGGCGGTCCTGAGTATGAACATTCGGTGCCGACTGGACCGCGGGTCGGGGTGTTCGATCCCAATGCGATTTGGCACAACATGATCCTGACCAACAACTACGGCATGGACGGTATCGAGACCGGCGGGGTTATAGCAACGGCTATGGAGTGGTACGAAAAGGGCCTGATCACCAGCAAAGATACGGGCGGCCTCGAGCTTACCTGGGGTAATCAGGAAGTAGTGGAAAAACTGATAACCATGATTGCCATGCGGGAAGGCTTCGGCGATGTGCTCGCCGACGGCGCTTCGCGTGCAGCCGACCGGCTCGGTTTGGGCGATGAAGGGCATAAATACACCATCGCGACCCGCGGCATGACGCTTCCCGGCGACGATCCGCGTGGCCTTGGATTTGCCTATGGAGTGGGGTTTGCAATCGGAACACGAGGCGGTTGTGACCACCTGCGCTGCCTGGCATCCCTTGAGCTTTCAGGGTTCATGTATCCGGGTCTGAACACAAAGATATTGGGCGACGAGCGGCCGGTCAAGCCCACAACGACGGTGGGTAAGGGGTACTGCTGTTTCTACGAAGAAAACCAAAAGGCTATGGTCGATTGTCTAAACGTCTGCTGTTTCACGACACACTGGTCGTATGCGGTGCTAACTGCGGATCAGGTCGACTATTTCAATGCGGTTACCGGTATGGACATTACCGAAGAGGAGTTCATGGAAATCGGCGAGCGCATCGTGAACCTCGAGCGCGCTTACTGGGCACGACTGCTTTCAGGCAAACGCGAGGATACGATTCCCGAGCGTTTCCAGAAGGAGCCCATGCCAAAAAGTGTCGACGGTCAAACGAATGTCGGCTATGTGTTTCCTGTCGAGAAAATTCTTCCCGGCTACTATAAGTACCGTGACTATGATCCAGACACGGGCTTTCCGAGTGAACGACGCTTAAAAATGCTCGGGCTTGAGGATGTCGCAAAGGATCTTGCACCGCTCCGTGCAAAATACAACTCGGAATCTGAGAAGAAAAAGAAGAAATACTATTACTAAAAATTCTAATGCTTAAACAGGAGTGCATTATGGCCGTACTAACAAAAGCAGAAGCAAAACGACTTTCAGAACTCGATGACTTCTATATGCCGCTGCTCGACTCGCTAAAAAAAGCGGGAGTGCTGGACGATGCCGGCCACCGGCGGTATATGCTGACCGGATATTACCGTCTGGTGGAATATCTCTATACAAAAAAACTCATCAGCGCCAAAGATGCTGAAGCGGCGCTGGCCGAAGGGTTCACCGCACTGGTCGCATCATTATCATCATAGCAGTTGTGTATACCATGATATCCGGTTCGGCCATCCAGTGTATGGCCGAACCGGGTTATCAGGTATTGTCTGACACCTCAAATCCCCTGTGAGTGCGAAATGCCAACAGTACATTGTCTCTATTACAGCACAGTACAAACCGCGGTTGGAAAAAAGGAAGAAACCATCACCTTGCCGGATGGTGCAACGGTTGAAGATGTGCTCAACGAGCTTGTCCGCAAATACGGCTCGCATCTGGCGCGTCACCTGTATTCCGAGGGATGGATTGACGGCAGGTACTATAAAACCGCAGCCGTATACGTAAACAAGAAACGAATCCAATGGCTGCAGGATTTTCCGCTCGGCATAAAAACAATGCTCCAAGAAGGGGATGAGCTTTCGTTCGGTCTTATCATGGGAGGAGGATAAGTACAAAGCGGTAATGTGACAGAAAATGTTGTGTCAGGCGTCTCCTTTTGACCACGGTCAGAAAATGTGGTATAGAAACTACATTGTCGTTACCCTCTTTTAATTTTCCAAGAAAGGAGAACGCCATGACGAAAGTTGTTGGGCAGACCATGCCGTGGGAAAAGCAGCGCGATATGTTGATCGAAGCCGTTGCGCTGAAGTTGCCGCTTCTGCACCAATCCTTGATTGCTACTTACGGCGAGGACAAGGGCAAACAGATCTACGAGGAGCTTTTCGAAACGAACTTCAAACGACGCTCTGCCCGGTTTCAGGGCAAAAGCATTGTTGACGTGATGATGGCTGAAATCGAGGTGTTCCCTGCATTTGGATGGGACATCTGGATCGAGAAAAAGGAAGAGAACGGCAAGGTCGTTTGCTACGAGCACCTTGCAAAATGTCCCCATCTTGACGCCACGAAAAAATACAACCTACCGTTGCCCTGTGCCATTATCTGCGATATGGACTGCAAATACGGCGAAAAATACAAGGTGGGCAAATGGGAACGTCTGAAACACATGCCTTCGGGTGATCCCGAGTGCTGCTTCAGGATTACGCCGGCGCAGTAATCACGGATGAGGATCTGCCTTGTCTTTCCGCCAATATCCGATCCGCGCGGCCCGCACCTTGCCCCTGCAGCGCTTGCCGCGCGGCTGCGCCAGGCAGGTCATCATGTTACCCTTAAAGATCTCGACCTTGTTGTAGCCGAGTATTTTCTGAGCCCTGCTGTCCTCGGCGACTATGTGCGCCGGGCAGAGGAACAGCTTGCGGCTTTGAACATCCACGGACCGCACGCTGACTGGAAAACGCTTGCATGGCGTCAGAAAATCTCCTATTGCCTTGAACAGGCTCGCGCCATCATTCCCCGGATCAGCGACCATATTGACGTTTTGCGCTCCGAGGCCTTTTATAATGCATCCCGCTTCCATGCGGCCCGCCGTGCACTTGATGCCTGTTTAGCGCTCATCAGCGCCTGCTTTGACTATGAGTTGAACTATAAAATCGACGGGCAGGTATTTGTCACCCGCTATCGAGAAGACCGGGTTGCCGAATTGCTGCAGGCGGTGAATGATCCCGATGCAAATCCTTTCCTTAAGGTGTTTGAGTATGTCATACGTTCTGAATTTGAAAATGAGCGTTTTGACCTCATCGGCATCTCAATCCTCAATTACCAGCAGATCATTCCCGGCCTCACCTTAGCACGGCTGCTCCACCGTGCCGGCATGCGGGTTGTTATCGGCGGAACCGTGTACAGCAAGTTCGTGGATCAGCTTGAGCGCTGCGCGGATTTCTTTACCCTGTGTGGTGGTGTGGTGGTGTATGAAGGGGAAACCGCCCTTGTGCGGCTCGCAGAAGAACTTGAACAGCCGGTGCCGGATCTTTCCTCGGTTCCGAATCTCATTTGGCATGACGGCACGTCGGTGCGGGTTAACCGTCCGTTTGTCGTCGAAAACCTTGAGACGTTGCCCACCCCCGACTTTACCGGACTACCGCTTGACCGCTATTTTGCACCGGCGCCAGTGTTGCCCTATAACCTCGGCAAAGGGTGTTACTGGAACAAATGTCTTTTTTGCGAAATTCCCCACATCAACAACCTTCCCGGGACCCAGTACCGCATAAAATCGGCCCGCCTCATCGTTGACCAGCTTGAGGAGCTATCCGAGCGCTTTGGCACGCCGTATTTCCAATTTACCGATGAATCATGTGCGCCGGCACTGCTTGAAGAAATAACTGATATCATCATCTCGAGAAAGCTCTCGCTTTACTACCTCTGCTATGCACGTCTTGAGGCAGCGTTTACCGAACAGCTTCTCAAAAAACTCTACAAAGGCGGCCTTCGCAAGCTGATGTTCGGGCTTGAATCAGGATCCGACCGCACGCTGCAGGCAATCAACAAGGGCATCACGGCACTGCAAGCTGTGGAAGTGCTCAGGAATTGCCAACAGGCCGGCGTTAATTTCAGGCTCTTTGTTATCCTTGGATTTCCAGGCGAGACCATCGAAGACGCATGGGAGACGCGCACGTTTTTACGAAACGCAAGTCCGCTGCTGCGCGACCCGCTGAACAGCTTTGAGGTGAACCTGTTCCATCTTGATCCGCGCTCGTGCTTCGGCAGATATGCCGAAAAGTTCGGCATACGCGTCACAGAGCGCGAGCCCGGTGAATTCTATCTCGGCAGTGACCGGTTTACCTGTCCGGGCAGTATGGACAAGCGCACCCTCCATGCCTTTATCAAAGAGGTGCGCGAGGAGATGTACGAGCTTACCCGAATGCGTGAGAAGCACAGCGGGTGGGAAGAGTATTCGCTGCTGACAACTTGCCGGCACAAACCCTGAACCCCCACCCTATGGCGCTGCTCGCCATATTTCAAGTCCTTCGTCGATGTTTGCAAAGCCGATGTATAAAGCACCATCATGCGCCAGTAGTTGGCGAATTCCGAAATTGTCGGGATTGCCGAGCCCGTCCTTGAAAACCGTGCTCCAGTGTACGCCGTCAGCACTTCGGAACAGCTCGCCGCCGTTTTTGGTAAGGAGATCGTAAGGGGTCGGCCGCGCTGCCTTAACCCCGAGCAAAAACCACAGGAGAGAACGCCTGATATCGGGGAGATATTTTCGGGTGACCGGGATAAAACTTGCCGCGTCCCACGTGCCGCAGTACAGCTCGCCGTTAAACACCTCCATCGACCACAGATAGGCATTTGTTCTCTTGCCAAACCCTGAATCAACGCCGCCAACTGCATCAGGTCCTACAACGGTTTCCCAGGTATCATCAGGCGCGATGCGTATCATGTCTGCACCCCTGACAATGGGACCGCCTGCCGTGTTGATACCCGCAAAAATCAGGCAGCCAACATACAGCTTATTGTTAAAAACCTTCATGGTTGCAGCCGCCTGATTGCCGCGAAACGGTCCGCCGCCGGAAATTATTTTCACAGGGGGCGTGCCATGGTCTGGTCCCGCAAGCTTCCATACCTCATAGCCTTCTGTGCGATTGCTCGTGCCTGCATAGAGCCATCCATTAAAAGATACCAGCGAGTACACGCCTGTATTGTTAGCATTACCGAACCCATCGTTGTTAATGCAGACTGTCGTTTCGCCGTCAAAAACGTATAATTCACCCGGTATCACCTGATCGAGAAACTCATGCGTTACCCCAATATACAAAAACCCGCGATGCTCCTGCAGGGCGCGTATCGAGCCTTCGATCTCACCACGCCATACCAGCTCCCACGAGCCGGGATCGCCGGACGGACTACGCCACAGCGACGGCTTTGTGCCGAACGTCCCTGCATAGAGGTGCTGCGTTCCGTCGGTAAGTGAACGGTACACAGCAAGTGATCGTATGCCTGATGTCTGCCATTCCGGTTCGGGTTCAATATCCCGATAGTCAAAAACCTTCTCCCATGTTTTGGTGCCGCGCTCTGGGCGGTAGCGCCTGATTTCCGGAGGCCGTTTAAGGGGTGAGATCGAAAGGGTGATGCCGAGCCGTGACATGATGAGGTTCATCATGCTGTTGCCGGTGCCGACATAGATATGGCCGGTAGTACTGTTGTCAGGCTGAAAAAAGACCATCGACCATGGATAGTCGTTGAAGTCCTGCTGTGTGTCCACAGGGTCAAACCCGTGCTCGCTGATCGGCTCAAACGTGAGTGCCGTTGCGGGTTGCGAAGAAAAAAAGAAAAAAAGCAGAAAAATTGTCGTGGCGCGCGCCAAAGTTATTACTGCAGCCATTGCCGTTCCTTTCACCGTGAGGTTTTATTAAAGAAATACCACAGAGGAAAAGATGCTGCCAGCGCCCGCGGTGCCTTGGCGGAATCGCCGCTTCGTCTGCTTTACCTGTCCGCTCCTCCATGCCGGCCGAAGTATGTGAGCAACCTGTTCAGCAAGCGTTAAATCAGGGACATTTTTATTGACACACTATAGTCAGCAAAATATACTTTTCAATATGTAATAAATGTTGTGCTCTACGGAGAGCATCATTTGTCGCCAACGATTTTTTCGAAAGGCGGTTATCGTTTTTTCTTTTATGCCAATGAGCGCAATGAAGCGCCGCATGTACATGTTCAGTATCATGATGCAGTTGCAAAATTTTGGATTAGCCCTGTAAGGCTTGCAGGAAACCATGGGATGACTTCTGTCGAATTGAGCAGGGCATTCTCTCTTGTTGAACAAAATGAAAAGCTGATTATGGAGAAGTGGAATGGGTTCTTCAGCAGCAAAAAAAATAAATGAATTTATTGCGGTAAAAGTATATTTTGAGAATTCATTTCTCTGTGTTGTTTTGGATGATGGCAGGGAGGTCAGGGTGCCTCTTGAGTTTTATCCACGACTTAAACATGCCACTCGAAGTCAGCGAAACAAATATCAACTAATTGGTCGCGGCACGGGAATTCACTGGCCCGACATTGATGAGGATCTATCCGTTGAGGGAATCGTTTTGGGTATCCCCAGCCGATTTTGATCGGCGTACCTCTCTTTCTGAATGAAAACAAGTCTGTTTAATTTGTAGAACTCCCCCTGTACGATAATATGAAAAGCGTTAGAAGGTGTTTTAACGTTGGGTTGTTGAAAGAATCTTTGCGTGGCATGGCCGCTATTGCCGTGTGAGCAAAGATTATGAATACCATACAGAGCATAGTGAAGCCATGGTCCTTATTGCCATGATTAAACTGATAATGCCTATAATTATGGCAACATGAATATTTATTAAAACACACTCTAAGGGGATACCGGCCAAAAGGCAGCAGTACGCCGACGGAATTTAAGAGCAAGATTGATTTGTCCCTTGAGATTCTTGTGGGTGCCCTCATGCTGGGCGGTTCTGTGACGGTATTTTTTGACGCATGGTATGCGTGTAAATGGATATTGAATACAATCGCAGTTCAGGGCTGGCTAACCATGCCTGTTATCTTTATTCTATTCCCGAAACACACATATAAAGCATACCAAACCATGACAAGACGACAAAATTAAATCTCCATTGCAATCATGAGCGAGCTTCCTTGTTTTTTCTTTTATCGCATCAATACACCAAAGGCAGCGGAGCATTGAAAAACACCGCTGCCTTTGGTTTTCGTGCACGTTAATAAAAAGATTTTCCCGGCCTGTTATTTATCCTTGCCGCCTTTACCCTTGTTGCCGGGGTAAATGACCCGTATCGAATCCTTGCCTGAAAAAACAGTTCCGCTCTCAAGTGAGCCGACGATTAAAAATGTTACGTTGGTGGGGAAGGTATCATAATAGGCTTGAATAAGTTCCTTTACATCGCGGTTGCTGAATTTAACATTCAGCATCGTTTCCAGAAACGGAACGGGTTTGGCGGAAAGCGCATCAACGGCCTCTGACGTCTCATTATCGCCAAGGACAAGGGACAGCGACAGTGAGTCCCCGTCAACATCGGCTGCGTTGTATCCTGCGGGAAGGGTAATAATTGCATTGAGGAACTGGCCGTTTCGCTTAAGATTATAGGTGCTCGGTGTAATATGGACGATTGCCTCAAGCGCTTCTGTTTCATTGTCCTGCGCATATGAAACCGTCTCGGCACCGATGCCACAAACTACCCAACAGAACACCGCCACAGCCATCATGCGTGATAATGCCTTTTCCATAGGGTTGACCTCCTCACATAATTTTAATTTTTTATTACCGTGTGTGATTAGCATTTTTTCATCGCGGCTGAAAACGCTCTTCCCCATGTTTTGTTAATCGCACTGTCTCACCGTTTGTATGTTACATTCATTAACTGCACGACCGGTCAATAACAAAATGGGGATTAGCAATTCCCTCGCGGGTGATTTTCAGAAACTCATCCATCGGCAGGGCGAGCATGGTATGGGAAAGCACACGGCCTTTTGAGCATATCCGAACGATCGCGGCAGTTGCAGCCTTTTCATCCGGCATCTCCATAATGGTCATGACATCGTACTCACCGATAAGTCCGTATGCTGCAACAAGTTTGCCGCCGAGCGACGCGATAATATCGCATGTTGATTTGAACCGTTCAGGCGTATTGCGGATGTCGATCAATCCTTCTTTGGTAAATTTCCATAAGGTAATAAATGTCTGCATATACCACATCCTCCGTATTACGAAGTCTCCTCCGTGGCCGAACCGGATATTGCATGAGGAAGCGTGCTGCCACGGGGAACATACTCTGTATGCAACAGCTCATGCGATACATGCCCCAGCGGTTCTTTGAGAAACGTTTCGTACAACCGTTTGATCGACGGGTTCTCATGTGATTGGCGGTGCCGCTGCACCTGTGCATCGTCGCGGTACAGGGCTTCTGCCCGCAGCCTTCGGATCTCGTTGGTTGTGGGAATCGGTTGCCCGCCGCCGGCAATACAGCCGCCGGGGCAGCACATGATTTCGATAAAGTGGTACCGTGCTTCTCCTTTTCTAATAAGATCGAGAAGTTTACGGGCATTTCCAAGGCCGTGTGCCACGGCAACGCGGACATTGCCAAGCTCGCCCACCTGCACCGTGGCTTCCTTTACCCCGTCAAGTCCACGAACCGGCGTGATGTCAAGACTGGGAAGGTTTTCTCCGGTAACCACGGCATACACCGTCCGCAGGGCAGCCTCCATCACGCCGCCGGTTGTTCCGAAAATCGTGGCGGCACCGGTATATTCGCCCATTGGCGGGTCATACGTCTCATCAGGAAGATTGCAAAAATCAATGCCTGCCTCCTTGATCATGCGGGCAAGCTCGCGGGTGGTGAGTACGAAATCGACATCCCGAAATCCGCTGTCTGCCATCTCGCTGCGCCGTGCTTCATACTTTTTTGCCGTGCAGGGCATGATCGAGACGACAACGATTTGGCTCGGGTCAATACCAGCAGTTTTGGCATAATAGGTTTTGGCGAGCGCTCCGAACATCTGTTGCGGTGATTTGCAGGTTGAGAGATGATCAAGAAGGTCGGGATAAAAATGCTCGCAGAACTTAATCCATCCAGGCGAGCATGAAGTGATCATCGGCAGCGGACCGCCTTCCCTGACCCGTTTTAAAAATTCGTTCCCTTCCTCGATGATCGTGAGATCAGCGGCAAAATTCGTGTCAAACACCTTGGCAAACCCAAGCCGCCGCAATGCCGCTATCATCTTCCCGGTTACCAAGCTGCCCGGAGGCATGCCGAATGCTTCTCCAAGCGATGCCCGGATGGCAGGAGCCTCCTGTACGACAACATGTTTTGAAGGATCATGCAAAGCCTGCCATACCGCGGCGATATCGTCTTTTTCATACAGCGCTCCGACCGGGCAGACCATCACACATTGACCGCACATGACGCAGTTTGTCCGGATAAGGGGGAGGTTGAACGCAGTGCCGATCCTCAGGTTCGGCCCACGAAAAACAGGCGACAACACCGCGGTTGTTTGGATGGACTCACACACCGTCACACAACGGTTGCAGGCAATGCATTTCCTTGAGTCACGCACAATGGCTGGCGATGACTCGTCAATCGCCTCGGCAACCCGCTGCTCCGGCACAGGAAAACGCACGGTTCTCAGACCCATGCGTTCTGCAAGGCTTTGGAGTTCACATGATCCATTACGGACGCACAGCGTACATTCTGCAGGATGGTTTGCAAGAAGCAGCTCTACATTCATTCTGCGGGCGCGGCGAACCCGCTCAGTTGTAGTGTGGATGATCATCCCGTCTTCGACCGGAAACACGCATGAGGCGACAAGCGTGCGCATGCCCACCACCTCGACAACGCAGACCCGGCACGCGCCGGGAAGGTGCCCAGCTTCGTGCCAGGCACACAGCGTCGGGATGAGGATACCTGCTTTTTTTGCCGCATTGAGTACGGTCGTTCCTTTTTCAACACGAATGTCGATACCGTCAATTCGCACCTGCACCAGATCCATAGCCGTTCTCTCCGTCAACCCGTATCGATAATAATGTTACGGGTGATTTATGTCGTTCCGGTTGCCGTCGCATCGCTGGCACCGGCATGCTTCAAGCCATGCACTCTCGCTGTCATAGCCGCGCTCGACCTCCTGAAACGAACCCGTCCGCTCCTGTACGCGAAGCTCCGGCATAGCAACCCGAGGCCGCGACACGGTCTCTTCATCAACCTCAAAGGGGATATCGATAGGTACCTGCGCCGGCTCCTGCCATGGCGGTTCGTGATTAATCTGCCGGATATCTTCATCGACCTCGCGGGCAGCCCGGTGCCCTGCGGCAATCGCCTCGACCACCGTGGCTGGGCCGAGCACTGCATCGCCTGCAGCATACACCCGTGCGCACGAGGTGTGTGCTGAATTGCGCGGCGAGCAGATGATGGTGCCGTCAGGCGATGCCTTAATACCGGCACTATTAGGCACAAAAGAAAGGTCGCTTGTCTGCGATACAGCGCAGATGACCGTATCCACGGGAAGCGCAAATTCGCTCCCGGGAATCGGAACCGACCGCCGTCTCCCAGAACGGTCAAATTCACCGCTTTGCAGACGCTGGCAGACGATGCGCGTGAGCTTTCCAGCAGTGCCTTCGCACCGTACCGGTGCAACCATGCAGTCAAGCACGATGCCTTCGGCCAGCGCTGCTTTGATTTCATGTTCCCATGCCGGCATATCAGAGCGCTGCCGTCGATACAGAATCCGCACCTCCCGGGCACCGAGGCGCACTGCGGTTCGTGCAACATCGATCGCCGTATTGCCACCGCCGATCACGGCAACGCGCGTCCCAAGCGTAGGCGGACAGTCAAGGTTGACCGCCCTGAGAAACTCAACCGCTCCTATCACTCCCTGCAGCTCCTCGCCCGGAATGCGCAGCGGTATGGTGCAGTGTGCGCCGGTTGCAAGAATGAGGCGGTCATACGAGCCAAGGATGTCTTCAAAGCGCACCTCCCTTCCCACGCGTACACCGGTACGAATCGTCACGCCGAGTGCAGCGATATCGGCAATCTCTTGGTCGATAACCGTACGGCTGAGCCGATAGGCGGGGATGCCGTACCGCATCATGCCGCCGGGCTTCGGGAGTTCTTCAAATACCTCAACTCGATAGCCACGCAGTGCAAGGTCGTGGGCTGCGGTAAGTCCGGCAGGGCCTGCGCCGATAATTGCGATTTTTTCTTTGCGGGTGATCGGCACGGGCTTCACCTCCGGCCGCTGGGCATTGTCGGTGATGAACCGTTTCAGCCACGCAATTGCCAGCGGCTCATCAAGCTGGCCGCGCCTGCATTTTGCAGCACAGAATTGCGGACACACCCGGCCGCAAATTGCAGGAAACGGATTTGTCCGTTTCAAAAGCACATAGGCATCATCAAAACGCCGTGCCCGTATCAGTGCAATATAGCCGGGGACGTCCATATTAATCGGGCAGGCATGTTGACAAGGTGCGGCAAAAAGCGCACTGCACACACATGCAGGACAGCGTTTCTCAACAATATGCGCTTCGTATTCTTCCCGGAAATAGCGCAACGTGGAAAGAACAGGGTTCGGTGCCGTTTGGCCGAGCCCGCACAGGGCGGTATCTTTAATGATCGCAGCAAGTTCTTCGAGCAGCTCGATATCGCCCGGCCTGCCCTGCCCCGCACAAATGCGCTTGAGAATCTCGAGCATCCGCTTTGTCCCTTCCCGGCAGGGCGTGCATTTTCCGCACGACTCTTCCTGACAAAACTCCATAAAGAACCGCGCGGTATCCACCATACAGGTATCTTCATCCATGACGATAAGACCGCCCGATCCCATGATCGCGCCGAGCTTTGTAATCTCTTCGTAGTCGGTGGGGGTATTGAGCGCCGAGGCCGGGATGCAGCCGCCTGAGGGGCCGCCGATCTGCGCTGCCTTGAATTTCTTGCCGCCCGGAATTCCGCCGCCGATATCGAAAATAATATCGCCGATCGGCGTTCCCATCGGCACCTCGACAAGGCCGACATTGTTGACCGCACCGGTGAGTGCAAAGACCTTCGTGCCTTTGGAAGTTTTCGTGCCGATCGAGGCAAACCAGTCGCCGCCGCGGAGGATGATTTGTGGGACGTTTGCAAACGTTTCAACATTGTTCAATACCGACGGCTTTCCCCACAGGCCCTGGTGTGCGGGAAACGGCGGCCGCGGCCTTGGCATGCCGCGTCTGCCCTCGATCGATGCCATGAGTGCCGTTTCTTCGCCGCAGACAAACGCACCGGCACCTTGATAGACCTCGATGTCAAGCCCATAGCCCGATCCCAAAATATCATCGCCGAGCAGACCGTAGTCCCGTGCCTGCGTGATGGCGATATTGAGACGCCGAATGGCGAGTGGGTATTCGGCGCGGCAGTAAATATAGCCCTGTCGGGCGCCGATCGCATAGCCGCCGATGATCATGCCTTCAAGAACGGCATGCGGATCAGCTTCAAGGATCGATCGGTCCATGAATGCGCCCGGATCTCCTTCATCAGCATTACACAGAATATATTTGATATCGCCGGAAGCCTTTCGGGCAAACGCCCACTTCATGCCGGTCGGAAATCCGCCGCCGCCTCTGCCCCGAAGACCTGATTTCGTGATCTCTTGAATCACCTGCTCCGGGGTCATTTCTGTAAGTGCTTTTGCAGCGGCAAGATACCCGTCACGGGCAATGTATTCGTCGATGTTCTCGGCATCGATCAGTCCCCGGTTGCGCAAGGCGATCAGCATCTGTTTGCCGAAAAAGGGGATATCCCGAATATGGGGGATGGGCTGATCCGTTGCCGGTTCTCGGTACATAAGCCGCGCAACAGGCCGCCCTTTGACGATGTGTTCCTCGATAATTTCAGGGACATCCTGAACCTGCACTTTCTGGTAAAACGTGCCTTCGGGATAGATGACCATAATCGGTCCTGCGGCACAGAACCCGTTGCACCCTGTTTCAACGACCACCACTTCACCGGCAAGGCCCCGACGCTGCACTTCCCGAACCATAGTCATTTTGAGCGATTCGCTTCCGGTCGCTCTGCATCCGGTACCGCCGCATACCAGTATATGCGCCCTGGGAACCTTCATCGTCCGCCTCCTGTGTCATCCTGTTCTCGCCCCCGTGCCATGACAAATTCCCTTTGCACCTCACCAGCTATAATATGACGCCGAAATATTTGACGCGCCTTGTTGGGTGTAAGCCGCTCGTAAACAATCGGCTCTTTGCCGTGCTCCTCAACCGTCACCAGCGGTTCCCGACTGCAAATGCCGATACACCCTGATGTTGTAATCAGGACGTCATCCACACCGGTTTCCCCCACTTCGTCAAGCAGTGCATCCATAATATCCTTTGCACCGGATGCAATGCCGCAGGTGCCCATATGCACGATCACCTTGATCCGTTTGTGGCCAGCGCGAAACAAATCATGCTGCTGCACCCGCTCTTTAATTTTTTTGAGATCCTCGATCGTAATCTTTGCCATAACCGCTGCCTCCGTTTATGGGTAGCGTTCAAGAAGCGCATCAACCTTTGCGGGCTTCATCTGTCCGTGCGTTTCGGTATCGACCATAACGACCGGGGCAAGGCCGCAGGCACCAAGACAGCGCACGGTCTCAAGGGAAAACCGACGGTCGCTCGTACAGGTGCCGGGCTCGATCTCAAGGCGCTCCTGGAGGTGCATCAGAATTTTTTGGCTGCCGCGCACATAGCACGCCGTACCCAGACATACCCGGATGGTATGCCTGCCCCGAGGCGTCATCGTAAAAAACGAATAAAAGGTCACCACCCCGTACACCTGTGCCGGCGGGATTTTCAACCTGTCAGCAATGAGCATCTGAACCGGCATTGGCAGATATCCGAGTATCTCCTGGACCTGTTCAAGAACCGGGATGAGCGATCCGGTTTTGCCAGCATATGCCGCTATGATGTTCTCAACCTGTGCAAGTTGCTCGGGGGAGAATTCTTCAAGACCTGCATACGTCGTGGTAGTATCGGTATTCACTGCCTGCTCCATCTTTTTTCGGAAAACGTCTCAATAATTTGTTCAAGCGCGTGATCAAACGCCACGGCTACGGAGTTATAACTTGGTGCTATGATACCTCGATTTTAATTTTTTCTCTACGTGTTTTTTCCGCTTCGGGCATGCT
>JAOAHH010000028.1 GCA_026415325.1 Thermodesulfobacteriota bacterium | reverse complement strand
TTGTTGAAGTCATGGGCAATGCCGCCGGCAAGCGTGCCGATCGCCTCCATTTTCTGCGCTTGGCGAAGTCGTTGCTCAAGCATGTGCTCGTGGGTGACATCCCTCCCGATGGCAACAAACCCGATAATGTCACCTCTGTTGTCGCGAACCGGCGCAATGGTCTGCTCAAGCTGACGCTCGATACCGTCTTCCAGCCGCTGCGCCATACTTCCCGACCAGATGTTTCCTGCTGAAATTTCCTGCCAAACTCTTTCAACCAGTGCAGCCTGAGTACTTGGGCGTTCAAGCTTGAACGGATTAAGACCAACAAGCTCTTTCTGGGTAATCCCGATGACCTTTCGAGTTGCTGGGTTTGCATACTGCACACAGCCGTTTTTGTCAAAAACAATGACCATTTCGGCTGCCTGCTCAACGGCCTGTATCAGCCGCAGCATCTGTTCTTCTGCTTGCTGTCGCTGCTCCATTTGCTGTTTAAGCTGGTCGGCCATTGCATTGAACGTTGCGGCAAGTGCCCCCAGCTCGTCGTCTGCCTGGGGTGTGATGCGGACATCGAGATTCCCCGAACCGATGGTGCGCGCTGCTGCTTCGAGCTGACGAACCGGCCGGGTAATGGCGCGAGCCACAAACCATACGGCAAAGAGCGCTGCGACAAGATATACGGCTGAAAACACAAACGCAGTGTTGATAATTGCAAGGGTGCGTTGACGAACACGGGCAAGCGACAACCCAATTCGTGCAACGCCAATGCAGCGCTGACGTTGCTCAAGCACCGTGACATGTTCATATTCCGGTGCGACCGTGCCCGAACGGAGATAGACCGGATAGAAAAAATCGAGAACATTTTCTGTTGAAAGACACACCGGTTGCACGAGGACATCATGCCAGGTTTCGCGATCGAGGGTTTGAACGATTGTGGCGGAAAGTTGGGGGTTGAATCCATCGCGGGTATGCCGCTCAAGAAGCACCTCGCCTTTATCGTTGTATACTGCTGCCCAGACAACATCTTCTTGGGAAAAAATTGCACGAAGCGGCACGTCGAGATATCCTCTGTTTTCCGTAAAGACGCCGAGTTCGCTGTTTTGGGCAAGGTTTTTGACAAGGTGCTTGCCGGTTGTTTCAATGCTTTCTGCGATAAGCGCCCGGTCGGTCCTGATACCGTAGTGTACCAGCGGAACAAAAATCGCAAACAGAAACAGAATCAGGCTGACTACGATTCTTCTGCGATAACCGCGAAGGTATGTCCTGAGTGAGCGCAACATAGCAGAGATTTTCTTTATTTTCCGCCAAACCGGCAGGTAAGCTCAAGCATGCAGGTGCGCGGCGCCTCTCCTGCGCTCAAGGTTGGCGGATATTCATAGTGCTGGGGGTCAAAAAGATTTTGGCCGATCAGCGCAACCTCAAAGCGATCCTGAAAAAAGGTTTTTCCAATCCGCACATCGCAGCGCGTATAGTCCTTGACCGTATATTTCGGGACCCACGCATCAGGCTCAAAATGAAAATCATCAACATAGGATACCTGTACGTTTGCCGTGATGCCGGCAGGGAGCATGAATCGGCTGCCGAAGCTGACTTTGTGCTTAATGACCAGCCCTTTGAGATAATCGTCGGTCGCCTTCTGATAGGTGTAGGCAAGCGTAAGGCGCCACCACGGCACAACCTGCCATGCCATCGATGCTTCACCACCACGCACATGGTTTGTCGTAAAGTTCTGGTAGCGATAGATGTTGGGCTCTGTTTCCCGGTACACGATGATGTTGTTGATGTTGTGGTAAAAGAGCTCAAAGTTTGTACTAAGTTGGTTATTAAAAAACAACCCCCGATATCCAAGCTCATACGCGACCATGCGCTCGGGCTTTACATCATTATCACCTCTCTGGCCCACATACGGGGGGGTGAAAAAGGGCACGGGGAACGTAACATCTGCACTTTCTTCGATAAATGAGGGCGTACGATAGGCACGTGAGATGCTTAAGCGGAGCGAATGGCTCTCACCGAGCAGGTACACGAGCACTGCTTTTGGTGAGAACATGGTGCCCACAAAATCATTGTTTTCAACCATCACTGCTCCAGTCAGAAGCAGGTTGGGCATAAGCCTAACGGTTGCATTGGTAAATGCTTTGAGAATGCGGTTATCTTTGACATCAAGATGAAAATCGTGATTTTTTTTGTGCAAAAACTCTTGCCACTGCCGGCCTGAAAGAAACCCGTTTTTTACCCGATCAAGGCGGTAGCCCGCACCGACAACAAAATGGATGCGGGCGGCGTCGTAATTATACTGTGCCTCAATGTCGTCTTCTGTCAGCTTGTCAGGATAGCCGAAGTTCAGTTCGCTGTTGCGATAGTCATGGTAATAACGGACGAGCAGCCGTGAGCGGGGTGAAAACTTTTTTTCATAGGTTCCCATGGCAAACCATGAGGTAACCTCAGGCTGCACTGTTTTTGAGAGTTCCCGTTCTCCGCCTGCATACCCTGTTTGAAAACTCAGTGAAGAAGTAGCGTTGATCGTGTAGTCGGCACGGAGGGTTGTTTGTGGTTTCCGCAGGTGATCGTCGACGTTTCTGAACCCATCGGTCTCATGGTATCCGGCACTTATCCGGTAGGAGAGCTTTCCTGCTGTGCCGCCATACCGCACGGTTTCCCATTGTGAGCGTCGGTTGCCGGCGGTAATTGAGAGGAGCGCCCCTTGCACTGCGGCAGGCTCTTTGGTGATAATGTTGATCACACCGTTGAAGGCATTGGCTCCATAAAGCGCAGCATTCGGGCCGCGGATGATTTCGATCCGCTCGATGTCTTCAAGAAACAGTGGGAGCTGGTCCCAAAACGTTGCATTGATTTGAGGCGTGTATACGGATCTGCCGTCAATGAGCACGAGCATCTCCCGGGCGTATTTCGGCAGGAAGGAAAAGCCTCGTGCCTGCACGCCGGTATAAAATGCGTTGACATCGGCAACATCAATGCCCGGGACCATTCTGAACACATCGGTCAGTTTTTTTGCACCGCTGTAACGGATATCATCGGCTGTGAGCACCGATATTGCTGAGGGGGATTCAAGAAACGGCTCAGGACGCTTTGAAGCAGAATAGATGATGTGTTCCGAGGGATAATAGAGCTCAAGCTCTTCGACCTCCCGGTCTTTCTGCACCCCTGCCGTGCAAAGCAATGGCGAGAGGCAGGTAAGAGCCACCATTATACATAAGATTTGGAGCGTCATGGGAGACTTTCGCATAACTGTTTCCCTCCTTGTGCCATAGGTTATCGGCATTTATTTGACTTCAGTGGCTGTTTTTTTAAGCGCCTCTGGAATGCTGAACCCGAGTTTTTCGGCAATGGTGCTATTGATGATGATTTTGCCAGGCGTATCCAGCCTGATCATCCCTTTGCATGCTGCTGGCTCGGTAATGCATCTCTCGGTTGCATCCCATGCGGCGTATGCAAGCTCATGAACTGGCGCCTCAAGGGAAATGAGCGCACCCATGGCAACGTATTTTTCAGAAAAGCCGATAACCGGCACCCGGTGGGAAAAGGATGCAGCAAAAAGCACATCGAATGTTTGAGGGGAAAGAACCGTTCGGTCGTATAAAAGTATAAATGCATCAATCGATGATTCAATAATAGCTTGAACAGCTTCTGGGGCTTCTTTTGCGGAAGCAATTGCCAACGCACGTAGTGAAAGTCCTTCCTGTTTTGCGACTATTTCAAGATCGCGCACAGCTTCACCAGATTCGGCTGGATCGTATACCGTGCCGATTTTTGTTGCCTGTGGCATTATGGCACGCAGGATATCGAGCTTTTTTTCTGCCCGTATTTCCATGCTCACGACAAGAGCACCCGATCTGACCATATCGGCAACGTCACGCGGGCTCGGCATCATTGCACAGACGCGGGGGTGCCCGGCGAACTGCTCGGCCGCAAATACCGCGGCGCTCTTGCCGACGCTGACGAGCACCGAGGGCGCGCAGGCGCGTATCAGATTACGCACGGTTATGTCAGCTGAGGTATCTTTCCCGAGGGAAAAGATTTTGATGGCATGGCCGCTTTTTTTGCCCGCTTTTTGGTAGCGTTCGGTGAAGTCCCGGTAGGGGAGAATATCATCGCGGGTGATAACGGCAATGGTTGCAGCAAAGGAGGTGAAGGGGATTAGGGAAAGAGAGCTTATGAGAAGCAAAGCGGATAAAAAGTGCGCCATTGTTATACCGTGTCAACGCTTGTGATAGATTTGGTGAAAAAAGCATGCCTGTAAAACTCAATTACTTATGGTATATACAGCACCTTTTTGTAATTTTCTATGGAAAAAGAGAAAAGGAACGGTAGGGGAAAATGATGATTGAAAGAATCTCTGTTTTACATGGGCTCACATCAGGAACTTCCGGATTGATGACGGTTATTATGCTGCTCAGGATACAGTTTTTCCATGCATGCAGGACAAATACCGTGAGTAAATTTGGCATTTGCATGCTCCTCAATATAGAGTTCAATTTCGCGCCAATACCCCCGATCATCTCTGATCTTTTTGCACGAGGCACATATTGGTAAAAGACCGCTCAGGGTTTTTACTTCCTGCAGTGCCTGTTGCAGCTGTTCAATGAGTGCATTGCGTTCTGCTTCTGCTTTTTTTTGCTGTCTGATATCAAGAAACATTTCAATGAGATATTCTTTTCCTCCCAAATTTGCACGAACAACGGATTTTAAAATAGGTATTTGCTCCCCCTGTATATTTACCAATACCCTCTCGCTTTGATCAATGCTTTGCTTTTTATCGGTAATTGGGCATGCACCGCGCTCTGCAGGACAAATATATTGGTGGCATATTCGACCGACAACATGATCACCCTCTGTGCCAATTAATTTTAGAGCAGCTGTATTGGCATCAAGAATAACATGTGTTTCTGGATCGATAATAACAATACCTGCAGGAATGCTGTTAGAAATTGCAGAAAGACGATCAGAGCATTCCTCAAGATTTATCTTTATTCTCTGGTGTTGTTTTTTGAGACGTTCATTATGGAGCAGCGTATTACGCAAGCGATACGCGGTATGAATCCGCAAGGCGTATTCAGTTGGACTAAACGGATAACGGAGGATGTCTGTACCACCTTGCGCATGGAAACAGCGGGCGGTTTCTTCAAAACCTTCTGCTTTTTCACAACAAATTCCAATTACCAAAAAACGAACATGGTGCTTCGTAAAAATGAAAGGAGCGCAATCATTGAGCATGCTAAGGTCGAGCAAAATAATACCAGGACGAACACTATGAAGCAGTTGTTGTGCACGGTGCGCAGAGGAGGTCGTCACAAGACGATGCCGGGAGTTTTTCCTAAAACTAGTTTTGACGGCAGCACTGATATGGTGATCTTTGCTGATAAGCAAAACCTTCATCTGAACGGTAAACTGCTATGCTGCTTGTCCTGCAAGCAGTTCATCAGAGTAGCACGGGAGGTTGATGATAAAGGTAGCACCTTTTCCCGGGACGCTCTCTACACAGATCGAGCCGTGGTGCCACTCAACAATGCTTTTTACAAGCGGTAATCCGAGTCCAGTTCCACCATGATTGCCTCTTGTTGTGAAAAAATGCTCAAATATTTTGTCCTGTATATCCGGCGGAATACCGCATCCATTGTCTTGTACTTCGATGGTGACGGTGCCGTTGATATTTCCTTTTGTTTTAACCGAAAGAATTTTTTCACACTGTTCTTCCATGGCATGAACCGCGTTTACTAAGAGATTTATGAACGCCTGATTCAACTGCTGAAAGTCTCCCTGCACCATCGGTGCATTATGGTCATACTCTTTTAGAATGGTGCACTGATTGATTTGCCCTGTCTGAAAAAGAAAATCCACGGCTTTTTCAAGCGGTGCTTCAGGTGGAAATGTTGAAATAACTCGTGGATGCGGGCGTGCGAGGTTAAGGAACTCACTCGTAAGTCGTTTAATCATGTGAGCTGCATCATGCATTGTCGTAAGGTATTTCTGCATGTGTGCCGGGACACAAGAGCTTTCACGCAACAGTTCAAGATAGCCGATCAAAACCTGCACCGGATTGTTTATTTGGTGAACGATTTTAGCTGTCATGCTTCCCAACATGCTTAATTTTTCAGTTTGTAGCACTTCTTCACGTAATCGTTTTACCATGGTGATATCGCGAAGTATGACCCACACTCCTTGAAATCTGGCTGATTGATTACTGCAACGTGATAAAGTGACCGCTACATCACAAAACGCGCCGTCTTTTTTGTGAATAATAGCATTAAATTCGGGGAGATTTTCGCCAGAGAGTGTTTTTCGAATAGTTTGCTCAAAGATGCCCCCCGATATGCCGATGACTTCATGGAGTGATTTTCCAATGATTTCTTGTGCGCTATAACCGAATGTTTGACAAAAACTCGGATTTACGAACACAAGATATCCTTGTGCATCGCAGAGTATGATTGGTATTGGTGTTGCCTCAAACAAAGAGGTGAATAGAGACTGTTGGATCCCTTGGCTTTTCTGTTTCTGGTATTCTTCTGCTGCATCACAAACGATTTTGCGGAGCGATTCTTGTTTGAACGGCTTGCTGAGATAAGCAAATGTCTGATACCGCATTGTTTTTGCGGCCGATTCAAAAGAGGGCTGGCCTGAAATAAGGATTGTCTGGCAGTAAGGATGCAGGCGTTTTAATTCAGCAATGATCGTTATCCCGTCGGTCTCTTGATCAAGCAGTCGATCAACGATGGCGACTTGAATGTTCTCTGTATGTGCAATCCGTAAAGCATCAGCAGGCGTTGTTGTTGTTATGACCGAAAACCCTTCTTTGCTTAAATAGCGCTCGATGCTTGTGCAAATGCTTACCTCATCATCAACAACAAGAATTTTTTCTTTCTGAGAGGCTTCCATACTAAGCCCCCTTTCCTGCGTTTGCGATGCATCATATTTTATTGGTTGAGGCCGTAAAAAAGAAGATGGTGCGGCTTGCGCAGTGAGAACAGATTAAGCTGCGCGCCGCACCACACATAATTTTCGGGACAGGTCTCCACTGTTCTGGTCTGGCTTAACGTTTGATGTTTTTTTATTCAAAGTCTTTTTAATATTAACCATAAAACTTTGAACTTCTGTTAATACTTTCCGTAATCGTGCTCATCAAGATGGATGGTCGGTTCAGGAGAAATGTGCGCGCCTGCATGCACCTCGCCCCAGTGGTCTTTTCCTTTGCCGTCATGACCGTTGCTTTTCGTCTGCTTTGGTACCGCGAGAGCTCGTTTTTTTGTTTGAACTGCATGCGTTTCTGTTCGTTGAGTTTTGATCATGTGTTCAGAGAGTTTGAACGTGCCGATAAGCTGCTGCAACAGCATCGCCTGGCTGGAGAGCTCTTCTGCAGCCGAAGCGCTTTCTTCTGCATGAGCGGTGTTCTGCTGCGTAACTTGGTCGATCTGCCCAAGTGCCTGAGTGACTTGAGAGACGCCTTGTGCTTGTTCATTTGATGCTGCAGCTATTTCAGCAACAAGGTCGGTCACTTTGGTTGCAGCATGGACAATTTCGCTGAGCGCTTCGGCCGTGCGGTCAGCCATTGAAGCACCTTCCTCGATTTTTCGCACCGCGCTTTCGATCATCTCTGCGGTTTCTTTAGCAGCTTTAGCACTGCGGGCTGCAAGGTTTCTCACCTCTTCTGCCACTACAGCAAAGCCTTTGCCGTGCTTGCCTGCCCGAGCGGCTTCAACAGCAGCGTTCAGTGCGAGCAAATTAGTTTGAAAAGCGATTTCATCGATGACTTTAATGATCTTTGAAATGTTGCGGCTTGATTCGCTGATCTCTTTCATTGCATTGACCATCTCACCAACCTGCTGGTTGCCCCGTGCCGCGTATTCTTTAGCTTCACCGGCAAGCCGGTTTGCCTGTGTTGCATTCTCGGCATTTTGTTTGGTCTGCGACGCAATTTCGTTCATAGAGCTTGAAATCTCCTCAAGCGCACTCGCCTGCTCGGTTGCTCCCTGGCTCATGGATTGCGAGGTTGAGCTCATCTGCTCGGCGCCTGCCGCCACATTGCTTGAGGAAATGTTGATTTCTGCAACGACATTTGAAAGCTTTTCCACCATGTGCTTGAGGGCATTGCCGAGGGCATCCCTTTCAGAGAGCGGTTTTACGCTCACCGTCAAATCACCCTCAGCAATTCGCTCAGCAGCCCTTACGAGTTCGCGCAGGTTGTTGACCATATTGTTCATGGCAGCAGCAAGCATGCCGATTTCATCTTTTTGCTCAATATCCAGGGTTGCACTTACATCGCCAATAGCTACCTGCTTGGTAAACTCAACCCCTTTGAGCATCGGTCTGGTAATTGCTCGGGTAATAATAACGGCAAATGCGCACCCGATGGCAAGTGCTATCAACAATCCCACAATCATAGTAACCGATACGGTATTTAGCGTTGTGACAACAACAGCAGATACCTCTTCTACATCCTTCATGCCTTTAAGCGCTGTTTCCTTTGCTTGATCAAGCACAGCACTTCCAGCAGCAACTCGTTTTTTGTTGAGCTCTTCTCGGGTAAACCAGGTTGCAAGAAAATCTTCCATGGCTTTTTTGTATTCGTTTCCTGCTTTTTCTATTGTATCGAGTGTTTTAAGGTTAATTTCCTGGTGGGTTATTGCACGAACTTCAGTAAGCTTTTTCGAGAGCTCATCAAATGTTTTCAGCGTTTCTTTAAAAAGCTCAGGATCACGAAGTGCTTGCGACTTGAAATTGCCGATTCTTATTCCGTTCCCTAAATCAATGACATCATTGATAAGATTTATTTTTTTCAACCGCTCCTTAAGTTTTTCCTGGCCTGCTGCTTCGGCGATTTCCTTTTCCATGAGGTTATTTTGATCTTTGAGAAAACCAAAGCATCCGTTCATATATTCTTTTGCAAGTTCGTTCATTTTGTGCCGCAGCTTATCAAGCTTCTCATTGGCATCTACGGTTTCGTTAGCGATGCGCTCATACTCTTTTACTTTTTCTTCTGCCTTTAGCGCTGCTTCTTTTAAATCAGCAAGGTGTGTGCTTTTGTCGCTCAGCGCAATGGCTTCTTGCAAAAATTTTTTCACCTCGCTGAGATTTTCTCTCCCTTTTTCAAGAAACTGTTTGTCTTCAGTATAAGCATATCCCCGCATTTCATACATGGTGTTGAGTGAGTAGCGTTCCACATTATTAGCGACTGCAACCTCCGGCACATTTTCATGCGCGAGGATGTTTACTTCGGACTGAACCCTTTTCATATTCACGACCGCCATACCGCCGAGTATTAGTGCAATCGCGATAAGCACGCCAAACCCAATACTCAATTTTACCCCTACTCTCATGTTCTTAAACATAGCTTTGTCCTCCTTAAAAAGTTAAAAATAGATGC
>JAOAHH010000142.1 GCA_026415325.1 Thermodesulfobacteriota bacterium | reverse complement strand
ACAATTCCCAATGCAAGAGGTGTAATATAAGTAATGAGGACATGCCAGATGTCATAGAAATGAAACGCATTTTCCACACGCTTTATTTCTGCCTCTTTTTCCCCATGCGTAAGGATCCACCCGGCAAAGATCGCAATGAAGAGTCCTCCAATGGGCAACATATAGTTGGTCGCTAATATATCTAAAAAGTCAAAAATAGTGTTCCCTACAATCCTTATATGGTTCCATGCGTTGAAGGATAGTGCCGATGGAATGCCACATATGAAAATCACCCCACCGAGCAGGTAATCCGCCCGCTTTCTTGTCCATCCGAGTTCGTCAATAAAGAAAGAGACAACAACCTCAAGAAGGGATATCGACGAGGTAACCGCTGCAAATGCAACAAGCAGAAAGAATAATAAGGCAATAATTTGACCTGCCGGCATCCGGGCAAAAATTTCAGGAAGGGTTATGAAAAAAAGCCCAGGACCGCAAGCAGGATCGACGCCATACGTGAAAACCAAGGGGAAAATCATAAGCCCTGCCATAATCGCATAGAGCGAGTTGAGGAGGGTAATCCACAATGCTGAGAGAGAAATGTTCGTATTTTTATCCAGATAGCTGCCGTAGGTCAACATTGCTCCCATCCCAAGACTAAGGGAGAAAAATGCATGACCAAGTGCTTCCAGCATACCTTCCCGGGAAAGTTTAGAGAAATCAGGCTTTAGGAGAAATGCAACACCACGGGCTGCGCCATCGCTCATGAGCGCTTGCACCATGAGCCCGATCAAGAGCATAAGCAGCGATGGAAGGAGTATTTTGCTCCATTGCTCAATTCCTGAGCTAATACCACGCCGGACAATAGATATGTTGATCAGAGAATAAAAAAACAGCCATGTAATTTGTTCCCATCCGTTTGCAAGAAAAGCCTCAAATCTGGCAGCGGCATTTCCACTTTGGTAGCCGGTGGTACATGAGATTACTATGTATTTTAGGATCCAGCCTCCAACGACATTATAATAAGAGAGAATCACAAAGCCGGTCACCAGCCCAAGCCATCCCACGAGTGGCCAAAACCGACTGTCGCGGAGCGTTTTGAACGCTCCGACCGGACTTTTTTGTGCACTTCTGCCGATCACAAATTCAGCAATCATAACCGGAATGCCGATAATCAGCACCGAAACAAGATATGCTGCTACAAAAGCACCACCGCCGTATTGGCCTGCTTTGTAAGGAAATCGCCAAATATTGCCAAGTCCTATGGCAGACCCTGCTGCTGCAAGGACAAAACCTATTTTACTTGCCCAATGTTCACGCGGTTCCACAGCTTCAGGTCCTTACTAAAACGAGGGTAACTGTATAAAAGGAAACAGGTATGTGTCAAGAGAGCTTTTTGCCATTGCAGGCTTATGATTGACACAAACAAGGGTGAACGATATTATACCATACCGTTGCGGCGAGGAGGTATCGGTAGAATGGATGATTACAAAAGCAGAGGTACGGTGATGTCGCTGCTCTCACGGTCGCCCGAGGAGACGTGCGCATTTGGTGAATACCTTGGATCCATGTTATTCCCTGGTTCGGTCGTTGGCCTTGTTGGCGAACTCGGGGCGGGTAAGACCTGTTGCATTAAGGGTATTGTACGGGGCGTCAATGGAACATCGTACCATGATGTTACTAGTCCGACGTTCGCCATTATCCATGAATATAGTGGAAAAATCCCGGTAGTTCATGTTGATGCCTACAGAATTGGCTCGAACAGTGAGCTTGAGGCCATTGGGTTTGACGAATATTTGGAAGTCGGAAATGTCGTGGTGGTTGAGTGGGCTGACCGGATTTTGAACGCGCTGCCCGAACAGTACCTCATGATAGCTTTTGACGTCTTTAACGAATATGAACGCCGTATTGTATGTCGTGCCAATGGTGAACCATATCGTGCGGTTATCGAGCAACTTTCTGAGCATTATTGCGGCATGTGCGAGTGCTGACTGTTAAGCACCAGGGGAAAAGCTCTGCATTGCATGCCGGTGGGATATGCCCTGCCGGGGTAATGACATCGAGGCCTTTATGAAAAAGATCTCTCTCTATGATGCAACGCTTCGGGAAGGAAACCAGACCGAGGATATTTCCCTGTCGGTTGAGGATAAGCTGCGTATTACCGTTCGGCTTGATGATCTTGGTGTGGATTTCATCGAAGGCGGATGGCCGACATCCAATCCGAAAGATATGGCATATTTTAAAGAAGTTCACTCTTTGCGGCTGCGACATGCCCGCATCGCGGCATTCGGAAGTACGGCACGGCCGGGTGGTGCCGTCGAGACAGATCGCAATTTGAACGACCTGCTAAGAACTGGGGCTCCTGTGGTAACAATTTTCGGCAAAACATGGGATCTTCATATTCGGGATGTTCTCAAAATAACCCCCGATCAAAATCTAAAACTTATTGAGCAATCGGTTGCCTATCTCAAAAAAAACGGGGTGACGGTATTTTTTGATGCAGAACATTTTTTTGATGGATACCGGGCACACCCTTCGTATGCCCTTAACGTGTTGCGCAGCGCGCTGCACGGTGGCGCCGATTGTCTTGTGCTTTGTGATACCAACGGAGGCACGTTGCCGTTTGAGGTGCAGCGAATTGTCAGCGAGGTTGCGAAAAAGATTCATGCTCCGCTCGGCATCCATGCGCATAATGACGCTGATGTTGCCGTTGCTAATTCCCTTATTGCGGTTGCATGCGGTTGCTCCCAGGTGCAAGGAACCATAAATGGATGGGGGGAACGATGCGGCAATGCAAACCTTTGTTCGATTATACCGAATCTCAAGTTAAAGATGGCGTATGACTGTATTACCGATACACAACTGAAAAAGATATCCGAGGTATCGCGTTTTGTCTATGAACTGGCAAACCTTCCGCCGAACAAGCATCAGCCGTTTGTCGGAAGCAGTGCGTTTGCCCACAAGGCAGGGGTGCATGTCAATGCCGTTAAGAAACGCGCAGCCACCTATGAGCACATTGAACCTGAACAGGTCGGAAATATCCGGCGGATTTTAGTCTCTGATCAGGCGGGCAGGGCGAATATTTTGCAAAAAGCACGCGATTTTCATATTGATCTTGCAAGTCATGATCCTGTCGTGCAGGATATCCTTGCAGAGCTCAAAGAGCTTGAGCGGCAGGGGTTTCAATTTGAAGGAGCGGAAGCATCGTTTGAGCTCAGGATGCGAACCGCCATGGGCATGCAGAAACGGTACTTTGATTTGGTGGGGTTTCGGGTCATTATCGAAAAAAAGCAGGATGAAGAGCCGCTGTCTGAAGCGACCATTATGGTCAGGGTGGGAGGTGCTGTTGAACATACCGCCGCGATGGGTAAGGGGCCGGTCAATGCCCTTGACAATGCGCTTCGCAAAGCTCTCGAAAAGTTTTACCCCCAGCTTGCGCATGCAGTGTTGGTTGATTATAAGGTGAGGGTGTTGACGGGCGCACAGGGGACGGCATCAAGGGTTCGCGTGCTTATTGAAACACGAGACCGCAGCGATTCATGGGGAACGGTCGGAGTTTCGGATAATATCATCGAGGCGAGCTGGCAGGCGTTAACAGACAGCATTACCTATAAATTGCTGAAAGATGAGCTTCACGATCGAACTGGATAAATGCACCTATACAATGTTCATCAGCTTGTGATAATATGTATAGTCGTTGCCCTGTGGTGGCTTGTGTGGTGCATGCAACAGCAGGAAGCGACGGCACTGCGTCCATATCCGCGGTTATCCTATGTCTATGAAATAAAAGGAGACGTAGAACGGGAGGGGTTCTTTTGTTTTGCTGATGCGCAGCCGTTGGCTTCTTTGCTTGCAGCTGCAGGATCTTCTCATCACGTCACATCGCCACATGCAGGAACGTTCCTTCCCAATGGGAGCTGCATCACGATTGGAAGGTCGGTCGATATTACGAGAATTTCTGCGGCAGACTGTTTAAATTTTTTTCTTCCGCTGTCGCTTGCAACGGCTTCGGTTGATGATCTCATGCTTATCCCCGGCATCGGAGAAAAAACCGCTCGGGCAATTATTGCATACCGGGATGCACAAGGTGGAATCACCGACGTTCATACTCTGAGCAAGGTGGATGGCATTAGTGAGAAAAAACTCAAGCGGCTGCTCCCCTACATAACGTTATAGCTAACGTTATAGCTTATCTGGAAAGAAGAGGAGTGCTGTTAACGTTTTTCTGAGTATTGCCCGAGAAAGGTTTTTGACAGGAGGATGCGAAACGATATGGCAAAAATAAAAGTGGTGAAAAAAAAAGATGTTATTGATCCGGTCATTGCACAAACGTTTTTTCAAACCGCTCGTGCTTATCTGCGCGATAACATCAGACAGATCGGTGCCATAAGCCTTGTGGTGCTGGTTGTTGGAGGTGCTGTCGGTTTGTGGATTATGGCACGGGAACGGGCGGAACAAACGGCATTGACACAATTTTCAGAAGCACTTGCGATTATGGAACGATCGACGGCAGGGCAGCATGATAATGCAACATACTATGAGCGGGCACTTGAGAAGCTTACGGCACTGCAACAACAGCATGCTTCAACAAAAGCCGGTACTGCAGCGCTTTTCTATACAGGGGTATGCCACTTTCATCTGAAGCATTATGATGATGCCATTGCGTTTTATACAAAGTTTCTTGACCAAGCAGGGAGCGGGTTGCGGTATCTTGCCTCATTTGCCTATGAAGGCTTGGGCTATGCCCATGAAATGAAAAACCAGTATGCCGAAGCAATTTCATGGTTTGAACGCCAACGAAAAGAAGGAGCAGGGGCGGTCAACGCAATGGCGGTTTTGAATCTTGCACGGTGTTATGAAAAACGAGGCGACAGTGCCGCCGCCTGTTCGCTTTACCGTGAGTTTGTTGAACAAAACCCGGGATCGTCATTAAAAGATCTTGCCCGTTTCAAGATAAGCACCATATGCGACAACAACACAGGTGGTAAGCAGGCACAGGGATGAGTGGTTGGTTCCATGAGGGCAATGCCGGCCGGATGCCCTCATGGGAGTATTTTAGCGAGCATTGTCCTGTGCGGCAGGCGGTTGTGCGGTGAGCAATTTTGCTGCTTTTTTCTTTCGTTTCAGCTTAACCGCTAAACGATGCTTCTTTAGAATATGCTTTCGTTTTGAACGTGCCATGTGACCTCCCGTAATAATACATTGACCGATACCACGATCTTTCCTTTTATCAAGCATGTATACAAAAATCAAGCGCATAGATGTGCCGTGCGGCCCGATGATCGCGTATGATAAATTGACATTGCGTATTATGATGATTATTTTTAATCAAACAAAGTAATTTTTTGGGTGTGAGGCATGCATGCCTTGCGCATCAGGAAAGATGAGATGGTGACGGTATGAGCAAAGAAAAAATTCCCAATCCCCATGAGCTTGAAAAAGAGCTCAACGAATATCTTTCAAAGAAATACGGCGACCGTGTGCGGCTTTCGGTGCCGTTTCTTTTTCCCGATCATGAGTCGTTTAAATCTGACCAGGGAGCAAGCACCCAGAGCAAATCGCACCAGGTATCTGCTCCCTCCATTAATTTTTCGATGCGGCCCAGCGAACTTGAATCCTATTTGAACGAATATGTGATTAAGCAGGAGAGCGCGAAAGAGATATTGGCAACGAAAATTTGTACCCATTTCAATCGGATGCGGCAACAGGTGCGTTATCCTGGACCGGGCAATATCAAGAACAACATTCTCATGATCGGCCCGACCGGCGTCGGAAAGACATTTCTTATCAAACTTATTGCCCAGAAAATAGGTGTTCCGTTTGTCAAAGGGGATGCAACCAAGTTTAGCGAAACGGGGTATGTCGGCGGTGATGTTGAGGATTTGGTGCGGGACCTTGTCCGAGAAGCAAACGGTGACATACTCAGGGCACAGTACGGTATCATCTATATTGATGAGATTGACAAAATTGCCAGCAGCAAAAACACCTGGGGACTCGATGTTTCCCGAACAGGCGTCCAACGCGCACTGCTCAAACCCATGGAAGAAACCGAGGTCGATCTGAAAGTGCCCCATGACCTGGTTTCCCAGATGGAAGCGCTTGAAGATTACCGAAAAACCGGTCGTCGTGAAAAGCGCACGATTAATACAAAAAACATCCTGTTTATTTTCAGCGGCGCTTTTAATGACCTCGAGGATATTATCGAGCGTCGGCTCAACAGACAAGGCATCGGGTTTGGTGCACATCTGAGATCCAAGGATCGTCGCACGACTCTGCTGCCTTTGGTAAAGGCCGAGGATTTGGTTGAATACGGCTTTGAATCCGAATTTATCGGCCGCATACCGGTCATAGCGACATTTGAGCAGCTCCAGGTTGATGACTTGTATACCATTTTGAATAACCCCAACAGCACGGTGATTAACAGCAAAAAGCAGGATTTCATGGCATACGGGATCGACATACGATTTGAGGATGGTGCCTTACGACGGATCGCAGAACTGGCGTATGATGAAAAGACGGGAGCGCGCGGGCTTATCAGTATTGTCGAAAAAGTTTTGATCAAGTATGAAAAGACGCTTCCGTCCACGAATATCAAGAAACTTGTTGTCACAAGGCGCATGGTAGATCATCCCCTTGAAGAGTTTGCAAACATCTTAACTCCAGCCATTCAGGAGCAGATGACCGTACGCCATGCCGAACTTGTGCGCAACGAGCAAACAGTGCTCAAAAAGCGGCTGTATGAAATTATCAATTCGCTCGATGCGTCGGTCCGCTTTCTGGTTGCCGATCCTTATATTGATACGGTTGTGAAGGTTGCGGTGGAGAAGTGCCGTGATTATCGGGCTGTACTTGAGGAAGCAGCGCTTGTCTATGACGAAATTCGCGAGTTTGAAAAAGCGTTTCAGGAACAATACGGCATCACGATTTCCTTTGACGAACAGGCGGTCAACAAAATCATGGAGCGCGTTTTTGAAGAGGAGCATGATACCGGAAAGTTTTTAAGCGAGCTATTTACAAACTATCAGCACGGTCTAAAGCTCGTTCAGGAGCGAACAGGGTGCTCTTCATTTGTTTTGACCGAAAAAACAATTGAAAATCCACAGGAATTTTTGAATTCACTCATAAAAGAAACCTACCACTGAGAAATAGCTATGGCGGCTAAAGACTATTATAAAATCCTGGGCGTTCCAAAGAACGCAACCCAAGAGGAGATTAAAAAAGCCTATAAAAAGCTTGCGTTCAAATACCATCCGGACAAAAACCCCGGAGATAAAAAGGCAGAAGAGCATTTTAAAGAGATTAGTGAGGCATATGCCGTCCTCAGCGATAAAGAGAAGCGAGCACAATACGATCAGTTCGGTTCTGCCGAATTTCGGCAGCGCTATTCTCAGGAGGATATTTTCCGTGGCTTTGATGTGGGTGATTTGTTCCGTGAAATGGGCTTTTCCTCAGATATTTTTTCCCACATTTTCGGCGGCGGCGCCGGTTTCAGCAACCGCAGCGGGTTTCGGACACGGTCATCCCGGAGCATCAATGTTGAAGATCTTTTCGGCGGGTTTCAAAGCAGCGGACCATACCCACAGAAAGGACCTGACCTGAATATTGACATTTCTATCGACTTTATGGAGGCGGTTCATGGCTGTGAGAAGACGATCGAATATATTTACGATGGCAAAAAACGGCAGATCAAGGTAAAGATTCCGCCGGGCATCAGCAACGGTCAGAAATTGCGTGTGAGCGGCAAGGGTGGCGACGGGATCGGAGGGATGCCGCCGGGTGATTTGTACTTGACGGTTCAGGTGTATGACCATCCGCTTTTCAAACGAGAGGGAAGCGATATTGTTGTGGACAAGGAAATAAAGCTTACCGAGGCTGTGTTCGGCGCTACCGTGGATGTACCGACACTTGAGGGTATCAAACAGATAAAAATCCCACCCGGAACACAGCCGAACACAAGGCTCCGCATCAAGGGTTACGGCATTCCTCGTTTTGGCAAAAGCGGCCGAGGCGACCTGTATGTTCGGGTTATCGTTCCCCTGCCACAGCAGCTTTCCACCGAACAGCATAAACTGTTTGAAGCGCTTGCCCGTGAAGGTTTGTGAGGCGCCCGCTAAAAAATAGCGATGGCTGCAGCGTACAGCATGAGCGGTAGGGCGCAGAGCGGTTTCAGCACGAAGCTGTATTTATGCAGGGGAGTTGGTGCTGCCGAAGTAGTTTTCAAGGTAGCGTGCAAAGCTTCCCTGCTGGATAGCAAATACCTTTTTCATCTCGGTAATATCACAGGTGCTCCCACCGGTAAACGCTGACACAAGACCGCGCGCATTGTAGGCGCACAGTGTCAGAGCATCGATCAATGCAGCAATACCATAGGCGATGGGGAGAGGAATGTAGATAAACCGTACCTTTTTCTTGAACACCGTGCAGAAAAGCTGTTCAAGCTGCCGAAAGTCATATTCTTCTTCACCTGCCACCTCAATAATTCGACATGAGGCCTTCGGGTTTTCAAGAGCATCTGCCATGCACCATGCAAGGTCTTCAAGAAGTATCGGTCGTATCTTTTCATGCGGCCGCATCAGCAGGAAGGCACGCCCTTTGGTACGGAGCGTTGTTCCGAGCAGCAGCGACATATCGGTTGCAAGTGTTGTCACCCTGAATATCGTATAGTCAAGACCGCTGACCGTCAGGAGGTCTTCAACGAGCTTTTTTATTTTACCGTGCTCAAAGTTGCCAAACTTTGCGAGCCCCCAGTAACTTATAAAAATAAACTTGCGCACCCCTGCTGCACGGGCCTGACGGATAAGGCGGAGATTGCCCTCATAGTCGTTTTCCCACAGCACCGATACCTTCTTCTCATGGGCGATGTTGGTGGCAAAACTGCTGATAACCGTTTCAACGCCGTTGAAGACGCGCGCAAGGGTTTTTTCATCATGGAGGTTGGCACGGACGATTTCAAGGCCGTGTTGCGGTAGTGGTGCAGTATCAGAGGTCTGCCTTACCAGACACCGGACGGGTTTGCCTCTCCTGCACAGTTCTTGTACTGCCGTGCGGCCAAGTAACCCTGTTGCGCCGACATAGAGAATCATGGAGGATTGTTTCAAAGAATGGTTGCGGGTATCAGCCTCTGATTGAACGGCCTGTTTTTTTATGTTCCACGATCACCGTTGTTGTTATGCCGCCTCGCGGCCGCCACCGGCTTTCCACGCGCATCCACCGCGGGCTGCAGGCAGCAACAAGGTCGCTGAGGATTTTGTTGGTAATGTCTTCATAAAAAACACCAACCATACGGTATTGTTGGAGATACAGTTTGAGGCTTTTAAGCTCAATACAGGTTTTGTCAGGAATATAGGTGATCAGAATGGTGCCGAAATCGGGCTGGCCGGTTTTCGGACAAACGGAGGTAAATTCAGGTGCTTCGATGGTGATCGTATAGGTGCGACGGGGGTGGGGATTTGCAAAAACTTCGAGCAGTGGGACACAGGTTGTCATGAGCGTCGGGACGTTGTGTCCATCAGCATCAGGTGTCATGCTGTTATGCAATGACCGAGACGACTTCATAGCCGTGTTCCCGCAGCGCATGCGCAATAGGATCGACCGCACACTTTTTGAGTCTGAAAAAATAGAACTTCTTTTTTTTCTCGGGCATATTCCCCATACCGACGCTGATGATTTCCCCGCCTTTTTGTTTGATGATGCGTGACACCTTCTCGAAGGCTTCTGGCTGTTCACCTAACACCACATCGATCCGGGAGCTTGCCTGCAACACGCCCATGATTTCTATGAATGCGGCAAGGATGTCGCCGACCGTAATAATGCCCACAAGCTTGCCGTGATCGACAACAGGGATACCGCTGAGCTTGTAATGGTAAATAAGCCGCGCCGCTTCTTCCAGATTTTCTTCAGGACCGATGGTGACCGGGTTTTTGTTCATGACCTCGGCCACCGTGATATCGCTTCCGCCGGGGAGCAGGAGGACCTGCCTGATTTCAGCTTCGGTGATAAACCCGACAAAGGTTTCTCCATCGACAACCGGCAGATGACGTATCGAATGCTGATGCAGAAGATTTAACGCATCGAGGACCTTTGCCTGAGGCGGGATCGTAATCAGCTTATGGGCCATTCTTTTTTTGATTTTCACCGGCACCTCCTTTGCCGCATACTGTTTTCAGCGGCTTTGCCGTACGCTATCCTATAAATATTTTTTCCGTGTGTCAATTTTTTCTGTTGTAACACTCCTTGTATCCATGCTGCCATGGTCGGTGATTATGCCACGGTATCTTGTTTTTATATGCGCCACGGGCCGCAATTTCAGAACTCCGGCGTTCGTTCCGAGTGCTCCAGAGCGGGGTCTGTGTCCTGTGGGCAACGTTGCCTGTAGGTTTAGTTTCAAAAAACGGCTTGACAGCCCGACATCCCCACGCTAAAAAGTATAACAAATGTACAACTAAGGCGATGGAGACCTGAAGAATATGGATGAGCGGCTTACCCCAAAACAGCAACGGGTTTTTGATTTTGTTCGGCGCCATATCCTTGAAACAGGGTATCCGCCGACGGTGCGGGAGATTGCCGGATGTCTCAAGCTTGCAGGACCAAACAGCGCAAAAAAGATTCTGGATATCCTCGAACGCAAAGGCGTTATCAGGAGGAAACCCGGGATTTCGAGGGCGATTGAAGTTCTTGACGGACTGCGACGGCCTGCTGTTCGGATGGTGCCGATTGTCGGAACGATCCGCGCGGGGAAGCCTCTGCTTGCCGTTGAGCACCGTGAAGGAAGCATAGCGGTCGACAGCTCGATTGCCCGCGCTGAGGGCATGTTTTTTTTGAGGGTGAGCGGTGACAGCATGAGAGAGGCTCATATCTTAGACGGGGATCTTGCGCTGATCAGGCCGCAGAGCAACGTTGAGCAGGGCGGGATTGCAGCGGTGCTCGTGGGTGATGAGGCAACCCTCAAGTATGTGTTCAAGGAGCGCCATGCACTGCGGCTTCAGCCCGCCAATGCTGCAATGAAACCGATCTGGGTTGCTCCCGGAAGCGATGAGGTGCGGATCATCGGTAAGGTCGTTGGTATATTTAGAAATATGGAAAACGTGCGCCGTGAAGCGTAAGGCGTTACAGGGCATCCGGCGTATGACAAGCACTTCCATGCCCGGTTCCGAAAAAAAACTAAAAATCCGGCAGTCAGGAGCGGGAGCCGCCACGAATTTTTACCATTGCTTTTGGGAATGTTGAACCTTGGGAGTCTGGTGGTATGGTCGTTTCCCTGCGAACATCCATAGCCGTTGGCGCGGTATTCAGGCGGGGTGCTGTTGTGCCCCGGTGGTTTTTATACCGCGGCAGGAAAATACCGGTCAGAGAGATCACTTATACCTGGACCGAACGGGAGGGGAGCACGGTTTGTCTGCATTTTTCGGTGAGCGACGGGGTTAATCTTTATGAACTTTCCTTTCGGCCAGAGCGGCTTATGTGGATCCTTGAGGCGGTGGAAGATTAACCAGGACCGGGGCACGTTGCACTGACCGGAATAGCATCACATGCGTAAAAACCACAGTCCATACACCATGGATGACGATTATGCAGCGCACCGTTATTCATCTTGATATGAATGCTTTTTTTGCATCGGTTGAACAGCAACGCAACCCGGCGCTGCGGGGGCGTCCGATTGCGGTTGTGGGCAGCGGCATAAGGACGGTTGTGACCACCGCTTCGTATGAGGCACGGGCCTGTGGGGTGAAAACCGGGATGACGATGGGGGAGGCACGCAGCCGATGCCCGGATATCGTGTTTGTTCCTGCAAACAACGGTCGGTATGCAGACACCTGCTCCCGTTTTGTCGCGCTGTGCCATGGATTTACTCCGTTTGTCGAGGTGTTCTCGATCGATGAGGTGTTTCTCGATGTGACCGGCAGCCTCCGTCTGTTTGGCAGTGCCCGGTCTATAGTGCACACCATCAAACAGGAGCTGCGCGCCCGGTTTGGGCTTACGTGTTCTGCGGGCATTGCGCCGAACAAGCTCCTTGCAAAACTGGCAAGCGATATGGAAAAACCCGATGGGCTTGTTGAAATACGGCCTGAGGAGGTTGCAGGTTTTATGGAGCATCTTCCGGTCGGCAAGCTGTGCGGAATCGGCAGTTGCACGGAACAGAAACTCGCGCTGATCGGCATCACGACCTGCGGCGAACTGGGCAGGGCAGATCCCCTGCTGTTGCGCCGGCACTTCGGGGTGATCGGAGAGCAGCTTATCCGGATGGGGCGGGGTGAGGATGACAGCCCGGTCGTTCCTGTTACCGAGGGTTCTGATCCAAAATCTATAGGGCACAGCATGACGTTTGAACAGGATATTGCATGCAGACAGACGCTTGAGGGGCATCTGCTCAGGCTTGCAGAGATGGTAGGACGCAGAGCCCGTTGTGCCGGGTTTGCAGGGAGAACTGTAGCGGTCACGGTGCGGTATCGGGACTTTACAACCTTTACCCGTCGCCGCTCCGTCAGTCGCCTGATATGCGATACTTTGGATATCTATGAGGTTGCACGCAGCATCCTTGCCTCGCTCAGGCTCCGGCAGGCTGTGCGGCTTCTGGGCATTACCCTCGGCAACCTTGCACGGCAGCCGCGGCAGCTCGAGCTGCTTCCCGAGCGACAGCGCCAGCAGGCAATCAGCCGCGTGCTTGACGAGGTCAACAGCAGGTACGGCGATTTTACGCTCACGTTTGGCAGCCTGCTTGCGCTTGACAAATACACGAGCGTGATATCGCCCTCGTGGCGACCCTGTGGGCCACGGCGGGCTGCTGTGTAAGCAGTATGCCTACGGTTTTGTTGCTCAGGCTCCGGAAAACTCTTGAGTGTTTTTGTTGACATCCGGCATTGTGCCGCATATATTGAGCTGTACCATAGAGTTATGATCGGAGGATCAGATGCGGCGATTCCTGCACCAAACCATTTGCATCGGTGCCGTGCTCATCGTATGCGCGGCAGGGGATGCGGCAAGAGGAGGACAGGCAATGGCGAGCACCAATATCGGAAAAAGATTTCCAACCGTGACGGGGTCTTCTCTTGCGGGCGACAAGGAATCGATCCCGGACTCATGCCGGGGAAAGGTAACGCTTATTACGGTTGCCTTTTTGCGAGAAAATCAGGGGCAGCTCGATTCATGGCTTAACCCGTTTTATGAAAAGTTCGGAAACAATCCGGGTTTCATGTTTTATGAAATTCCGATGATCTCTTCAGGCTATAAGTTTATGAAGATGATTATCGACGGCGGGATGCGTGCGGGACTGCCATCCTTTAAGCATAAGCACGTTGTGACCATGTACGGCGATGTGGCACACTATCTTGAACAACTCTCCCTTGACCCACGGCATGGATACGCATTCTTGCTTGACCGGGACGGGGTTATTAGGTTTCAGGCACAAGGCTTTGCCACCCCCCAGCTTTTGCAGGAGCTTTTCACACTGGCGGAAACGCTTGCCGCGCAACCACAGCGGCAATGACTGAATTGGAGCATGTTTGGTATTAACAATCTTTACTTTTCTCTTTTCATCGAATAAAAAGTGTGAAGCAAGCAAAAAGGGTCACCATCTCTAGTATTACAGCCGCTGGTCACGGCTAAACCGCCTCCTGCTCCATTGGTAGTGCTCTGCCTCCTTCACTATTCCAGCCCAAACCGGATTGTTCATAATATTGTCTTCCCTGAAAATAAGCCTTCATTCATTGCCCCGAGACAGGACATGATAGTAGGTATCGGGATAGTCTATGCACTGTGGGTATGCCACGCCTTATTACATCAAACATGTCAAAAAAAATATATGACGAATGAAGATGTAACCCTTTCCTTCCGGGATTTTCAACAGACTCACTTACTTAATTTCCCACCTGTGTTTCAATTTCCCTCGTTGACTAAGGTTGAAACACAGAGGTAAAATATTTTTTATTCAAACAGGAGGCGATAGATGAAACTTACTGCAATTATGTATACCCCGAAATATAACAAGATTGCAGGCAAAATAGTTGTATTGACAAGGGGATAATGTGGAGTACATTGTCTAACCACCCATTTTTTCATTTTTATGAAATTTAATGAAGTTGTCAGGCTGCTGGAGGAAAACGGATTCAGAATTGTAAAGGAAAAGGGGTCAATCCGTTATTATGGAAAACCAGAATGTCCGCACCTTATCAGAGTTGATTATCATGGTTCAAAAGAGGTGCCGACCGGAACATGTTATGCTATCCTGAAATCAGCAGGCATAAAGAAATAAATTAATCGTGGAGAAGAACAATGATTGATTTGGAATACTCGCTTATCATTGAAGCAACTGAAGAGCCGGATTACTTCGGATTTTATTCTCCTGATTTGGAAGGGTTTACCGGCATTGGACATTCCATTGAAGACTGTCTGTATAAGGCAAAATGGGGGATGATCGAACATGTCAATCTGTTGAAAGAACAAGGTCTGCCCGTGCCGCCAAAAAACCCAAACCCCAAAATCATTATTCAAAACGAAAGAAAAAAAGCGGCAGCATAATCGCTAAACGGGGTATGAACATAGAGTCGGTTGCGGTAGATAGATTGTTGCCGGCAAGCGCATCCTAATTCTTCTTCTCGCATAGTTTTTGTCTCTTAGCTTCACGCTTCACGCTCAGCATGCCCTTTTTCCTTTGAACCGCGCGGTGTAGGCCGCTTTTAATTTTTTCCTTTGTCGTTGCAAATCCATACGTTATGATGGCCGCATAAATTCAACCGTACTACAAGGGAGTTTTATGAGACAAGAGAATCTCCTGTCAGAGGAAACAGCTGGCAGAGGCGCTCTCGCGCCCCCAAAGCTTTGCCACCCCCCAGCTTCTGCAGGAGCTTTTCACACTGGCAGAAACGCTTGCCGCGCAACCACAGAAGCAATGACAGAAATAGTCCTTATCCTACTTTTTTAATCAATGTACTAACCAGCCATGATAGTTGGATAAAACAGCACATGACAATTGCCAGCACATGACAATTGAGCGCAACGGAGCAGCGTCAGATGGAAGCGCGATATTGAAAAACAAACCTTTTGCCCTTTCTTTCCCGGCATAAAACTTCTTGCATATATCACCGCGAAAGATTACCATCATCAGCCAACCAAAAATCTCTAAATAACAATTTTTATAAAAAGGAATGCTGATGAACCGCTGTGTTCAACGGATATGGACAACCCTTGGCGACAATACCCGCGAGCGGCACCGTCGGGTGCACGAGCGGGTGAGGCTTGACGGCAAAAAAGTTGAAGAAGGGGATGCTGTTCACCTGCTCGAAGCAGTTCTTGAGCCTGGCGATCGTGTATGCATCGAAGGCGATAATCAGAAACATGCGCAGGTATTAATGAGGGCGCTGCTGAGGGTCGATCCCGCGCGGATACACGACCTGCATATCGTGCAGTCGATTGTCAGCCTTCCGGAAAACCTTGATCTGTTTTCTCGCGGCATTGCCCGAAGACTTGACACCTGTTATGCAGGCGCACAGGGCAAGCGGCTTGCAGAGATGGTAAAAAGCGGGCAGGTGCAGCTTGGCTCGCTCCATACGTTTCTTGAGTTGTATGCGCGCTATTTTCTTGATTTAACGCCGCGGGTGGCGCTTATTGCTGCAAATGCCGCAGACATCAACGGCAACCTCTATACAGGGCCGAATACCGAAGATACGCCAACCATTGTCGAGGCGACAAAGTTCAAGCAGGGCATTGTGATTGCGCAGGTCAACGAGATGGTCGGCAAGGTGCCCCGTGTCGATATCCCCGGTGATCAGGTTGACTACATCATTCCGTCATCAGAGCCGTTCTATCAGGATCCCCTGTTTACCAGGGATCCGGCACGGATTTCTGAAAAGAGCATTCTTATGGCTATGATGACGATCAAGGGAATTTACGCGCACTACGGCGTCACATCACTAAATCACGGCATCGGCTATGACACAGCAGCGATCGAGTTGCTTCTCCCGACGTACGGTGCAGAGCTTGGGTTGAAAGGGAAAATATGCACCCATTGGGTGATCAACCCGATTCCGACCATCATTCCCGCGATCGAATCCGGATTTGTCACGTCGATTTACTCGTTCGGGTCTGAACCCGGGATGGAAGCATATGTAGCACAGCGTCCGGACGTCTTTTTTGTTGGACCCGATGGGTCAATGCGTTCGCACCGGGCATATTGTCAGCTTGCAGGCCATTACGGTGTTGACCTGTTCATCGGATCAACGCTCGAAATCGATCAGTACGGCAACAGCTCTACGGCAACTGAAGATCGCATCCTCGGCTTTGGCGGCGCCCCGAACATGGGTGCCAATGCACCGGGGCGGCGGCACGCCACTCGTGCGTGGCTTGAGGTCGGGAGAAACTGCACTCTCCACAACCTTATCAACGGCCCTATGCCAATGGGGAAAAGGCTGATTGTGCAAATTGTGCAGTCATGCCGTGACCCTGCGCGGCCGACATTTGTTGAGAAGTTGAGCGCATGGCGCCTTGCGGAGCAGGCAGGGCTTCCGCTGCCGCCTGTTATGATTTACGGACAGGATGTAACGCACATCGTCACCGACATCGGCATTGCTTATCTGTATCGATGCAGGGACCTGAACGAGCGGCGCGATTGCATCTGTGCCGTGGCAGGTGCATCGCCGCTCGGCAGCTGGGTTGATGCAGACAGGATCGGCGAGCTCCGGGAGAAAAAACTGGTTCAGTATCCTGAGGATCTCGGTATCCATCGGCAGGATGCCACACGCGATCTGCTCGCCGCGCGATCGATCGACGACCTTGTTGCATGGTCAGGTGGCCTGTATCGACCACCCTCACGCCTACCGCGGCAGCACTAGTCAGACTGAGGCGTTTGACCGTGTGCCCGCATGCAACGGTTTAATTGTCGCAGCCTGCACAGCTCCCGCATGTCCCTCCACTGCAGGAAACATCCGGGGTAAGCCCTGTTTCAATAATCTGGATGTCAAACTCGAGGGTTTTGCCGGCAAGCGGATGGTTACAGTCCATGGTCACGAATGTATCGTTGATGGCTGCAATGACTGCAGGAACAGGATTGCCTTCGTCGTCCCGAAGCTGCACCATCATGCCGACTTCAAGCTCCATGCCGTCCGGCACATTGGAGCGCGGAAAATCAAACACGAGTTCCTCAGAGCGTTGTCCGTACGCCATATCCGGTTTGATGGATACCGTCTTTTTTTCGCCTTTCACCATGCCGATCACTGCATCGTCAAATCCTTTGATAATCTGCCCCGCCCCTACCGTAAACACCAGTGGGGAACGGCCAAGCGATGAGTCGAATATGCTGCCGTCCTCAAACCGGCCGGTGTAGTGGACGCTGATGGTGTCTCCTTTGCGCACCTGTGTTGCCATACGTTGTCTCCTTCTGTTGAGGTGAGTCATTGACCTTTGAGGTGGTTCCCGATCCGGCAATGAGCGGCATTCAGGTACATCAGCGCAAGGGCATACGGCGTTCCCCTGAAAAGGTACTGGTCGGGATGTCCGGATACCGGCGAGATGAGTGCAGGTTCCTGCCGGGGGTGGTCTCGAGGTCGATTTGTTTTAACTATGACAGAAATTTTGCAAATGTCAACCACTAGTTGCCATGTTCATGCTGCGGGTGGAGAACAGCCCTTTCCTGTTGACACACATTGAGCGCAGGTTTATGGTTATACCGTGGGTTAGGGGTCGTGCAGTGCAATGCGTACTGTTTTACAAACCACCCAGGTCGCGGTGAATGTGACAGCGCAGGATATGGCAGTCGTGTATGGTTGGGCATACACATAACTCCCTAAAACGTGCAAGCAGGAGGAGCATTATGAAAAAAGATGACATCCGTGAGAAGGTTATAGCGTTGATTACACGCAACCGGTATGCAAAGCTTATCACAAATGGCCCGGACGGCACTCCCCGTGCACGCATCATGACAAACCTCCCTATTGGCAAAGACATGATTATTTGGTTTGCCACGGGGCTGAGCACCAGTAAAGTACAGGATATTAAAAACAATCCACACGTGAGCGTGTTTGTTGACGATCCTGATGACCATGTCCATGCCTGTATAAGCGGTACTGCAGAGATTATTACGAATGACCGTCTGCGCAGAAAATACTGGCGTGAAGGGTTTGCCTTCTTTTTCCCGGGCGGTCCGACAGATCCTGACTACTGCTTGTTGAAAATTACGCCCCGAACTGTGGAATATATGGATCCCGGACCGATGTTTTTGCAGAAACGACGTCGAGACGTGGTAAAACTCTAATCGCCAGTGAGCCCCTTATGTTTGAATTGACTGTTGAATCCTCATTTGCTGCCGCACACCGGCTGCGCGATTATCAAGGGAAATGCGAAACCATCCACGGTCACACGTGGCGTGTGGCGATGTCGGTCACAGCGCCTGCGGTAAACCAGATCGGGATTGCTGCAGACTTCCACGATCTGAAGACCATCCTTAAGCAGGTGCTCGAACCGCTCGATCATGTCTGTTTGAACGATATTCCACCGTTTACCGAACTTAATCCTTCTTCAGAAAACATTGCCAGATTTTTATTCGGCAGGCTCAAGGCACTGGTGCAGCAGCATGGGGTGCAGCTCAGCAAGGTAACGGTTTGGGAATCACCAACAGCATGTGCCGCATATAGTGAACAGCCGAGGTTCAACAGCGTATGACTCTGAAAGATATTCACAGCCAGCACGATCACCGGAACATTGATATCGATAAAGTCGGCGTCAAGAGCATCCGGTACCCGATTGTTGTGCTCGATAAAAAAAATGAGGTACAGCATACCGTCGCAACCATCAATATGTATGTCAGCTTGCCGCATCGGTTTAAAGGGACGCACATGAGTCGGTTTATCGAGATTCTGAACCGGTATCGCCACGGCATCAGCACGAAGAATATCGCCGACATTCTGGTTCAGATGAAACATCGGCTTGCATCCCAGTCTGCACATATCGAAATCACCTTCCCGTTTTTTATAGAAAAGGAAGCACCAGTTACCAAAGCAAAGAGTCTGATGGAATATAGCTGCACGATTATAGGATCACACCGTGAGAAGCTCGACCTTGTCGTCGGCATTGCCGTGCCGGTGACAACGCTCTGTCCCTGTTCACGGGAGATCAGCAATTACGGTGCCCATAACCAACGCAGTGTGGTAAGGGTGTCTGTGCGATTTAAAAAGTTCTTCTGGATTGAGGATTTGATCAGTCTCGTCGAGCATGCTGCGGTCAACGAAATTTACCCTCTGCTCAAGCGGCCTGATGAGAAATTCGTAACCGAGCGCGCCTACGAAAATCCGATGTTTGCCGAAGATATTGTGCGAGCCGTTGCCGAGCGGCTCGATCAAGACCCCAATTTCATCTGGTATGCCGTTGAATCGGAAAACCATGAAAGCATTCATAATCACAGCGCATACGCCATGGTCACCAAAAATGTCTGTGTGCCGGAGGGCAACGCAAAAAGCGACCATACAGGCGTGATGGCTGAGGGAGTGTGATGATGCTCAAGTGTCTGCGAATACGTTCTCTGCATGTTCAATGGTATGCAGTGGGGTGTCTCCTTGCAGTTCTAGCATCAGCACGCTGGGGCGCTGCGGAAGGGCAAGAGATCTCACAAAAGGACGGCGGGATGCTTCTGCGCATTGCCCGCACAACACTCACTGAGTTTCTTCACCGCCAGACGGTTCCTGATCTTTCACATATTCCCCTCAGTGACCGGCTGCGGGAAAAGCGCGGGGTGTTTGTCACACTGAAAGAACGCAAGACGCACGAACTACGCGGCTGTATCGGGTACACGGCTGCCGTTAAAGAGCTTGTTCAAGCAGTGGTTGATTGTACGGTCTATGCTGCAACGCGCGACATGCGGTTCACTCCGCTTCGGGCAGGAGAAGAGCATACCGTTGTTATTGAGATATCGGTGCTTTCACCGCCGCGCCTTGTTGCCACGCCTGATGAGGTGCAGGTTGGTGTTCACGGGGTGATGGTGATGCAGGGGGCAAAAAGTGCAGTTCTGCTTCCACAGGTTGCCCTTGAGCAGCATTGGTCGCGCGATGAGTTGTTGCAGGCCGTCTGCCGCAAGGCCGGCCTCCCTGATCGGGCATGGGAGCAGGGCGCACAGCTTGCCGTGTTTACCGCTCAAGTGTTTTCTGAAACAACCGATAGCTCTTCGGAACAGCGCACGAGCGCGGCGCCTGCAGACAGATAATTTAATTCATACCCGTTTTAGATTTCTCGGGAGGTGTACCATGGCACAGGCCAGAACAAACATCCTTGGCTTTACCGTTGTGCTTGCGATATTGTTTACTGCGACGCGGGTTCATGCAGGGATTCCCGGTTTTTTTACCGCATCTGCCGACAGCAACGGTGTTACCATATCGTATCTGCTTCCCCTGCTGGGCGCAAGGACGGTTGCTATAACCCCAGATCAACCCGCTACCATCGACATCAAACTGCTCAATAATCCTCTTGCAACCATAACGCTTTCGATGACCGGAGTTTCTGATATGCCGGAGGGAGCGCGGATTCACTATGTTCTTGAGGGACCATCAATCCCGGTAACAGAGGGTGATGTAACGATCCCGTTTGGGGAGCTCGGGGTTGAAATGAATTTCTTCGGTATCCTGCCGATGCTTCCGGGCAATAATGATATTGAAGTGACGCTGCTGTTGCTTAAAAACCGTGCTTCCTATTATATTACGGCAGAAACCCGGGCATTTGTTATCGAGCCATGGTCAGGTACAGCGACCCCGGCAGCACCGACGATCACCCGCCAGATAACGGTGCATACGGCAGAAGGCGATGCAACGGCGGATATTTCGGCAACGTTCTCCTGGGATATTCCCGCAACAACCGGGATTGCGGTCGATGTCGCATTGCAGCCGATTTTGCAAGGCGACCTGCCTGCCGGTTTTGACAACGACACCCTGATGCCGCCGATTCAGGTCGGTCCGGTGCAGATACCCAACGGCAGCTACCATCTGTGGTTCAGAAGAGGGTCGGCAACAGACTGATCTCCGCCGTTCTGTTGTAAATTTGCCAATCACCCCCTACGTTTTGCTGCCTTTTTTTATCCGGGATTTTTTCTTCTTTTGAACGGGCAAGGGCTGGGGATTTGGATCGTATGCAATCGTTCCGAAACCCAGACCGAAAGGCAGCAGACGGATTCGCGCACCGAGCGGGCCGATGCCAATACCTGCAAGTGGCCAGAGATCCACGGACAGCAGTTCTCCCGGATGTTGGCTGTCATCAAACGTAGCAATAGTAAGAATCGTTCCATCATACTCGGTCATTGCTTTGTGCGTTGCATAGCCTTTGACCCAACCTCTGAACCGGGGGGTATAGGATTCAGAATGCACGCCGGCAGTAAACCGGATGCATCCCGAAAGGCACGCAACGAGTATGATCATGCCTGCACAGTTTTGCCAGCGCATATTGGGAGACCTCCTTGTAATTAAGAAACACTATTAGACGGATTGTTGATTACCCGCACCATAATGACCCCGTCAATTGCCTGCAGCTTTTTCAGTACCGGCTCAGGGAGGGTGCCGTCAATATCGATAATGTTGTAAGCATAATCGCCGCGGCTTTTGTTCAGCATATCGGCTATATTGATATGCTCGGCAGCAAGGATCGGGGTAATCTGGCCGATCATGTTCGGAATGTTTTTGTTTGCTATGGTAATTCGTTGTGTTCCGGAAAACGGCAACACACACTCTGGAAAATTGACCGAATTTGTAATGTTCCCTAATTCCAGATAGTCGCGAAGCTGGCTTACCGCCATCATGGCACAGTTTTCCTCTGATTCCGGGGTGGAGGCGCCAAGGTGTGGTATGGGAATAACCGCATCAAGGCTTAAAATATCATCCGTTGGGAAATCGGTCACATAGACTGCAACGATGCCTTTTTTGATTGCTTCTTTGAGGTCGTCCGTGTTGACGATTTCGGCGCGCGCGAAGTTCAGCAACCGCACTCCTTTTTTCATGACCTCGAATTTATCGCGATTAATGCGACCGCGAGTGGTATCATTAAGCGGTACATGCAGCGTAATGTAATCCGATTCTGCAAGAAGGTGGTCGATGCTGAGCGCTTTGCGCACGGTGCGGGAGAGCCGCCATGCGGCGTCCACGGACACAAAAGGATCAAAGCCGATTACCTCCATGCCGAGCGCATCGGCGGCATTTGCCACCATGACGCCGGTTGCCCCCAGGCCGATGACGCCGAGCTTTTTGCCCATGATTTCCGGGCCTTCAAAATTGGATTTTCCTTTCTCCACCAGTTGAGGCACCTCATCACCTTTCCCTGCAAGGCTTTTTGCCCACGTAATTCCCTGATAGACTTTGCGTGATGCAAGCAGGAGCCCTGCAAGCACAAGCTCTTTCACTGCGTTTGCATTGGCGCCAGGTGTATTGAATACGACGATGCCGCGTTCGGAGCATTTTTGAACGGGGATATTGTTTACCCCGGCACCTGCCCGCGCAATTGCGCGGAGCGACGCCGGCAACTCCATATCGAGCATGTTCTGACTGCGGACAAGAATCGCATCGGGGTTGACGATTTCCGATGCATGTTCATACCGCTCAGGGGGGAGCAGTGCAAGACCGCGCGGCGAAATTTTGTTCAAGGTTTGGATTTTAAACATGGTCGGTCTCCTTTACATTCAGGTTGTTCGTTTCAGTGCACTATGGCTCACTCCGTTGTTTGAAGGAACTCGTATTTTTCGGGGCAATGGTGACCCTCCGCAGATATCCGTCGCCCTTGCTCCGAGTAACCAGGTTTTCGTCATCCTTGAGCGCAAGGTGGATGATACGCCGATCTGCCGGTGCAAGCGGACCGGTGCTCACGGCACTGTTGCGCTGTTTTGCGCGCTGACTGAGGCGCCGCGCCATGCTGATCAACGAATCGATGTGCCGCTGCCGGTATTCGCCGGCATCGATTGTGACATGCGGCGCGTCTTTAAAACGGTTCATTTTTATTTTGTTAAAAAGGTATTGGAATGCTTCCAGGGTTTGCCCCTGTTTTCCAATAAACAGGGCGTTGTCGGCGCTGACGATATGGAGCACGATACCGTCGTTGCGCGAAAGCATTTCGACCGAAGCATCCGGATCGATGCATCGTACGATACGCTCGAGTGTTTCGCGCAGTATGGCCGCAGCATTGTGGTTGTCCGATCCGGCGGCAACTTTTGTAGCCCGGATTTTTGCCTTCTTGCCTGAAAACAAAGAAAAGATGCCTGATCCATCTTGGATAATTTCGATGGAAAGATTGTGTTCTGTTGTGTGAAATCGTTCGCATGCTATCGCAATCGCTTCTTTGACGGATTTTGCTTCAACTTCGATGGTGTGCATACGGGTGTGCCTCCTGTTTCAGCCAGTTTTCGGTTGATATAGACCTGCTGTGCGATCGAGATGAGGTTATTGACAAGCCAGTAAATCACCAGCCCTGACGGAAAGTTCAGAAACATAATGGTAAAGATAACCGGCATAAACAGCATCATTTTGGCCTGGGCCGGATCGGCGGTTGTTGGCGTCATTTTCTGCTGGATAAACATCGAAAGTCCCATCACGAGCGGGGCAATATAGGTTGGATCCTTGGCCGAGAGGTCGTTGATCCAAAATGAAATAAACGGTGCATGCCTAAGTTCGATCGAATACATGAGCGCGTTGTAGAGTGCGATAAACACCGGTATCTGAATGAGTGTGGGCAGACAGCCGCTGAGCGGATTGACTTTGTATTTTTTATAGAGCGCAAGTTGCTGCCGCGCAAATTCTTCTTTATTGTCTTTGTATTTTTCCTTCAGCAGCGCCAGTTCCGGCTGGAGCTTCTGCATCTCTTTCATCGCCGAGAAACTTTTGTGGGTGAGCGGCCAGAAGAGGATTTTAATAATAATGGTGACAAGGATGATGGCAAGCCCATAGTTGCCGAGGTATCGGTGGAAAAACTTCAGGCTGACCAAGAGCGGCCGCGCGATTACATCAAACCATCCGAACACGACAGCTTTTTCGAGTTCTGCTCCCTGCTGGCGCAGTATGTCGATGTCTTTTGGCCCGCAATACAGAGAAAACTGATATGACCGGGACTGACCCGGCTGAAGCGTCACCCCGGCATATGCCATCTGATATGCGACGCCGTTTGCGCCGTGTCGCATCAGCCGTATTTGTGCCGGCCGTTCGGTAACGGGCAGCACTGCGGCGGTAAAATATTTTTCTTCAATCGCAGCCCACAGGATATCACCTTCAATGGTGATCGGCTCCTTAATTTTGGTAACGTCCTTTTTTGCCACATTGCCGTTAATATGATAGGCGAACTCAATGGGTGCTGCAGGGCCACTGAACATCCCGCCGCCGTTGATGGACGGAACGGGAGCTGTCCATACAAACACGGGGCTGCCGGTGAGCGGTCCGGTGCCGGTATTGGAGACGGTGAGCTCGCAGTCGATTTTATACTGGCCTTCGCGGAAGGTGTATTTCTTGATCAGCCGTATTCCTGCAGGATCGTTCTGTGAAAATATGAGGTCGGCAGCAGGAGCAGACGGCGCTAAGCGGATATCGCTCCCCGCTGTTTCCCACATGCCGTCGCCGTGAACAACTGCATCAGAGCCAACGAAGAGGGTTCGGAATACCGACGCTTGTCCGGGCAAGAGCGGAAGCACTTCTTTTGACTTGTTTGCCCGTGGATTTGGTTGCACGGCACTACCAAATGTTTTTTTAATGATGCGGATGAGCGCCGGCGGTTCAATCGCCTCATAATAACGGCAGAGTTGGAAACTGCGCGGACCTGCTGCACTGGCAGAAAAACGGGCCTCAAACAACGTGCCGGCTACCGTGATATCACGGTCAATCCCGGGTTGGGCGGTATGCGTGTCGGCAGGCGCGATGTCAGGAGCAGGCAGAGGAGGTGCCGGTTGCTCGGCAACGACTGCCGCAGGCGGCTGTTGCGGCGGTGCCGGGGATGTGCGACGTTTTTGTGCCGGCGGTAGAAACAGCACCTGATACAGATAGAGCACGATAATCGAGAGCAGAATTGCAAGAAAAATTCTTTTTTCGTTGTCCATAATGCACGTTTCTTTAAATTGATTACGGTATGCCGGCTGACATCGACATCACAGGTATTGAATATCTGTGCTCGCAGCGGTTGATAATGATGGCGGTGCACCCCACCTTCATACCGGATCGTAACCGCCGGGGTGGAAAGGATGGCATCGCAGGAGCCGCCATGCAATGAGCCTGAGCGCTTTGAAAAAAGAGTATTTTTCAAAAGCACCGATTGCATATGCGGAACAGCTCGGGACGAAGCGGCATTGTGAACCAAGCACCGGTGACATAAGGATCTGATACCAGCGAAGGATGCGGATCATGATACTGTTGGCTGTACGCATGGTATATTTATGCTCTGGATGTGCCAGCATGCTGGAAAACGGTATGGAGCAGCACCCGCTCGAGCTCGCCAACCGTTCCTGCGTATGAGAGAGAGCACGCCCCTTGCTTTGCAGTCACGACGATGTCATGGGAATGCGGCAGCATCGCTTTATGCAGCCTGAAATATTCCCGAATGCGCCGTTTTATCATGTTGCGCCGTACCGCAGTGCCTATTTTTCTGCTCACAGTAATTCCGATCCGACTCCACCCCAGCGAATTCGGCAGTACTGTTATTTTGAAATGCGGTGACTCAGCAGTTATACCGTGTCGGTACACGAGAGTATAGTCACGACGCTTTTTGATGCGCTCATGTCGCTTCAGGGTATATAACGCCATACCATCCAAATGCCGGCAGACTGCCTTAAACGCTCAGACGTTTGCGGCCTTTTCTTCGCCGCCGCTTGATGACCTCCTGTCCACCTTTGGTGCTCATCCGCACAAGAAATCCATGGGTTCGTTTGCGTCTCAGATTGCTTGGTTGAAACGTTCTTTTCAAAATATTCTCCCTTTACTGAAAGTCTATGATACTTGTTTATATAAAAGAAATAAATAAAAAACCATAAAAAAAAGGAATTGTCAAGGAATTTAGCCCCATCCGTTTAGCAATGGGCTCTGTGAAACAGGTTCACGCTGACCGTGAACTGTGCTATGGTTAGCAG
>JAOAHH010000135.1 GCA_026415325.1 Thermodesulfobacteriota bacterium | reverse complement strand
CTGGGCGAAGAAGCATATCGATTCGCCGATCTTCTTATGGTTGGCGGTCAACGCTATTGGCAGGTACTGCCGCTTAATCCTGTATCTCCTGCGTTTGGATATTCTCCGTATGCCTCTCCTTCTGCGTTTGCAGGGAACCCGCTCCTTATCAATCTAGACGACCTAAAAAGATCAAAATGGTTTGATCTAAAAATAGAAAGCCAGGAAGAATATGATGCGGACTTCGTTGATTACGACACGATTATGCATATAAAAACCGAGTTGCTTCTTATCGCTGCCGACTGTTTTTTCAAAAACGCCTCTGAGGAGGAAGCTAAGCGTTTTAAAACATTTTGCAGCCGCGAGGCCTCCTGGCTTGACGACTATGCTCTCTTTGCAGCGTGTGCAGACCATTTTGGAACAAACTGCTGGCAGGCATGGGAGCCTGCAATTGCCTTTCGAAAAAAGGATGCTCTCACGAAGTGCAACACTGCATTTTGTCAGCGCATTAATTTCCACAAGTTCACACAATATCTTTTTTTTACACAGTGGACTTTGCTCAAGACATATTGCAATGCCCGCTCAATTCGCATTATCGGCGATTTGCCGATCTACGTTCCCTTTGACGGGGCTGATGTATGGGCACATTCCGATATATTTCAGCTCGACCCTGAAACCCGTACCCTGATCTCAGTTGCAGGCGTTCCACCGGACTATTTCAGCAGCACCGGTCAGCTTTGGGGCAATCCCCTCTACCGGTGGAAAAACGAAGAAAAAAAACTGCATGAGGGGACATACGAATGGTGGGTTCGGCGGATTCGACACCTGCTTAAACTTGTTGACGTCATCCGGTTGGATCATTTCAGAGGATTTGAAGCCTATTGGGCCGTCCCTGCAGGCGAAGCAACAGCCATTAAAGGAAAATGGCATAAAGGTCCGGGCAGAGAGTTATTCCGAAGACTCCGATATGATCTGGGGGACATACCGTTTATCGCCGAAGACCTCGGCTATATAACCCCTCCGGTAACGAAATTGCGAAGACAACTCGGTCTGCCCGGCATGAAAGTGCTCCAATTCGCGTTTGACCGAAACAACAAAAATCCCTACTTGCCGCACACCTATACGGACAGAAATTGTGTCGTCTATACTGGCACGCACGACAACAATACTACTAATGGATGGTTTTACGGTCCGGAAATCGATAACGAGACCCGCCGCTATGTCATGGAATACATCGGTACCGAGTGCTTCAGCGACTTCCACTGGCATCTCATCAGACTTGCATACCGAAGCATTGCCGATCTTGTCATCCTACCCGCACAGGATGTACTTGGATACGGGGCAGAATTCAGGATGAATACTCCCGGAACCACCTCGGGAAACTGGAAGTGGAAGCTCAAACGCGGTGCGCTTACCGAAGAACTTATGCTGCGCCTGCGCCATATGGCACAGCTTTACGATCGCATCCCGAGCGCCTGACATTTCTCCGAGCGATCGGATATAATCTCATCAGAAGAAGCCTCCAACTTGCCGCTCCAAAGATAGGTTGCCGTCTCCGAAACCACTACGTTACCTAAAAACATAAGGGCAACAAGATTTGGAAGCGCCATCAGCGCATTCATGGCATCTGCAAAATCCCATACAAGTGGCATGCTTGCAACTGATCCGAAGTACACTGCCAGCACCCATGCGAACCGGTACAAAAAAATCGCCCGTTTGCCGAGAAGATATTCAACAGCACGCTCACCGTAATAGCACCATCCAAGAATTGTGGAAAAAACAAAGGTTAAGAGCCCCACGCTCAACACAATCTGTCCAACATGAGGTATATGTCCGAATGCCGTTTTCACCAGCATGTCGCCGTGCATCCCCTGAAATAGAACAGGATTCCGGAGGATGCAGCTCACCAGCACGATACCGGTGAGCGCACATACTACCACCGTATCCCAAAACGTACCCGTTGCAGACACCAGCGCTTGCCGCACCGGATTCTTTGTCTGTGCCGCAGCAGCAACGATAGGCGCTGAGCCAAGGCCTGCTTCGTTTGAAAAAAGGCCGCGGGCAATGCCGTAACGCGCTGCCATCATGATACCGTTGCCCAATACCCCTCCTGCAGCTGCTTTATCCGTAAATGCAGATGAGATAATCAGCTTAAGTGCAGGCAGAATAAATTCTGCGTTCAAAAACAGGATAAAACAGCAACCGCCGATATAAAACAGGGACATAAATGGAACAAGCGCCTCACAGGTCAGGGCAATCGAGCGGATGCCGCCGAGAATAACCACACCGACACAACATGCGAGCACCAACCCGGCTGTCTGCGGCGCAATATGAAAAATTTCACCCATAAGCGACGCAATCGAATTTGCCTGCACCATATTGCCAATGCCAAACGAGGCACCCACCGTACACAGGCAAAACACAAGCCCAAGCCATCGCATGCCAAGCCCTTTTTCAAGGGCATACATCGGCCCTCCGAGCATCGTGCCGTCTGTGGTCTGTACCCGGTATTTCACCCCAAGAAGTGCTTCCGCGTATTTCGTTGCAAAGCCGAACACACCAGTCAGCCAGCACCACAGAACGGCCCCCGGGCCGCCGAGTGCGATTGCCGTGCCGACACCTACAATATTTCCGGTGCCGATTGTTGCCGCAAGCGCGGTTGAAAGTGCACCGAATTGACTGACATCTCCGCAACTGCCGCGGTCACGGCAAAACGAGAGCCGAATTGCTGTCAAAAGATACCGTTGAATACAGCGCGTTTTGAGGGTCATATACAGATGGGTGCCGAACAGTAGCACGAGCATCGGCGGGCCCCACAAATACCCATTCAAAAAAATGATAGACTCATGGAGCGACTGCATTATTTTCTCCGGTAAAATTCTTCAACGTCAGCGGTAAGCTGCTGCAACAACAAAGGGTCGGTATACATCATGTGCCCCCCCGGATAGCAGTGCAGTTCAATGGCGCGTCTTCGGCTCTCTTCGAGCGGGAGATGGTCAATCGTGTATCGGGCTGCAAAATACGGTGTTGCAAGATCGTAGTATCCGGCGGCAACAAAGACCCGCAAATGGTTATGGAGGTGCATGGCATCTGCAAGGTCTTGCGAAAGGCTGATATAGCCCTGTTGCATCCCGATGCCACTCTGCCAGTTCCATGCTTTGTTAGCTTCGTAGTTCAGATACGTATACGGAAGGTCGTCGTCAAATCTCAGTTCGTTGCGGATATATCCATTAACAGCACCCGCAAAAATACCGACTAATCGCTCAAGTGATGGATCTGCTGTGGCTGTTTCTGCAGCAGTATCGGTGTCCGGCATGGTTATCCGCGCATCCATTCTCCCGATCACAACCCCCTGCTTGCGCAGCAGTTCTTTGCGAAACCTGCCGGGCATAATACGCAGATTATTTTTAATCACATAGTCAGGTGTGAGTCCGGCAAATGCAGAAATGTGCAGTGCTGTTGTTTGCCGCTCCCGTTCCTCAAGCGCTCGGCCCCGTGCTAATATCGTTACATAGTCTGTAACCGCCCACTGCTCAACGCGGGAAAGCACCTGTGCAAGCGATGTGTCGTGGTGTGCCTGCTTATGATGCCATGCTGCTGCAGCATACGTCGGGAGGTATAAAAGATACGGTAGTTCGTTAGACGGGCTGAAGGATATGGTAGTGAAATCAAGCACAGGTGAAATAAGGATAATACCGCTAAGCACTATACCGTGTTGTCGATGCAGGTAGTCGATCAGCCCGACAGCACGCGTGGTGCCGTAGCTTTCACCGGCAAGATACACCGGCGACTGCCACCGCTCAAATCGGGTGAGCCAGAGCCTGATAAAATCCCCTACCGACGCTATATCCTGCTTGAAGTCAAAAAATTCCCGTTCCTTCTTATCATCAACGCCACGGCTATAGCCGGTTCCGACAGGATCGACAAACACGAGATCGGTAAACGACAGCCACGTGTGGTCATTATCGCTTACCACCGCAGGCGGTGGCGGCGCTGTACCATCAGGATATAGCTTAACACGTCGGGGGCCGAGCGCACCCATGTGTAACCACACAGATGAAGAGCCCGGTCCGCCATTGAAGGCAAACGTGATGGATCGCTGCTGCTTGTGCTCTTCTTTCTTTTCATAGGCAATGAAAAAAATTTTTGCACGTGGCTGACCGCCGTCATTTTTAAGTATAAGCCATCCTGCGGTTGTGGTATAGTTAAGACGCTTTCCTTTGGCAGCAATTCGGTGATGGGAAACAATGAGTTTATCTTGTTCATGGAGTTCTGTTTTGGTGGTATTGTCCGATGCATGCAAAACAATCGGCATGGTGAAAAATGCACAAGATACAAGTATGATAATGCAGTACAAAACAGATAATGTCCGCATATCTTTGTTCCCTTTGGGTTCGCAATTGTGGTGCGCGCGATTTTACTATCAAGCGCCCCATCATCGCAAACAAAAATGATCTTGCAGGTATATGAAAAGAATCCTCCGGTTCGTGCGATCCGGACCGCGGTGCAAATCCTGCGGGACGGCGGTGTTATCGTCTTCCCGACCGATACCCTCTACGCTCTGGGATGCGATCTCCATAATAAGCGGGCGCTCGAAAAAATCTACCGCATTAAACAAATGCGCGAAAAAAGCCCTTTGAGCTTCATATCACCAGATTTGAGTAATGTATCCCTTTATGCTTCTGTGTCCAATAGAGCCTACCGCCTCATGAACAAATACTTGCCCGGTCCGTTCACCTTCATCTTGCCCGCAAAAAAAGAGGTAAACCGTTACATGCTCTACAAACGCAAACACATCGGCATTCGCGTGCCAAACAGCAACGTGTGCCGGATGCTCACGCAGGAGCTCGGGAATCCGGTCATCTCTACGAGCGTTCCGCTCTGGGGCGAAAAGATTCTTAACGACGGCGAGGCAATCCATGAGTACTTCGGCAAACAGATTGACGTGGTGCTCAACATCGGACTCTTGGTTTCCGAGCCTTCAACAGTGGTTGATTGCACCGACGAGGAATTCAAAATAATTAGGCAAGGCAAAGGTATTATTCAATTATAGCAAAAGCATATCAGAATAACGGCACATCCGCAGACATCAGTTCCGTTGTACATGGTCGAGGACATCACAACCACTGCATGGCCCAACACAAAAGAAAACAATCTTTAATGCGCCGTTACATTCCTCCTTCAAGTTACACCAACACTTCGTTGAATATCCGCGCAGCCTTCTGCTTGCCGATGATCTTCGCGAGCATCACCTGTGAGCGGTCTTTGGTGGTGAGATCGCGGATATATGCAGCATGAAAAGCTTCGATGGCTGATCGCTGCGCCGTTTCCGCAACAGGTTGTGCCGTTGCAAGCAGCTCAGCATATACCTGCAGGTACCCAACAGCGCATGCTTTCAGATCATCAAGACGATCGCGCTCGGGCATAGTGTATATCGTGCAGGAGTTATTGTACTTCTGCATCCATTCGGGGACTTTATGCGGCTGAAAATCGCCGCATTTCTCATAAACCGGTTTGAACGGCTCGATGAAGCGCTGCCGGTATGCTTCCCCTTGCACAACCGCAACCGGATTGATATACGCGATTACCTTCTTGCTGGTACAGGTAAGGTCAAATGCAAAAATCGGCAGATCATAGAAGGTATGGGGATAGAACGCCATACCGATAATATCCATCGACGGCACTTTTACGGTCATCCGCATCGCATACACCTTGCGGAGGATATCTGATTTCCAGTTAAAACACCGGAGCGTAAGTACGTTGAGAATAAATTTTGTTTCGGCAAGCTCTTGAGGAAGCTCACACGGCGAAAGTGGGGTCTTCTTTCCGATGATATCAAGTGCCTGTGACAGTAAGGTATCCATGGGCTCCCTCCTTCTATGGATAAAGTTGTAGTACATGCGTACCGTTAAAATAGTGGTGCAAAATATCTTTACAGTCATATCCGAGCGCCGCCATAGCAGCGGCTCCGATCTGACACATCCCCACCCCATGCCCCCACCCTGCACCATACAGCGTAAATCCTGAAGGCACTGTGCCACGTTCAACACGGCTCTTCACAACAAATGCAGAACTGTAGAGGTGCGACCGTGAAAGGATTCGCCGTATCTCAAGCTCCTTGCCAAATACCTCATCAGCTTTCGTACCGTGCACCCGAAGCCTGTATATCCTGCCGGAAGCACCCCGCGCAAGTGGCTCAAGGTTAATGATATCACCAAAATCAATACCGGTTTTCTCTCGGAGAATTTCCTGAAGCTCCTCCTGGGTGAGGTCAAGGCGCCAGCGAAAGAAATGCAATGTCTCTCGGTCAACGTCGGGAAGAATACGGGCAAGCAGCGCGCGGTCGGTCACGTTGCAGTATGCAGCGGGGTTGCTGTGAATAAACCGTTCAACAGATTCCTCGTCAGAAATCTGCATGCGAATATCGCTGCACGAGGTAGCACAGTCCGCACATGGCTGCAAATACGGTACCTCGCGATCATCCCATGCCGTCGAAAATGCCTCGGTAATGCCGCCGCAGCATTTTGAAAACCGGGCATCGCAAATTTCACCACCATACATAAGCACCTGCCCCCGTGTTGCCTCAAGTGCCTGCTGTGCTGCAGTGTTTACTCTGCCGATCCCGTGATAGCGCTGACAGTGATCGTCGTTGCACACATCAAAATGGCGGTGCACCGTGGCATCTGTCCACTGCTGCTTGTGCTTGTGTGCCTTAGTGGCATCGCTTGTCGTTTTCCGCAATATCTGCGCAAGCAGCCAACTGCGCGATACAATACAGTGTGCCCGCAGGAATTCAAACGGCGCGTCAGGACTCATTTCCGAGCTCACAACTGACTCAAGATACTGCTCAAGGGGGATTTCGTTAATCAGCCTCAAACATCCGCTTTCAGTGCACTGGCAGAGCAGACGGCCTCGGTACTGGTGTTCCTGCAGCCGCTCCCAGTGAAAGGAGCGGCCGATCGGCATATCATAGACCGTTATAGCATCCCCCCGAAGAGGCTCAATAATCATGTGCTCATCAGCTTTGACCACAATGCCAGCTTCGGTGCTCAGTGTAATGGTGCCGTGATCTGCCGCTGTTTCGTAGGTTCCCGGACCGCATGGATTGCCGTTTGCCATAAACCAAGCGGATGTGCCCAAGCGCAACCGCGGCACGCTTTCCCAAAGCCCGACCCTAATGGTCGGTTCTTCAGAAAGAGACAACCTTGGCTGTTGCTGCTGTTTTCCGGTTTTCATTTAATGTCCAGACAGCAAGTTCTCGATCATGTGCCGCACTGTTGAAAGGCCTGAGCGGTACTCATCGTAATACCGGTCGTCAGCGCCGGTTGTTTTTATCCGTGTAGCGAGCAGGGCGGCAAAGTCAACAAACACATACAGAGCATAAAACGGCTCTGTATCTCTAAATGCTGCATAGTGTGCGGGATCCATTGCGTCGACATAAGCTGAGTCAAACAAAGCCGCACGTTCGGTGTTGTCGCGACACAGATGAAGCTTGACCATCCAATAGTCGATTGCTCGTGGGAGATACCGGATATGTCCGATATCAAGCAGTACCGGTTTGCAGCGTTCCGTCATTATGATATTGCCCGGGTTGGGATCGCCATGCGAAAGGCTATACCGGGTCACGGCATCAATGCACTGCTGCCATTTGCGTGCCCACTGTTTGATGCAGACAACAAACGAACGGGAAATAGTTTTGTCTGCCCCATGCCAATAAGAAATCTTCTGCTCCAGCCGCTTCATGAGATGTCGATAAAGCCCGCGGGTACGCAATCGGTCAAGTGTCCCCCAGTGGTTTGAGTACACATTGTGCATCCGGGCAAAAAAAGCAGCAACCGTCGGCAAAATCTCATTCGGAACACCGCTTTCAAAAAGCGTCCTTCCTATCACCCGCTCTTCGCACACAACGTGGAAGCCGCGCCGTCCTAAAAGCCATGCATCAGGATCGGCATGCACTACGCACGGTGCACTGATGCCATGCTGTGCAAGGTGTTTTGCGCAGGCACAGAGCATTGTAAAGCGTCTGCGTGAGGAAAGCGCTTTGAGGATGAGCGGCTTATAGCCTTGAATGTCGAGAAAAAAGACTCTGCTGTGGATACCGAGGGTTGTTTCGGTAAGGGTAAAAGGGCAACCGGTGCAGCCAAGCGCCGGCAGAAGCCTTGTTGTTACATAGCGGCTGAGGCGTTCATGATCAATAAACATCATGTCGCTTCGGTTACCGGATATGGGCTGCAGGAGGAGCAGGCTGTTTAACGTACCCGCTTTGAATCTCGATCAACCGCTGGTATACACCCTGTTGCGCGAGCAGATCCTCGTGTGTTCCCCGCTCAATGATCTCACCGTCCTGCAGCACAATGATCGTATCGGCATTACGCACCGTCGCAAGCCGGTGTGCAATCAGAATGGTTGTCCTTCCGACCATAAGCCGCTCAAGCGCTTTCTGCACCTGTTGCTCTGAATGCGCATCAAGCGCCGACGTTGCCTCATCGAGGATAAGGATTGGCGCATTTTTCACGAGTGCCCGGGCAACGGCAATGCGTTGTCGCTGTCCGCCAGAAAGGTGCATTCCTTTTTCTCCGACAACCGTATCATAGCCCTCTGGCAGCGCCATAATAAAATCGTGTGCATAGGCAGCCTTCGCGGCAGCAATGATATTCTCCTCGGGGACCCCGAGGCTCCCGTAAGTAATGTTATTGCGAATCGTATCATTGAACAGTACCGTTTCCTGACTAACAAACGCAATCTGCTGCCGCAGCGATCGTACGGTAACATCGCGAATATCATAGCCGTCAATACAAATGGCCCCTTCGGTAACATCATAAAAACGCAAAAGGAGATTTGCGATTGTGGTTTTCCCGGCACCGCTATGGCCGACAATCGCAACGACTTCGCCTGCACGTGCCGTAAAACTGACGTCTTTAAGCACCATGCGGTCTTCGTAGCTAAAGCTGACGTTTCGAAACTCGATTGCCTCGCTGAATCGCGGCAGCGTTATGGCACCGGGCTTGTCCTGTACATCGGGAACGGTATCGAGCAGCTCGAACACCCGTGCCGCTGCAGCAAGCCCTTTCTGCACCTTCATATTTTCCCTGCTCAATCCTTTCACCGGTCGGTACAACATGGCAACCGCCGCGATAAACGAGAAAAACTCACCGGGCGTCATCGTGCCCTTAATAACATTGTAGCCGCCGTAGTAAATAATCACCGCACCGATGATGCCGCCGATGAGTTCCATTACCGGTGTGGAATAGGCGCCGACCTTAAGACTGTTGAGCCCAACGTGCAACAATCGCTCCGTCTCTTTAAAGAACCGTTCAATCTCAAAACGCTCAAGGCAGAAGGATTTTATGGTCTGATTACCGGAGATGGTTTCATCAAGAAACGTGCTAATGCTCGCCATGCGCTCTTGGCTCTTTTTGCTGTACCGCCTCGTCTGTTTGCCGAACCGTTTGATCGGAAATGCGGCAACCGGAAGCAGTACCAGGCAAAACAGCGCCATCCGCCAGTTCTGATAGAGCGCAACGCCTGAAAGCCCGATGATAAGAAACGCGTTTTCAAGAATCTTTTTCAGCGAATCCGATGTGGCGCGCTGCAGAATCCCCACGTCATTTGCGATCCGCGACATGAGCAGGCCGGTTGAAGTTTTTGTAAAAAAAGACAGCGACATCCGCTGAATGTGCTCGTACAGACGGGCACGCAGATCCGTAACCACCCGATTGCCAACCGCACCCATAAGATACGACTGTCCGTAATCAGACAGCCCCTTCACCAGATAAGCAATCACGGTCAGAATAGGAATCACGACCAGCATGGTGTAGTCGCGTTTGAGGAACACCTCATCAATCGCTGGCTTCACCAAGTAGGCAATCGCCGAAGTGGTTGCCGAGAGAATGATCATGCACACAACCGACGCGACCATATAAGGAATATAGGGTCGGGCATACCCGAGAAGCCGCAAATAGAGTTGCATAGACACTACTCCGAGAAAGTTATCAGGCATCGCCTGCCTGAACAATTCAACGCACACAATGCCGGCACATCCGAGGTATATGCCTTTACTCAACCGTAACGCTCTTTGCCAAATTCCGCGGCTGATCCACATCCGTGCCTTTGGCATCAGCCACGTGATATGCAAAAAGCTGCAGGGGAACTACAAGCACAAACGGCATAAACATCGGATCGGTTTCAGGCACAACGATGGTGTGATCTGCTTTGGCAGCAAGCTCTCTGGTCTCGGCAGGAGCCACGGCGATCACCCGACCTTTGCGGGCTTTAACCTCTTCGACATTGCCGAGGACTTTTTCATACATCGTGTCTCGCTGGGCAAGCACCACGACTGGCATGTTCTCGTCAATCAGTGCTATGGGGCCGTGTTTCATTTCTCCAGCAGGATATCCTTCCGCATGAATATAGGAAATTTCCTTAAGTTTCAGAGCACCTTCGAGAGCAATCGGGTAATTGATGCCCCGGGCAAGATAGAGGAAATTCCGCGCATTCATGTATTCCTCGGCGGTTCTTTTGATCGTCGGCTCCAGTTCTAACGTCTTCTCGACAAGACCGGGCACCGCAATGAGATGCTGCATGAGCCGTCTACATTCACGCTCATCAAGAACGCCCCGGGCCCTCCCGATATGCAGTCCGAGCAACACCAGCGCCGCAATCTGGCTGGTAAATGCCTTGGTCGAGGCAACGCCGATCTCAGGCCCTGCGTGGGTGTACAATACATGATCGCAGTCACGTGCAAGCGTGCTCTCAACGACATTGCAGATACAAAGCGTTTGGGCGTCTTTCCGCTGCGCCTCCCGCATCGCAGCAAGCGTGTCGGCCGTTTCCCCTGACTGCGAAATCAGAACGACCAGCGTATCACTACCGATAAGCGGATCCCGATACCGAAATTCTGAGGCAAGGTCAACTTCGACTGGAATATGCGTTAGTCGTTCCAACAAGAACTTGCCGACCAAGCCGGCATAATATGAAGTCCCACAAGCAACAACAGCAATGCGCATAATGCTGCGGAGCGTAGCTGCATCGAGCTGCACTCGGTCAAGAAACACCTCTGCCGTGTCCTCGATAAGTCTGCCGCGCAGGGTATCGATGATTGCGCGGGGCTGTTCAAAAATCTCTTTGAGCATGAAATGTTTATACCCGCCTTTCTCTGCCATGACCGGATCCCACGTAATGGTGCGCGGTGGGCGCACAACCGGTGTGCCGTCAAGCCTGGTGATCGTAACGCTGTCGGCCGTAACGATAGCAAGGTCGCCGTCGTCCAGAAATATCATCGAGCGGGTGTGACTAAGAATTGCCGGAATGTCGGACGCAACAAAATTCTCACCGCTGCCAAGACCGATGATAAGCGGGCTTTCCTTGCGGGCTGCGATCAGTGTTTGCGGATCGTGTTCACTAAGCACCGCGATCGCATATGAGCCGCGCACCAACGCGAGACCGCGCCGCACCGCATCGACAAAGCTACATCCCTGCCGCAAGAATTTTGCAATAAGATGACACAGCACTTCGCTGTCGGTTTCGGATGAAAAACAACTGCCCTCTGCAGTGAGCATTGCCTTGAGTTCCAAATAGTTTTCGATAATGCCGTTATGCACAACTGCAACACCATCGCAATAATGGGGATGGGCATTTGCCTCTGACGGTCTGCCATGGGTTGCCCACCGAGTGTGGCCAATACCGATGGTCCCGTCAAATGTCTCTGTTGCCATAAGCTTTTCAAGTTGCGCGATCTTCCCTTCGCAACGGCATATCTTTATGGTGCCGTGATCAAAAATCGCGATTCCTGCGGAATCATAGCCGCGGTATTCAAGCCGTTTGAGCCCATCAAGGAGAATGGATGCAGGCTGCTGCGCTCCTACATATCCAACAATGCCACACATACGCTTCCCTCCTTTATGTGGTGTTTGTGTCTCCCTGCTGCACGGAAGCTGATTGTGATCGTCTCCCGATCCTCACATAATGCTCGTAATGCACCTGCTTCCCCCGGGCAACAGCAAGGGCATTGTCCGGAACATTTTTGGTGATTGTCGATCCGGCGCCGATAACGGCATGTTTCCCGATCGTAACCGGCGCTACCAAAGCAGTATTGCTCCCGATAAACGCATGATCGTCAATAACGGTTGGGTGTTTTTGCCTGCCGTCGTAATTACAGGTGATGGTTCCCGCACCGACATTCACCTCTGTGCCGATGGTTGCATCTCCGATATAGGTAAGATGGTTAGCCTTTGAACCGCGACCGATTGTCGATTTCTTGACCTCAACAAAATTGCCGATATGAACCCGCTCATCAAGTATTGTGCCGGGCCGCAGGTGGGCAAACGGTCCGATCTGCACATCGTCAGCGATCGTGCTCTGTTCGATGACCGAACAGTGAAGCACTTTCACGCGGCTGCCAATACGGGATCGTTCAATTAGGCACGCGCTTCCGATCATACATCCTTCACCGATCACAGTGCCCCGAGTAATAACGGTGCCGGGGAAGATCACTGTATCCGGGCCAATCCTTACCTCTGCCTCAATGTAGGTTGCTGCAGGGTCAATCATAGTCACCCCCTGTGCCATATGGGCTGCGTTGATGCGCTCGCGCATGCGCTGCTCAGCGCGGGCAAGATCCTTTCTGTCGTTGATGCCTTGCACCTCGCCGGAATCAGGAGCAACAACAGCCTGAACAACATGACCCTTGGCAGCAAGAATGGCTACAATGTCCGGCAAATAATATTCCCCCTGATCATTGTCGGTGCCGATCTGGTGCAGCGCCTCAAACAAAAGCGGCGCTGCGCAGCAATAAATGCCCGTGTTGATTTCGCAAATGCGGCGTTGTTCCTCAGTTGCATCGCGGTGTTCGACGATTGCGCTAAAACGACCGTCTGCTTTACGCACAATTCTCCCGTAACCGGTCGGCTCCTCTACAATGACCGAAAGAACGCTCAACGCAGCACGGGCACTCCTGTGTGCACCAATAAAACTGAGAAGCGTCTGCGGCGAAATAAACGGCACATCACCGCACAGGATCAGCACATCGCCTGAAAATCCCTGAAGCACCGGCTCAGTAACCGCCACCGCATGACCCGAGCCCAGTTGTTGTTCCTGATGGATAAACACAAGCCCTTCATGCCGAAACGCATCCTCAATCCGCTCCCGCTGGTGGCCGACGACGACAAAAACGGTATCACACCCTGCTTCGCGCACTGCCTTGATCGGATAGGCAAGCATCGGGATGCCGGCAATCGGATGGAGCACCTTAACAGTTTGAGATTTCATTCGGGTGCCTTTGCCGGCTGCAAGAATAATGGTTGCAAGGGCATCCATAGCTTATCCTTTCGGTGCGTGCTTGACAATGCTTGTTATTTCATGGCAGTATACACGCCACTGCCTGTTTTGACAACAAAACTGTTGTGTCCGGTTATTGCTGCATGAAAAAACAACTTATCGCTCTGGGACTTGCGCTCGTTTTTGCTGGTGCCGGCTGCACAACACCACCGCCGCCGAAAAAGCCTGCATATACCGATGCCTACTACTACGAAAAAGCGCTCGGCCTTTTTAAAGCGCGTAATTTTATCGAAGCCGTGCCAGCGTTTGAGGAGCTTCGCGACAAATTTCCCTTAAGCCCCTATGCGGTGCTTGCAGAACTGCGGCTTGGTGAAGCACATTACCATCAGGATCAGTTCATCGAGGCAACCCATTATTTTGAGAACTTTCGGCGCCTCCATCCGACCAACCCACAGGTTCCTTACAGTATCTACATGACCGGCATGTGCCATTACCAGCAGATACTCTCGATCGACCGCGACCAGACGTTTGCCGAAGCAGCACTCGAGCAGTTTCAGCAGCTTGTGGATCTCTATCCCCGGAGCCCGTATGCAGGACCGGCACTCTGCAAAATAGCGGAAATAAAAAAACACCTTGCCCAGCACGAATGTTTTGTTGGCAATTTCTACCTGCGTACCAGAAACTACAAGGGTGCAATCGAGCGGTTCAATAAAGTGCTGCGTCAATATCCGCTGCACATCGAACAGGATAAAGTGCTATTCTTAATCGCCGATGCCACCACGCGATCAGGCGATGCGCTGCGGGGGGCAAAAATACTAGAATATCTCATTGCAACCTATCCTGAGAGCCCTTATGCCCGAGAGGCCCGGAAAAAGCTCGGCACCCAACCTCAAGCACCACAACCGTAAAACCACGTTGCCTGTTTCAGGTCTGCGCCATCTCAGCGATTACTGTAACTGCTTGTGACAGAGCTGTATCAAGTCCTGCAGCGCGACTGCCGCCTGCCTGCGCCATATCATTTCTCCCGCCGCCTCGACCGTCAACACACGGTGCAATACGCTCGATGATTGCGCGTGCTGAAAAACGCTTGGTCAAATCCTTGGTCACCATCACCAGCAGAGTGGCCTTATCTGCATCTGCAGCACCGAACACAATAATGCCCGATCCCATGCGGTCACGGATTTTATCTCCAAAACTGCGCAGCGCCTTCGGGTCGTGTTCGTCCACTCGGGCACAGAGCACCTTGACGCCGGCAATGCTCTGCGCCTTTTCGATAATCGAGGCAGCTTCATACGAACGGATTTTGCTCCGCAAGCGCTCGATCTCTTTTTCTAAATTTTTCTGTTCAGCAAGCAGCCGCTCCGTCTTGCCAACAAGGCCTCTCGGCTCTGTCTTGAGCATCTCGGCAAGCGTGGCAATGGTTCTGCTTTGTTCCTGCATTACCGCACATGCCGCTGCACCGGTCACGGCTTCGATGCGTCTCACGCCGGCTGCCACCGCACCTTCGCTCAGGATTTTGAATATGCCGATTTCACCAGTTGTCCGACAGTGCGTACCGCCGCACAGCTCCATGCTCAGCTCTGGAATACTTACCACCCGCACCCGATCACCATATTTTTCACCAAACAGGGCAATCGCACCCTGACGGAGCGCTTCCTGATGAGACAGTTCCTGAACCACAAGTTCTGTATTAGCACAGATCCGCCGGTTAACCTCGGCTTCAATTGCGAAAAGCTCATCAGCATCGATTGGCGCAAAATGCGTAAAATCAAACCGCAGTCGATCAGGCGTCACCAGTGAACCCGCCTGTTTCACATGGGTACCGAGCCGCTGCCGCAGCACCGCATGGAGAATATGGGTTGCCGTGTGGTTACAGGCCGTTGCCCGTCGCGCAGATGCCACAACCTGTAACACGGCCTGCGCGCCTTGCCGTACTTGTCCCGCGGTAACCCTGCCGCGATGCACGATAAGCTCGGGGAGCACTTTCTGCGTGTCGGTCACCTCAATCGTGAAACCTTCGCCTGAAATGGTTCCGGTATCGCCGACCTGTCCTCCCGATTCCCCATAAAAAGGGGTTTCTTCCGTGATAATTTCGACATGTTCCCCAGCCGTTGCCGCAGCACATACATTACCGTTGCACACAAGTCGTGCGATACATGATGTATGTATCAGCCGGTCATAGCCCACAAAAGTCACCCGCACACCGTCCTGCACTATCTTTTTGTACACCGCCTCGATCGTTTCTTCGCCAGAACCCTTCCATGCCTGCCGCGCGCGCTGCCGCTGTTCCTGCATTGCACGATCAAAACCCTCCTGATCAACAATCATGCCTCGTTCGCGCGCAATGTCGGCGGTCAGGTCAAGGGGAAACCCATAGGTGTCATACAATTTAAATACGACCGTGCCGGGAATGACGGCATTGCCCCGTGAGGCCAGGGCATCCATCTCTTCCTCAAGAATCCTAATCCCAGAAGCAAGTGTTGCGGCAAATGTCTGCTCTTCATTGAGCACCACTTTCTCGATATAGTCAACCGAACGCTGCACTTCAGGATATGCATCTTGCATCGATTGTGCAACAAGCCTTACGACTTCATGCAGCACCGGCGTTTCGATGCCAAGCATCTTGGCCCGGCGCGCAGCCCGGCGCATGATCCGGCGCAGTACATACCCTCTGCCTTCGTTTGAGGGCAATACACCGTCGGCAACAAGAAAGGCGGCTGCACGGCCGTGGTCTGCGATGATGCGCATCGAAACATTATCCTCCTCATGCGTTCCGTATGCTTTTCCTGACCGCTGTGCAACAAATGCAATCAATGGTTTGAACAGATCGGTATCGTAGTTACTGCTAACGTGTTGCAGCACGGCGGTAATGCGCTCAAGTCCCATCCCAGTGTCGATACTCGGTCGCGGCAGAGGTGTCATAGTGCCCTGCGCATCACGGTTAAATTGCATAAACACAAGGTTCCAGAGCTCCAAATATCGGTCACAGTCACAGCCGACAGAGCAATTGGGTCTGCCGCACCCCGTTTCAGATCCTTGATCAATGATAATCTCGGAACACGGACCGCATGGCCCGGTATCACCCATTGCCCAAAAGTTATCTTTCTCACCCATGCGCACAATGCGCTCTGGGGAAATGCCGATAATGTCTTTCCAAATGGTGTATGCCTCGTGGTCATCCTGAAACACCGTCACCCACAGCCTTTGTGGATCAATCTGCGCAACCTGAGTGATAAATTCCCAGCCGAATGCGATTGCCTCTTTTTTAAAGTAATCGCCGAATGAAAAATTGCCCAGCATCTCAAAAAAGGTATGGTGCCGGGCGGTACGGCCGACGTTCTCAAGGTCATTATGTTTGCCGCCTGCACGCATGCATTTCTGCGCGCTCGTTGCACGGGTATATGGCCGCTTTTCATGACCGAGAAAAACGTCCTTAAACTGCACCATGCCGGCGTTGGTAAAGAGTAGTGTCGGGTCGTTGTGCGGCACAAGTGGTGAGCTTGCGACAACCGTGTGGCCGTGGTGCTGAAAAAAATCAAGAAACTCCTGCCTGATCTGCGCTGCTGTTTTCATAATAATCGTTCCTTATTCCAATCCTCTCTGGTTCGCGCTGCATCATCTTTCTTTGACACAAATTTTTATAATTATAGTAAAAAGAGTAAGAAAGTAAACCCTCTTAACCCATGCCTTTGTTCTATGTTTCCTGATCTGACGACACAGCTTCGCACCGTTGAGCTTGGCACCTGGTCGCTTACCCTCGAATTGCCCTGCGATATCGATGAAATAATCGACTATTATGCTCAGCATCACGCAGCGGATATAAACCTGCTCCCTTACTATGCAGAACTCTGGCCGTCTGCAGTAGCACTTGCCAATTTTCTGCTGTCATGGAATTACCGGCTTACCGGGGCACAGGTGATCGAACTCGGCTGTGGGCTGGGGTTGCCGTCGCTCGTGGCTGCGGGAAGAGGCGCTCGGGTACTTGCCACAGATTTCCATCCCCATAACGAATACTTCCTGCGCCGCAACATCGCGCTGAATGATCTTGCCAATATTGCATATTGTCTGCTTGACTGGAACTCCCCGCCCCCAAATTTGAGCGCCGATATCATTATCGGCAGCGATCTTATCTATGAGTCCCGTAATGTCGAGCCATTTGTACAATGCACCGCTGCCCTGTGCAAACCAAACGGCGTCCTTGTGCTTGCTGATCCAGGGCGTCCTCATTTGCAAAACACGGTGCTGCTTTTGCGCAACCGCGGCTTCCACGATACATTGCATATTGTGGATGACATCTTTATTATAGAATTTCTCAATGCCGCCAGTTCCACCCGATAACTTATTATCTCAAAAAATAAATGGTTTGATTCTGAGGTTGGAAAAATTTCGTTGACACTGTTTCGGTTTCAGAACATATCTAAAACATGAATGATACGAAAGGATACCCGCCATGAAAAAAATTATTACCTTTTTTGTATGCGTTGGTTTTATATCCTTTACCACCAGTTGCTCACAACAAAAATGCACGCCGGGAACGCAGCAGCCGTGCTTCTGCCCTGACGGCACGATCAAAGAACAGATCTGCCGCGAAGACGGGAGCGGTTGGGAGCGGTGCGCGTGCACCTATTACACGGCATGGTGTGATAACAGTACCGGGCTTTGCTGGCAGGATCCCCAAAAAGATGCCTCTGTTGAAGGCGACATCGGTGTGACCCAACCCGATGCCATCCGCTATTGTAATGAACTGGTATTCGCTGGATATAATGATTGGCGGCTGCCGACGATCGACGAACTGCGCACCCTTATCAGAGGCAACCCTGCAACGGAATCCGGTGGCGAGTGCGGTCTTGTTGAAGGCAGTTCCCGCGCTGCTATGGATGACAATGCATGCCTGCCCATCGAAGAGTTTGGCGGGCCGGGTAGAGGCGGTTGTTATTGGCCGCCTGAGCTTACCGGCTCATGCAACAAGCCCGATCCCGCAGCAGAAGGTCATCCCCTTGAATATTGCTCTTCAACCGTTTCAGCCGATGACCCCACCTGGATTGCCGATGTTATGTTTGATAACGGCGGCGTATGCTTTAACCATATCCACAGCTATGCTGAAGTTCGGTGTGTCCGAAACGCACCGTTTCATCCACCAAAATGCGACCCCCTGTCACCCCCATGTATGCCCGGCGAAACACGCCGCTGCCTTGCCTTAAACTTCAAAATCGGTGCCCAGGTCTGCGCCGACGACGGAAGCTGTTTCGGACCGTGCGAAAGCACAAGTTTCACCCCCTCAAAAAACAAGGACGTTTCCGAAACTTGTGACCGGATCGACCTGACCATCCGCGTTCCGGAAAAGCTCTCCAAACCGCCGGTGCAGCTCATGGCTTTTCTCTATGCGTATGATCCGAAAACATGGAAATGGCCTCCCAACCGTCCGCCGGACGGCGGCACCGATTACAATCAGGTCATGAATCCCGATATTGATGTCGACAAGCCGTTCCACATGATCGTTCCCGGATGCACGTATTACCGTGAAAAATGTTTGTCCGGCCAGTATATGCTGTATGTAGCGCTTATGAACAGTGCAACCATGCCGCCAGTCATGCAGGAGGGCGACTACTGGTGGGGTATGGATCAGGAGCCGATAACACTCGGCAGCGGAGAACGAAAAGTAATATATATGGATATAACCCTCATGCCGTATGCAAAATAACCTGAGGACGGTATATGCCCTCTGCAAGCATCTCAGCACTAACCCCTGCGCATAAAGGATGCGCAGCGTCGTCAACCTGTCTGACCCGTCGAAATTTTCTCAAATGGTCTGGCATCGTCATCATTGCTGTCGGTGCAGGCGTCTCTCCTGTGGTCGGCCGCACCAGGTTTCCGATCTGTCACGGGTATCTTCTGGTTGATACAAAAAAATGCCAGGGCTGCATGACCTGCATGCTGGCCTGCGCCCTCGCGCATGAAGGCAAGCATAATCTTTCACGTGCCCGAATACAGGTAGTGCAAAATCCATTTGAAAAATACCCTGATGACACCTTTCAGATGCAATGCAGGCAATGCGTCGTGCCGGCTTGCGTGGCGTCATGTCCGACCGGAGCGCTGCACGTTGACACTGCCAGCGGCAATGTCCGGAGGGTTGATACATCCCTTTGCAATGGCTGCGAACAGTGCGTCACCGCGTGCCCGTATACCCCGAGCAGAATCGTCTGGAATGCCGCAGCGCGCCTCTCGCAAAAATGCGACCTGTGTATAAACACGCCTTACTGGAATGAAACCGGCGGCCCTTCCGGCAAAAAGGCGTGTGTGGAACTGTGCCCGATGAAGGCAATAGCTTTTACCACGCAGGTTCCCGAGCAGACAGATACGGGCTACCGGACAAACTTGCGCGATAAAAGCTGGGCAATCATGGGCTATCCAACTGACTAAAAATCCCCAACCGAAGATATTTGCACTCTTCACGTTAGTCGTGGGATGCCGTCAAAAAAATCATGAAGCGTGAGACGTGAGCAACATTGTTAAGGAACCATTTTGAGACTGAAATTTTCAGTATAACTGCGGACAAGCCTGATGTGCAACATGAGCTGCGGTTGTTTTAATTTTTATCACTTCATAGAGAAGGGCCAATGAACGGGTATACGGGTAAAATCCTGCGCATTAATCTCAGTCGCGCCGCAATTTCAACGATCGATACCGCAGCCTATGCTCAGTGGGGCGGCGGGCACGGCATGGGCTCAGCCATCTTTTTCGATCTCGTAAAGGATAAAACGATCACTGGTCTTGATCCATCAAACGTCATGACCATCATGACCTCGCCGCTGACCGGCACCCTTGCCTTCGGTGCTGGTAGCAGAATCGAACTGCAGGCAATCGGACTGCAGGCCTATCCTTTGCCGTGGTTCACGCGCAGCGGTATCGGCGGACGGTTCGGCGCCATGCTTAAATTTGCAGGATGGGACGGCATCGTCATCGAAGGCGCTTCAGACGTGCCGGTCTGGATCGATATCCGTGATGAGGACGTACGGATACGACCGTGTAGCGAACTGTCATTGTGGGGCATGGACACGGTGCAGTGCCAAGAAACAATCTGGGCTTTTATCGCGGGAGGCTCGCGCTACGGCGATTGGATCCAACCCCTAAAAAGCGGCAACCGCACCACCCAGCGGCCTGCGGTGCTTGCCATTGGCCCGGCAGGTGAACGGCTCATAAAGATCGCATCGATCATCCATGACAGCGGCAATGCGTCCGGCCAAGGTGGCTTCGGCGCAATTTGGGGTGCAAAAAAGCTCAAAGCCATCAGCGTGATCGGAACCGGCGATATTCTGGTGGCCGATCCAAAAGCACTGTTTGAAGCCCGCCGGTGGGCAATCTCGCAGTACACCTTCCCGCTTGACTCGATCGACGCAACAAAAAGCATGTGGGCCACCATGCCGTCAAACCTCCGCTCTTTTCCAATGCCGCTGGTCTTTTGGAAAAGACCGCCGGATTCGCGGCCGCAGGCGTGCTTTGGATGTCAGGCCGGCTGCCGCTGCCGGTATGGCGACGCAATCGGCAACGAGTCAAGCTGCAAGGAAACGGGGTTCTATCAGTTTTATAAATTACGCCACATGGCGGCAAACGCAGTCGGCAATACCATTGCGTTCCTTGATAGCATTGGGAAAAAAAGCACAGCTATCCTAGATGAACTGTATGAGCGCATGCTGCCGATAACACAGCGCCGCGCTGCAGACATTATCCAGCGCTCCGGCATCAACGCTGGCGAGTTCGAAAAGGGCATCCCGTATCTGCGCGATCTCAATAAATTAGGGGTTTTGGGGCCGGGCAAGGACATCGACACAGACCTTCCTTTTGATAAACTCGGCGAGATTGAATTTCTCGAACGGCTGGTCGAGATAATCCTCAACCGTGAAGGCATCGGCGAGGATATTGCCGAGGGTTTTACCCGGGCGGCCGAGCGCTGGGGGAGACTCGAAAAAGACCTCAAGACCGGTCTTTTAAATTGCAGTTACTGGGGGCTTCCCATGCATTATGATCCGCGGGTGTCGCTCGAATGGGGGTACGGCACCATATTGGGTGATCGCGACATTAATGAACATTGTTTCAATCCGCTCTACATGATCCCGATGATTACGACTTTCATGGGCAGCGGGCCGCCCCTGCCAGCCGAAGAGTTCGCGCACCTCTACACCGACCGTATGGTGCCGTTCCAGAACGATCCACGGATGGTTGATTTCAGCGATGACAACATGTACTCCGAGTCGGTGGCAAAACTCGTTGCATGGCATCGCCGTTACAGCAGGTTCTGGAAACACTCGGCACTGTTCTGCGATCTTCAGTATCCTGACTTTTTCAATTGGGCAGCACCGGACTATAAAGGTATCACCGGTGAGGGGGAGCCGAGATTTTTCAATGCGGTAACCGGCACAGCGATGAGTTTTGCCGACGGCATTGAACTCGGCAGGAAAATCTGGAACCTTGATAATGCCATCTGGGTACTGCAAGGCAGGCATCGCGACATGGTGAAATTTCCTGATTATATCTATGATACAACATCACCCTGGTGGGGTACGTTTCATTGCCCTGCCTATCGGGACGGCACTTGGGAATATGTGCCGATCGGAACGCGGTCCCTTGATCGGGAAAAGTTCGAGCAGTTCAAAACACTATACTACCGCCTGGAAGGATGGGATACCACGACCGGCTGGCCAACACGGTCAACCCTTGAGTCGCTTGGACTCGGTTATGTCGCTGACGAGCTTGAACGTGACGGAAAGATTGGGAACCCGAATAACGGGTCTTGTGAATTGTGATGCAGCGGAAACAAAAAAAGAGCATTCGGTACTCAGCGCACACTGTTTATAAATCACGACACCCGAATCACGTTGTTTTTACAAAAAGAGTCTGGCATGGATGATCTCCCCGCGCTTGAAAAAGATGCGGCTGAGCGCATTGTGCGTGAAGTTGATTTTCAGCACCGCCTGATTGCAGGCTATGTGCACGAACGTGCCGGCATGATGCAGCTTGCGCTCTACAGCCTCGAAGAGGTATTCGCGTTACTCAATACTGCGTTTCCCCAGATCAACCTTGGGGAACTAGAAAGGTGGATCAGAACGGTGATCGGCGACACTGCTCTTGCAGACCGCGTCCGGGAGACCGTCGCCCTGAGCGAAAACAGACACCAGAGCATTTCCCGCATTCGCGACCTTGTGGGGCTGCGGCTTGTCCAGTGCCGAAAGGCTTGTGCATTATACACCGCTTTCTAATGCGCTTCGCGCCAGTTGCGGCCGTGGTGGATATCAACTTTGAGTGGCACGCTCAGTGTTATAACCCCTTCCATCTCCCGACGCACCAGATGTTCAAGCTGTTTGACTTCGTTGTCCGGCGCTTCAAAGACCAGCTCATCATGCACTTGCATAATCATCCGGCTGCGCAGGGCTTTACGTTCAAGCACTGCTGCGACCCGGATCATGGCAATTTTTATCAGGTCGGCTGCCGTGCCCTGAATTGGTGTATTTATCGCAGTGCGTTCGGCAAATTTCCGTACCGCCGTGTTTGAGGCCTTGATCTCCGGCAGATAGCGGCGTCGGTTCATGAGGGTCGTAACATAACCCTGCTGCCGTGCCTGCTCCAAAACACCGTCAAGGTATGCACGTACGCCGCTGTGCCGCATAAAATAATGATCGATGTATTCCTGGGCAACACGCGCATCGATACCAAGCTCCTTGCTCAACCCGTAGGCACTCATCCCGTAAATAATACCGAAATTAATAACCTTTGCTTCCCGTCGCATCCGAGCATCAACATTTTCGGGCGGAACACCCCAAATCTCAGAAGCGGTGCGGGTATGCACATCATCATCGTTCCGGAACGCATCGATCAGCACAGCATCGCCTGAAAGATGGGCAAGAATGCGGAGCTCGATCTGTGAGTAGTCGGCAGATACAATTTTCCATCCCGGTTCCGCAACAAATGCTTCTCGTATCCTGATACCCTCAACAGTGCGAATCGGAATGTTTTGAAGATTCGGCTCGCTGCTGCTCAGCCTGCCGGTAGCGGTAACGGTCTGGTTGTACGAGGTATGCAGACGGCCGGTAACAGGGTTAACAAGCCCCGGCATGGCCTCGATATAAGTGGAGATGAGTTTTGCCAGGCTGCGATACGCAAGAATCTCTTGAGGCAGTGGATGATGGAGGGCAAGTTCAGAGAGTGTATCGATATCGGTTGAATATCCGGTCTTCGTCTTCTTGCCGGCAGGCAGTTTGAGTTTTTCAAACAGCACCTCGCCGAGCTGCTTGGGAGAATTGATATTAAAACGCATCCCTGCAAGTTCGTACACCCGTGCCTCGATCTGTTTCAGCCGCTCGCCGAATTCTCGTGATAACTCCTGCAGCAGTGTGGTATCGATCTTTACTCCGGTCATTTCCATCTGTGCAAGCACCGGCACAAGCGGCATCTCGATATCGCAAAACAGCGATTCCTGACCGCTTTCGCGAAGCCGCGGCAGCAGCAGCCTGGCAAGCCGCAACGTGATATCGGCATCTTCGCAGGCATAATCCTTTGCCGATTCGATCGGCACCCGGTCAAAGGTTACCGCCTTCTTGCCGCTTCCCGCCACCTCCTGAAACGAGGTCATGCGGTAATCAAGATAATCGAGCGCCACATCATCAAGGTTATGTCGGTATTTGGAAGGATTAAGGACATAGGACGCAATCATGGTATCGCAGGCAATACCGCGTAAGGTTATGCCGTGCCGTTTGAACACTATGTACTCGTATTTGATATTGTGGCCGATTTTGCGCACCGCCTCGTCTTCAAGCAGTGCTTTAAACTGCCGGAGCACATCATCGCGGGAAAGCTGGTGGGTAAGCCCGACGTGACCGACCGGAATATAATATGCCTCACGCTCGCGTACGGCACAGGCAATGCCGACAATATCGGCGCGCATCGGATCTTCAGATGTCGTTTCCAAATCAACAACAACCTCACCCCGAGACCGAATCTCTGTAATCAGCTCCTTAATTTCTGCTGCTTCCACGATAAGCCGATAGTGTGCCTGCTTTGTCGTCTCAGGAGTAAGCTGTTTAAGCAAGGTCGTGAATTCAAATTTTTTGAACAGCCTGCGAAGATCCTCCTCATGCGGCGGCTGTGCACGAAGCTCCCGCCAGTTCACTTCAAGCGGTACGGCAGTATCGATTTTAACGAGATCGCGACTCACATACGCCTGTTCCTTATGCTGCACCAGCGTTTCTTTAAGCTTCTTTTTGCTGATCTCATCGACCCGCTCGTACAGTTTGTCGAGACTGCCGTACGTGCTGATCAGCGATGCTGCGGTTTTTTCCCCAACACCCGGCACTCCGGGCACATTATCGACTTTGTCGCCGATGAGCGCGAAGATATCAACGATGGACTCGGGCCCGACACCGTATTTTTGCCGGACGGCATCTGCATCGATTACCGCATTCTTCATGGTATCAAGCAGCGTGATGCGATCATCAACAAGCTGGCATAAATCCTTATCGCCGGTGACGATCACAACCCGCATGCCTTCTCCGGCTGCCTGCCGGGCAAGCGTACCGATAATGTCATCTGCTTCGTATCCAGGCTTTTCAACCATAGGAATCCGAAACGCTTGAATGATGTCCTTCATATAGGGAATCTGCACTGCCAAATTGTCTGGCATATCAGGACGGTTTGCTTTATAGTCCTTGTAGGCATCATGCCGAAATGTGGGCTCCGGTCTGTCAAGCACCGCAGCGATATAAACAGGACGATGTTCTTTCAGCAGCCGCTGCAGCATCGTGGTAAACCCGTAGATGGCATTGGTTGGCAGTCCCGCAGAAGTTGTCAGCGGCGGCAGGGCAAAAAACGCCCGGTAAAAATACGAACTCACATCGATCAAGTAGAGTGTTTCATGCGTCGCCATCGCTATGACCCTTATATCCTATAACATTCATACTGTCCTCCGCCTTTTTATTTCTGACATCTGCCTCCTGAATTCTTTACTCGTATCCCTATCTCAACTATATAAAACAGTCAAAGAAAAACAATGTGCTCGATGGATCACAGGAGCGCTGCTTGTCACGATATCAAGCAATGCGAGCATTTGTCACCTCCTGTCTTTTGAGCGGATCGAGACAACCCGTTTTGTTTTTCTGTGTCATGCCGAGGCACAAAAAGCAGGGCGTTTCCTCGCACGGCATGCCGAAGCCATTTCCGATGAGGTATCGCAGCTCATTGGATTCTCCCTGCGCAACAAAGTCACGGTGATTCTCCTTCCCGCAGGGCATGACCTCAAAAGCATCGCACCCGATCTTTCTCCGCTGCCGAGCTGGGCAACAGGTGCCGCATATCCTGAACAGAACACAATAGTAATTTTTATACGGAGCAAATCAGATATTGAAAAAACGTTCCGGCATGAAGTGCATCATATCCTGCTTGGTCAAGCATTTCGTGGTAGTCAGCGCGTGCCGCGCTGGCTTGATGAAGGCCTTGCGATGCTTCTTGCAGACGAGTGGAATATCCAGCGGCTTGCCACCATGACCATGGCCGTTTTGAGTAAAAACATTATTCCCATGGAACAGCTCGTGAAAGGTTTTCCTGCAGACCTTCAGAACGCCGAACTTGCCTACTGCCAGAGCTTCTATTTCATCTCGTTTCTCAAGGGCAGCTTCGGCGAGGAAGCATTCCAAACGTTTCTTCGTGCCTATAGCAGCCATGGAGATTTCTATGCTGCGCTCAGACATACCTACGGCTACTCGTGGGAAGAGGTAGAGAGGAAATGGCGCGACTATCTCTCCCTTCGTTTTAGTTGGATTCCGCTCATCACCAGCTCGACAACGCTTTGGTTTATTGCAACGCTTCTTGTCATCGCAGGCTACGTGCGCAAACGAAGGCAGCGGCTGCGCCTTGAAGCGGAACAGAAAGACGCGGTCGAGGAAGTGGATGGGCAACGTGGTAAACCTTAGGGGAGCATTGATAGCTGCCGTAAAAGGATATCGTTTTGCGCTGCACTGCGGCAATTGATATGCACTGCCCCAGAAACAAAGAGCGTGTGCCGGCCGGCACACGCTCTTTGTCGATGTTCTGTTTTTGTTTGTGCATAGAAACGTTATGCGACTGCACCTTGTGCAACTTTCAGTCGCAACTCAGCCCGGCGAAGTGCTTCGCGCGCTCGCTCGACGTCGATACCAGTCTGCTTTGAGGAGAGAAGCTTTAATGCCCGCTCTTTTGCCGCTGTTGCTCGTTGCACATCAATCTGGTGCTGCAGCTCGGCGCTCCGCGTGATAATAGAAACCCCCTCGTTGGAGATCATAAAAAACCCGTTGCGCACAAAAGCAAGGATATCGCGTTTATCCGTATCGCGCACCTTCAGCGCACCGTTAATAACCGTTCCGAGCAACGGCGCGTGGCCCGGCAGAATGCCGATCGGACCGAGCCCCGAAGGTATCACGGAAAACACCACCTCGTGATTAAACACGACTCTCTCAGGGGTGATAATCTCAAGCCGGTAACTTGTGCTTTTTTTCATATCACTCCCTTGCCTGCAGCTTCTTGGCTTTTTCAACAACCTCGTCGATCGTACCAACCATGTAGAAGGCCTGTTCTGGCAGATCGTCGTATTTGCCTTCTAAAATCTCCTTGAATCCCCGGATGGTTTCCTTCAGGGGAACGTATTTGCCCGGCGTGCCGGTAAACGCTTCAGCAACAAAGAACGGTTGTGACAGGAACCGCTGCATTTTCCGGGCACGGGCAACCGTCAGCTTATCCTCGTCGGAAAGCTCTTCCATACCGAGAATTGCAATGATGTCTTGCAATTCTTTGTACTTTTGAAGTGTTGCCTGCACCTGTCGGGCAACCGTGTAGTGCTCCTCACCGAGCACCAGAGGATCAAGAATCCGTGAAGTCGAATCGAGAGGATCCACTGCCGGATAAATACCGAGCTCGGCGAGGGATCGCGAAAGAACCGTGGTAGCATCGAGATGGCTGAAAGTCGTTGCCGGTGCCGGGTCGGTCAGATCGTCTGCAGGCACGTACACTGCCTGAATCGAGGTGATCGAACCTTTGGTCGTTGAGGTAATGCGTTCCTGCAGCTCGCCCATCTCGTTTGCCAGCGTTGGTTGATACCCCACTGCTGAGGGCATACGGCCGAGCAGCGCCGACACCTCGGCGCCTGCCTGCGTAAAGCGGAAGATGTTGTCGATGAACAGCAGCACGTCAAGGCCTCGTTCATCACGGAAATATTCGGCAACAGCAAGCGCGGACAAAGCGACGCGCAGACGTGCTCCGGGCGGTTCGTTCATCTGTCCGAAGATCATTGCGGTCTTTTTGATGACCCCTGACTCGTTCATTTCGAGCCACAAGTCGTTACCCTCACGGGTTCGTTCGCCAACGCCAGCAAACACCGAAATACCGCCATACTCGGTGGCGATATTACGAATAAGCTCCATAATAAGCACGGTTTTGCCCACGCCGGCGCCGCCGAACAGACCAACTTTACCACCTTTGGCATACGGTGCAAGCAGGTCAATGACCTTAAGACCGGTCTCAAAGATCTCGATCGCCGTTTTCTGCTCTTCCATGGTAGGCGGTGACCGGTGAATCGGGTACCGTTTTTCATACTGGACGTCTCCAAGTTCGTCAATCGGATCGCCGAGCAGATTAAATACCCGCCCCAGAGTTGCATCACCAACCGGCATGGTAATCGGAGCTCCGGTATCGAGTGCTTCCATGCCGCGCATCAGACCGTCGGTCGATGACATTGCAACGGTTCTCACCGTGTTGTCGCCGAGATGTTGGGCGACTTCAAGCGTCAGATTGATGCCTAATGAAGGATCGCTGATCTTGATTGCATTATAGATCGGGGGTAAATCTTCGGTCGGGAAACGAATATCCACAACCGGGCCAATCACTTGAACAATCTTTCCGGTTCTCAAGAGTAGCACCTCCAGTATAGGGTCAGGGTAATGATGCGTCAGCCTTTCAGGGCTTCAACGCCTCCGATAATATCAATCAGTTCCTTAGTAATCGATGCCTGCCGCGCCTTATTATAGGTCAGGGTCAGGTCTCGGATCACCTCTTCCGCGTTGTCATTTGCATTGCGCATCGACACCATTCGCGCGGCATATTCACTGGCAAGCGATTCGACGATACAGTGGTAGAGGCTGGTCTCAAGATACCGAGGGGTGAGCTGGTTTGCGACCATCTCAAAACTCGGTTCGATGAGGAAATCAGCCGAAAGCCGCAAAAGATCTCTGCGTTCCTGCGCCGTCAGTGGTGGAATCGGAAGATACTTGATACATGTCGGCAGGTAACGCAACACATTAGCAAAGTGGCTATAGAGGATGTAAACTCCGTCGGTTTCTTCCGCGGTGAAGGCTTCCATCAGATAAATGCTGATAGTGCGGGTATCGCTCTCAAGTGTGGCACCCCACGGCACCGGAAAAAACCGTTCGACCTTACAACCCAATTTTGACAGTGCGTCGTTTCCTTTGCGACCGATGGCAACAATCGATACCTGCTTATCTGCATGTTGCTCGATAAAGTTCTTTGCCGCATTGATCACGTTGACGTTAAATGTGCCGCAGAGTCCGCGATCCGACGTAATGACGACCAAGAGCACTCTGGCTTCCGGACGCTGTACGAACAGCGGATCGGTCAATTCGTCGGCTGAGGAGCGCAATGCACACATAATGGTCTTCATCCGATCCACATACGGCCGTGACTGTTCCGCCTGCAGCCGAATCCTGTTGAGCTTGACCGCGGCCACCATTTCCATGGCTTTGGTGATCTGCTGCGTTGACTTAATGCCGCGGATGCGGCGTAATATTTCCCGTGGTGACTGTGGCATAGTTTTTTCAAAGGGTAAGTTTGTCCGCTATCGCGGCCGCAACCTGCCCGGTGTTTGTTGTATATTATGCAAATTCTTTTTTGAATGCTTCGCAGGCCGCCTTCAACCCCTCGGCAATCTCACTGGTGAGTTCCTTCTTTGTCCTGAGCGTCTCCATAAGCTGGCCGTGCCGCTGGAGCAGGTACTGCAAAAATTCTTTTTCAAATGCTTTGACCCGTTCAACCGGAATATCATCGAGCATGCCCTGTCCTGCGACAAAGATGATGGCAATCTGATTCTCAACTGGCACCGGCTCATACTGCCCTTGCTTGAGGATCTCGATCAGCCGCTGGCCGCGATTGAGCTGCGCCTGGGTTGACTTATCAAGCTCTGATCCGAACTTCGTAAAAGCTTCCAGTTCGCGGTACTGCGCAAGGTCAAGGCGCAAGGATCCGGCGACCTTTTTCATTGCCTTGTTCTGTGCATTGCCGCCTACGCGCGAAACCGAAAGACCTGCATTGATCGCGGGGCGCACGCCTGCATAGAACAAATCACTCTGCAGATAGATTTGACCGTCGGTAATCGAGATAACGTTGGTCGGAATGTATGCCGAAAAGTCGCCTGCCTGAGTTTCAACGATCGGCAGTGCGGTCAGCGATCCGCCGCCGTATTTATCACTCAGTTTGGCGGCACGCTCGAGCAACCGCGAATGCAGGTTGAAAATATCGCCGGGGAACGCCTCTCGTCCCGGAGGGCGGCGCAGCAGCAGTGATACCTGGCGGTACGCCACCGCATGTTTCCATAGATCATCATAGATAATCAGAGCATGCCGTCCGGTGTCGCGGAATTCTTCGCCCATGGCGCACCCTGCATACGGCGCAATGTACTGCATCGGTGCCGGATCACTGGCGTTTGCCGCAACGATGATGGTATATTTCATGGCGTCGTATTTCTCGAGTGTCTCAACAACCCGCAAAACCGTTGACTGCTTCTGTCCGATGGCAACATAGATGCAATACACGGGTTTGCCGGCATCATATTCAGATTTTTGGTTGATGATAGTATCGATGCAAATGGCGGTTTTACCGGTCTGGCGGTCACCGATAATCAACTCGCGCTGGCCCCGTCCGATCGGAATCATCGAGTCGATTGCCTTGATGCCGGTCTGCAACGGCTCTTTCACCGGCTGCCGCGCAACAACGCTCGGCGCATTATATTCGATCGGCCGCACCTTCTCGGTCATAATAGGCCCTTTGCCGTCAATGGGCTGCCCCAAGGGATTCACGACACGCCCAAGCATGCCGTCACCGACCGGCACCGAAATGATCTGACCGGTGCCCCGTACGATCTGGCCTTCCTTGACATGGTTTGCTTCGCCGAGCAGCACAGCGCCAACCGAATCTTCTTCAAGGTTCAGCGCAATGCCGTATACACCGCCCTCGAATTCCAAAAGCTCTGCGCTTTTGCACTGTTCAAGGCCGTACACGCGGGCAACACAGTCACCGACCTGCAGCACGGTGCCCACGCTCTCCATTTTAAGTTGGTCTTGATAGTCCGCTATTTCCTTGCGGATAACCGAAGTAATTTCTTCTGCCCGTAATTCCACAGCTCATCAACTCCCTTGCTTTTGGTTATGAAGCCGCCCTCAGTGTCGCGACCTCTTCCAGCAGATGCTTCTGCAGCCGCTGCAGCCGCCCTTTTACCGTACCGTCAAAAAAAGAGGTGCCGACCATCACCTGCAAGCCGCCGATCAGCGAGCGGTCGGTCTGCACATCACAGACAACCTTTTTCTGCAACACTGTTTCGAGCGCTGTCTGCAGCCGCTCAGACTGGGACGGAACAAGCGCAACAGCCGCGGTCACCCGTGCCCGTACAATCCCGCGCAAGCCGTCGGCAACTTCCCGGTACTCTGGAGCAAGATGACCAAGAATACGCTCCCGTTTTTTGTCAATGATATACTCATAGAACCGTTTCAACATCGCCGGAGCCGTCTCTCCGGCAATCGCATGCAGCAGACGTTTTTTACGTTCCCGCGAAATGGTCGGATGATAAAGAAACACGCGCACGTCCCGGTTCTCCCGCAGCATTTTGTCAAGCTGCAGGAGCGACTGCTCAATCCGGTCGATCAGACCGGGATCCTCCACAGCCTGCAGCAGTCCCTGCACATATCTCCGGGCTATCCGTCGTTCACTCACGTTCGCATACTCCCGATTGCACCGATCACCTCATCGGCAAGTCGCTCTGCCTCGCGTTGATCCACCGCCTTGTCGATGATCCGCCGGGCGATATCGACCGAAAGGTTCACCACGTCGCGCCGGATTTCGGTTATAACCTTTTTCTTTTCCTGTTCAATTTCGGCAAGCCCCCGTTCCCGGATCTGTGCCGCCTCCTGCCGCGTTTTCTCGATAATTTCCTGACCGAGCTTTTCTGCTGTTTGCCGGGCCGTTTGGAGAATGGCGTCGGCTTCTGCCCGCGCTTCTTGGAGCTTCTGTTCATACCCGCGCCGCAGCGCCTCTGCCTCTTGTTTTGCCTTTTCATTGGCCTCATAAGCACTGCGGATCTCCTCACCGCGGCGCTGGATCATGTCCAAAACCCGGGTGAAGAGAAATTTCTTCAGCATCCAGAACAGGATCATGAAACCGACGAACTGGATAAACAGGAGCTTAAAATTCAGCCCGAGGGGTTTTAACAGTTCCATGGCTTTCTTTCAGTGTATACACGGTTACCTAATTGCCGCCGAAGGGCAAACCCTGCTTTAAGCGGCATAAACACCAATAACGTTTAACGGCTGCCGATGACCTTGAACATCTCAAGCGCGGTCTCGGTTGACGGCAGCTTTCCCAACAACAGAATACCGATAACCAATGCGTAAATCGTCAACGACTCGATCAGTGCCGCGCCGATGATGAGCGTTGTCCGGAGATTTCCCGCTGCCTCGGGCTGCCGTGCCGTCCCCTCAAGTGCCGATGAAACAGCACGACCAATACCGGCACCGCCGCCCAGCGCCGCAAGCCCAATGCCCAAACAAATGCCGAGTCCAATCATTCCGAAATAAATCATGATGCAACCTCCCTTGTAAAACGTTGGTTAATAATACAGGGTTCCTCACGACACAAGCATTCTGTCAGTGTCCCTCCTCATGCTCTTCAATCGCAAGACTCAGGTACACCGTGGACAGCAGAGTGAAAATAACCGCCTGAATGGTGCTGAACAGGAGCGCCATTAGGACCATGACGAGATGAATCGGCACTGGGATAAAGTTGAAGACAAACGGCGTAAGCATTACCAGCAACGCCAAGGTTAAATCTTCTCCCGTCAGGTTCCCGAAGAGACGTACCGAGAGCGACACCGGCCGCACGAGTTCTCCGATGACATGGAGCGGGAACATAATCGGTGCCATAAACAGCGGCTCAAAAAAGTGCTTAAAGTATTTCAGCCCCTTCATGCGAATGCCTTCGTAGTTGTAAAAAACAAAAACCGGAAGTGCCATGCTCAGGGTTGTATTGATCTTGTTCGTGGGCGAATGCATCATCGGCAACAGCCCCCAGAGATTCATCAGAATAATGTACAGGAACAATGTTCCAAGAAACGGGAGGTACCGTGCCGTATGTTTTCCAAGAGAATCGCTCAGAAAATTATACAGCCCCTCAACCACGATTTCCGCAAACGCCTGAGCGCCCCGCGGCACCTTTTCCATACGCCGTGTTGCATAAAGTGAAAACCCGACCAGAACACAACCGACAAGGCAGGACATAATAGTCGGTGTCCACTCATGGAGGGTAAACCCGAAGTACTGCTTATGCATGTCGATGCCTGAAAGGTGGAGGTTCGGGAAATAGTAATTCAGTGCATCGATTGCTGAATTGTAGATATCGAAAATCGAGGGGAGTTCAAGACGTTGCTCTGCCCCGGCCTGTGCCGCTTGTCCGTGTGCTTCCGCTGCCATGTCCAGCCACCTTGATTACTGTTTCCTCATTAGCTTCTGCAATCCGGAAATCAAAATCGCAATTTGCGTCACTGCGATGCCGCCAACCAAAGCAAAGGGGTTTATCGGCATGTACTTGAAGGCATACCAGAGGGCAATGCCTAACAGAGGAAATTTGAGAACAAAAACATGAAGCGCAACGATCGCCAAAAAAGGGTTAACCTTTTCGTTTTTTTTGTTCTTAACAATGACGCTGACACACCACCACGCGATACAAAAAAAAACAATGCCTGTAGCCGATCCAACCCAGAGTCCGTTCGTGACCGCAGGGTCACCCTCGATTAGCGATAAAAGAACAAGAATGCCCGCAATGAGAACAGATAAAAAAAAATTCTTCCGGGGGTATCGAGCGCCGGTGCCATTAGGATCAACGAGTCTTTTGAGAATGGTTTATGTCACCTTTTGGTTGTTCTGGTTTTCCGAGCCCGCCTACTTCGTGGATAAACTTTATAAAAGCGCCGATTATAAAAAGCAAAGTGCATATGAGCATGCACCACGGCGCCGTGTTGAGCCTGCTGTCGATAGAGGAGCCGATATAATAGCCGAGTAAAATCGCTGCTCCCATGGTCAAGCCGAAGCTGCCGATAAGGCTCAGCGATTTACCGACAGCGGCGAAGTTGTTCCGTTTCAACCGCACCGGAACCCCCGCAATAAGATACGTGATTATAGAAAAGTGAAAGCAAATGTCAAGAAATTATTTTGCATGCTTTCTTTCTACCTCCAATATCGTGGGCGTTTCATGTTGCGAGCGCCTCATGGCAAGGCAGAAGGCAGTTGACTTTATCATTATTCGGGTGTGTGGAGCATAAACATTCACGAACCACGGGCTCCGATCTCCGCATCACAGCTTTTTATATAACAACGCGGTACAGCAATCCTTTCTGCTCACCAAGATACTGTTCCGAGAACCTGTTAAAAAGAGAGAGACTTCCGTCGTCGCATGCGCAACCCTTGCAAAACCACGCCCACAACAAAACCACTTACCACCGCACCCGCGCCGACAATAAACCACACAAGGCGGGTAGTATCGCGAAGCGACTCGTTCTCAGCCGTAAGTTCGCGAAGCCGCGTTTGCATCTGCGCCATTTCGGCGGTGAGCGTGGTATGCTGGTCGCGCAGCGCAATAAAATCAGCACATCCTTTCCTGATCTCGCTGTTCTCGGCAGTAAGTTCCTGCACTCGCTTGTCCAGCGCTGTGCGTGCGGCCTCAAGCCCCTTTTTTTCCTCCGCAAGCCGCGCGTTATCATCTTGCGCCTGCTTGAGCCGCTCCTTTATCTGCTCGAGTTCGCCGCGTAGATTTTCGATCACCTTTGTTTTGGGAAGTGCAGTGGTAAGATATCGGCTCAACACCCATCCTTCAAGCCCATTGGCAAGCCGTACCTGTGCATATTCACCTTCGGTGGCAAGCACCTCCACAGGATCGTTGGAACGGGCAATCCCGATGATCTTATGCTCCATACCTTTGCCCTCACGCACAAGAATTTCCATTTTGTCGGTTACATACAGTGTTTCAGCACTGGCAACGGCGACAATAAAGGCCGCAAGTGCTGCACCCACCACAATACGATGCATGAACAAGCCTCCTGTGTTTGCAATATCCGTTGGAAAAGAGTCTATACAATTTCAATGCGAAAAACAAATCATTTGTATATTCTATATTCACACGCATGCTTTTTGTCTGTAAATACTCTGCCGTTACAAAACGTTTCTCCATAAAACATTGCTACGTGTACCAAGCTGCGCAGAATTCAGCATAATAACAACCATGGCATGATTCGGGTTTTTTCTCTGTCGATTCAGCCACAATCCGAAACACAAGCTACGATGCCCAAAACACAAGAGGCTACCGGGGCTTTTTTGTGCACCTTCAATGGTTTTATGGTATAGTGGTGATAATACGAGCGCACGGATTATCCGAAGAGGGAGGATGTATGCACAACGTGTATGTCGGTATCATCTCAGATACCCACGACAATCGAATACAGATCAAACGAGCTGTAGAACTATTCAACCGCTTCGGTGTGTGCTGTGTGCTGCATGCAGGAGATCTCATCTCGCCGTTTACTGCCCATGACTTCAAACAGCTTGCCTGCCCCTTGGAAATGGTTTTTGGCAACAACGATGGGGAGCGTCTCGGATTGGTTTCGGCGTTTCAGGGCTCCGGCACCTTGCTGCCCGGACCACGGACAATCCTCGTGCACGGAAAGACCTTTGTCCTGATGCATGAACCAGGCTGTCTTGATCAGATCACCCAGGCACGCGATATTGATGTTGTGATATATGGACACACCCATGATATTGACATACGTCCCGGGCATCCGCTGGTAATCAACCCGGGCGAGGCAGGCAGATGGCTGCGCGGCACATCCACGGTGGTGCTCCTCGACCTTGTAACCATGAAGCCCGAAGTAGTGCATCTGGATACCGATTGACAAATGCCCTGAAATTATATATAGGTTTCTCGAGCATCAAACCATCCTTTAAAAACGGTACAACAACGTATGGCGCGCATAACGATCGAAGACTGCTTACAGAAAATCAATAATCGCTTCATCATCGTCCACATGGCACAACAGCGGACCCGACAGCTTCTCAAGGGTTCACAACCGTTGGTACACGCTCCCGATAATCGACAGATTGTCGTATCACTACGGGAGATTGCCGCCGGTAAGGTCACACTTGCCCCTGAAACGTACGAACGGCTTTCAAATAAAGGGCTTCTTGAACCAGAACAGACATAAGCCACAGGGGCAGAACATCAACGGTACAGGATGCACCTGCTTACGCATGCGGTGCCATCAGACTCCCCCTTCGGTGCGGTACGGTCACACGAACCCCTACCGTCCGTGACAGGACAGCACGATGAACGACACAGCGCTTGTCACATGGTTTGAAGAGTCCGCCCGCTGTATTGCAACGCTGGGCACTACCTGCAGCAGCATTATTCAAAAAATAGCAGAAGCAATCATTCTCTGCTTTCTTGCCGGCAATAAAGTACTTTTGATGGGCAACGGCGGCAGTGCATCACAGGCACAGCATTTTGCTGCCGAGCTTGTAAACCGGTATCGTCACGACCGGCTCGCCCTGCCTGCAATCGCGCTGACCACCGACACTTCGGTGCTCACCAGCATCGGCAATGATCGTGCGTTTGCCGAAATTTTTGAACGCCAGATTGCTGCATTGGGCAGACCGGGAGACATTGCATGGGGATTGAGCACCAGCGGCGCCTCTCCTAATATGATCAGCGCGTTTACTACGGCGCGGCGCATGGGGCTCCGCACCATAAGTTTCACCGGCAACCCCGGAAACGAGCTTGCGCAACTCTCGGATCTGGCGCTCATTGTGGATGCCACCCATACCGGCAGAATCCAAGAAGCACACCTATGTGCAGGCCACGCAGTATGTGAACTGATCGAACATTACTACCGTACCCGTAAACCGTAAACTTCATCAAAGAAGGGTGCCATGTCGGAACGAATTATACATATCAGCTCAGGATCAGTGACCGTCACCGCACAGCTTGCCGATACACCGACCGGCAATGCAATCTGGAATGCGCTGCCGATCACCAGCGAAGTCAACACCTGGGGCGATGAAATCTATTTTTCCATCCCGGTTACGATAGCACTTGAACCTGATGCGGCCGAGGTTGTTGCCTGCGGTGATCTGGGGTATTGGCCGAACGGTTCCGCATTCTGCATATTTTTTGGCCCTACACCGGTGAGCAGACCTGGTGAAATACGACCGGCAAGCGCCGTCAACGTGTTCGGCAAAGTGCGCGGCGACACGTCGGTTCTGAAACAGGTCAGACCCGGCAGCAGGATCGTCGTGGCCAGAGCCGATACATGAAGGTTTTCGGCAAAGGTGTTGTACTGTTTTTCGCAACAGGAGCTGGGAGCGGCTACGCACCGGTAATGCCGGGAACCGTCGGGTCAGCGGTCGGCATCCCCCTTTATATGGTGCTTGCTGGATTACCTTTACTCTGGTACGGCGTTGTGGTAGCCGTGTGCATCTTTGCGGCAATATGGCTTTCCTCGAGAGCTGAGCGATACTTCGGGCGCAACGATCCGCCGCAGATTGTTATCGATGAAGTATGCGGCTTGCTGGTGACGCTCATTGGACTCCCCGCAACGTGGTATACGGTGGCCGCCGGATTCCTCATCTTCAGAATCCTCGATGTCCTTAAACCGTTTCCCGCCAACCGCATCAACAACCATCTGCACGGCGGTGCCGGCATTGTCCTCGATGACATTGTTGCGGGTGTGTATGCAAATGCATTGCTGCACTGTGTGCGGTTTCTTCCGCAGTGAATGGTTCGTTTCGGGTTTGCACAAGATGTATCAAAGAGGAAAACCGCCATGATCGAAATTCTTACTATCGGCGATGAACTTATCTCAGGGAAAACCCTCGATGAAAATGCCCACTATATCGCAGCAGCCCTCCATGCGCAGGGTTTTATTATCTCCCGGATCACGTCGGTTGGCGATGGAATCGAGAATATCTGCCGTGCGCTGCGCGACCGACTCCCCGATACCCGCTTTATGGTGATTACCGGCGGACTCGGGCCGACCGATGACGACCGCACTGCCCAAGCTGCTGCAAAAGCATTCGGCACATCGTGTGTACTGCACCCTGATGCGCTCTCGGCAATGGAGCGCGCCTACGCTGCACTTGGCCGCACTATGCCTGAAGCTGCCAGGAAACAAGCACTCCTGCCGCAGGGGAGTATCCTGATACCCAATCCTGTCGGCACGGCATGCGGGTTTTGTATCACCCATGATGGTGTCGAGTTTATATTTCTGCCCGGTGTACCTGAGGAGGTCAGGGCAATGACTGAAGGTTTTGTGATTAATCATGTTCGCACCATATCCGGCAGTCCCGGCTATGTTCTGACCAAACAACTAACCCTGTTTGGCCTCTGGGAATCTGGCATCAAAGAGCGCCTCACCGGCCGTCTGCCAGACAGCACAATCGTAACCGTAGGCTACTATCCGCAATTTCCTGATGTTACGATCAGCATAACCGGCAGGGGACTTGATGTCGATTTGGTGCGACACGAGGTCGAGCAATATGAAGCCGTCATCATGCAATACCTTGGACCATATGTCTATGCCACCACCGGAGAACGCCTTGAAGAGATCGTTGGAAGACTGTTGTTAGAACGCACTGCAACGCTTGCCGTTGCCGAATCATGCACCGGCGGTCTCATCACCCACCGACTGACCAATGTGCCCGGCAGCTCTGCATATCTTGAACGTGCCTATATCGTGTACAGTAACCGCGCAAAACACGAACTGTTAGCAGTTCCGGAAGACCTCATTGAGCGGTATGGGGCAGTAAGCGAGCAGGTAGCCCGGAGCATGGCAATCGGTGCCCGCGGGTATGCCCGCACGACGTACGGGCTTGCGGTTACCGGCATTGCCGGCCCTTCAGGGGGTAATGCTGAAAAGCCTGTGGGCACGGTCTTTGTCGGCATTGCGTCGGATAAAGGGTGCGAGGTTGTCCGGTATCGGTTTTCCGGATCGCGGGAAAAAATAAAAATCATCACCGCCCATACTGCTCTTAACGCGCTGCGCCTGTTGCTGCTCACCGGAACAATCCCACAGCATACCGCCACCGGCATTTGACAATACGGCGCTCCTGTGGTAGCAAGGGGAACTATGGCAACAGATATACTCCGGACGTTTATCGCTCTTGATATACCGGATTGGGTGCGCGGTCAGGTCGGCAGACTGCAACAGCACCTCATGCGCTGTTGCCAAGGTGTTCGATGGGTAAAACCCGAACATATGCATCTTACCCTCAAATTTTTAGGGCCAACACGGCCCGAACAAATCGACAGGATCAAGACGCTCCTTATAGAAACAGTACGGGGAGTTGCGCCGTTTGTTTTTGATATCGCAGGCCTCGGCGCGTTTCCGAATACCAAAAACCCGAAAGTAATTTGGGCAGGAATTGCTGCAGATGAGCATCTGGTGAGCTTTCAGGCACGGCTTGAAACAGGGCTTGAGAAACTTGGATTTCAAAAAGAAAAACGCACCTTCTCGCCACACCTGACCTTGGGGCGGGTCAGAGACGGTGCACATCGAAAGGATATTGGAACGAGCATTGAGCGGCACGCAGGAGAAACCATCGGCAGGGTCGAAACATCCCGGATCGTATTGTTCAGAAGCGACCTTACGCCATCAGGCCCGGTATATTCGGTTCTCGCCGACGTCCATGTACCCAAAAGGCAATAACAGGAGGGTGTGACCCATGAGCAAAGAACTTCTTAAGGAAAAAGACCAGCAGAAAGAAAAGGCCATTGACATGGCGGTCAGCCAAATCGAAAAGCAGTTCGGCAAAGGCGCAATCATGCGGCTCGGAGAAGAAGGCGCTCTGGTGCATGACATCCCGGTCATTCCGACCGGTTCCATCAGTCTTGATATCGCATTGGGACTTGGCGGTATTCCGCGCGGACGGGTCATTGAAATCTTCGGACCAGAGTCATCCGGGAAAACCACCCTTGCCCTCCATATTATTGCTGAAGCCCAAAAAAAAGGGGGCACCGCGGCTTTTATCGATGCAGAGCATGCGCTTGATATTGCGTATGCCCGGAAACTCGGCGTTCGGACCGATGAACTGCTCATCTCCCAACCTGACAGCGGCGAACAGGCTCTTGAAATTGCAGAGGTACTGGTCCGCAGTGGCGCTATGGACGTACTGGTCATTGACTCAGTTGCTGCGCTCGTACCGCGTGCCGAAATCGAGGGTGATATGGGAGATGCGCATATGGGACTCCAGGCGCGGCTTATGTCACAGGCGCTGCGCAAGCTGACCGCTGCCATCAGCAAGTCGAAAACTGCTGTGATCTTCATCAACCAAATCAGAATGAAGCTCGGCGTTATGTTCGGCAATCCCGAAACCACCACTGGCGGCAATGCCCTGAAGTTCTACGCCACGGTGCGTCTTGACATCCGCAAGGTCGGGATGATTAAAGACGGCGAATCCGTCATTGGAAACCGCACCCGCGTTAAAATCGTCAAGAACAAAATCGCCCCTCCGTTCCGTGAGGTCGAGTTCGACCTCATGTTCGGAGAAGGCATCTCGCGCACGGGCGATATCATCGATCTCGGAGTTGCCGAAGGTATTATTGAAAAGAGCGGCACCTGGTTTTCCTATAAACAGGAACGGCTCGGTCAGGGGAGGGAAAATGCCAAAGTGTTTCTCAAAGAGCATCCTGAAATCGCCGGAGAAATCGAGCAGGAGATCCTGAAAAAAGCAGGGCTTGTCAAGCCGGAGCCGGCCACAGTTCCCTTAGGACAAGGAACCACAAAAGCAAAGCATGAAAAATGAGCGCACAACGCTGCAATGCACGCGATACTGCCTACCGCCTGCTTGCACGGCGCAGCCACACCCGCGCCGAATTGCGCCGCAAACTTTCCTTGAAGGGCTTCACCGACGACGAAATCGCTGCGGTTCTCAACGAGTGTTTGTGCAAAGGGTATCTCAATGATGAACAGACTGCACTCCGCTGGGCAGACGGCCTCGTCCGCACAAAACACTGGGGAAAAATGAAGATTGCTGCCTTCCTTGCCCAAAAAGGTATCGAGCGGGAAATGATTGACCGAATACAGCACACGCTCTGGCAGGAGTATAACGAAGCTGAAATAGCGCGTCAGGCTCTGCGCAAACGTTTTGGAGGAGCGTATAGCCGTATAGCCCCTACCCGGATCGCTTTGTTTCTCAGATCGCGTGGTTTTTCTTCAGAGGCACTGTATGCCGTTGTCGGCAAGCGCCTCCGTGAAGAAGTGGAATAATCGGTATAGAGAGAAAGGACCCAAAAATGAAAAAAGAACCGCTCTGTCCCCAATTGCATATCTGGCGGCAAGTCTATGTGGTGCTCGAGCGGGCACGTGATGAGGCATGCGATCCTGCAATGCCGCTGCCGCCGTCTGTGTTTAACATGCAGGGGTGGATGCTGTCCGACGACCGTCAAAAACAGAAACGCTGGCAGGAAACCTGTGCGTGGGCACAAGAGTACGGTTTTCTGCATCTCATTCCTGAGTTTTCTGAGGATGAGTGGTACGACGGTGAATAGAGGGCGAACCGTCTCGGGGCGTAACCTTATGAAAGCAACAATCCCGGCAGCACAGATCCGCAAAATCGTTAAGGCCGAGCATCACGATCCGTTTGATGTTCTCGGCATGCATCGCCATCCTGCAAAAACCAACGAGCTTGTTGTTCGCACCATGCAACCCGATGCTGTCAGGGTTCACGTCATACCGATCATCGACCGCATTGCGCCACAGCCTATGCACAAAATCCATCCTGACGGTCTTTTCGAGGCCGTATTTACCGGGATTGCCGATTTTTTTGAATACCGGCTCGAAATCCATTACCCGAACAAAGCCGTAGTAGCCATATATGACCCATATTCATTTCTGCCCGTGCTGTCGGAATACGACCTGCATCTGTTTGCCGAAGGCAATCACCACCGCATTTATGAAAAACTCGGCAGTCACAAGATCATACATCGCGGCATACCCGGTATGCTGTTTGCGGTGTGGGCACCCAACGCACAGCGGGTCAGTGTCGTGGGTGATTTTAACTGTTGGGACGGCCGCAGGCATCCCATGCGAGTACGGGGTATGTCTGGTGTGTGGGAACTGTTCATCCCAGAACTCGGACAGGGAGAGCTCTACAAATACGAAATAAGGGCAAAAAACGGCGACATCATCATTAAAACAGATCCGTATGCCAGAAGAACCGAAGTGCGACCGAAAACCGCCGCCATAACCCATACCTTCACCTACTCGTGGCAGGATGAGACATGGATGCGCAGCCGCGACCTGACAACACAACTCGGAAAGCCTATATCCATTTACGAAGTACACCTTGGTTCATGGCGCAGGGTTGCCGAAGAAGGCAACCGTCCGCTCACGTACCGGGAAGCAGCCCATCAGCTTATCCCTTATGTAAAGGATATGGGTTACACGCATATTGAATTTCTGCCACTTGCAGCGCACCCGTTTGATCCTTCATGGGGGTATCAAGTCACGGGCTATTACAGTTGCGCAGGACAGTACGGCGAACCCGAAGACCTTATGTATCTTATCGATCAGTGCCACCAGCACGGCATCGGCGTTATTATGGACTGGGTGCCTGCTCATTTCCCCACCGATGCCCATGCCCTTGCATGGTTTGACGGTACTGCTTTATACGAACATGCCGATCCCCGCCTTGGGTATCATCCTGATTGGGGGACACTGGTGTTCAATTATGGAAGAAACGAGGTCCGCAATTTCCTCATCGCCAATGCCCTGTTCTGGTTCGACCATTACCACGTTGATGGGTTGCGTGTTGACGCCGTTGCTTCCATGCTGTATCTGGACTACTCACGAAAAGAAGGTGAGTGGATACCCAATGAATACGGCGGACGGGAAAACCTTGCTGCCATCAATTTTCTCCGTCAGCTTAACGAAATCGTCTACCGATATTATCCCGGCGTTCTGATGATTGCCGAAGAATCAACCGCATGGCCACAGGTATCACGTCCTACCTACCTCGGTGGTCTTGGCTTTGCCATGAAATGGAACATGGGCTGGATGCACGACATGCTTGAATACATGAAAAAAGACCCTATCTTCCGCAAATACCACCATAACATGCTCACCTTTGCCCTGCTCTACTCGTTTCACGAAAATTTCATTCTCCCCTTCTCCCATGATGAGGTTGTGCATGGCAAAGGATCAATGCTTGGCAAAATGCCCGGCGACCGATGGCAGCAATTTGCCAATATGCGGCTGCTACTCGGCTATATGTTTGCGCATCCCGGGAAAAAGCATCTGTTCATGGGCATTGATATCGGACAATGGTCTGAGTGGGACCACAATGGCAGTGTCGCATGGGAACTGTTGCAGTATGAACCGCATCAGAAGTTGCAAGCCTATGTCAGGGCGCTCAACCGATTATACCGCACTGAACCTGCGCTGCACGAGCTTGATTTTGATTATCATGGATTTGAATGGATCGATTTTACTGACTGGGAAAACAGTATTGTGTCGTTCATACGAAGGGGTCGCCGGCCGGACGACATTGTAATATGTGCCTATAACTTCACGCCGGTGGTACGTGAACGCTACCGCATCGGCGTTCCCCTTGCAGGCGTGTATGAAGAAATTCTAAACAGCGATGCGCACCTATTCGGCGGCAGCAACGTCGGCAACTTAGGGCGCTGCAAGGCTGAGGCCGTGGCAGCACACGGCAGACCGTATTCGCTGTCAATCACGCTGCCGCCCCTTGGATGTGTGTTTTTCAAGCCGCAGCAGTAGGGAAGTTGCCACGCAGCGACCGCTTATTCCTGCAGATCCGCGTCGCCTCATTTATCCTCGCCGCGAACTTTCTTTTCTAGGCTGTTCAAGATGTCAGCGGTTTTTGTGCGCAGTGTTTCCGTCGTTATTCCCAGATCCTCAACCTTCTGTTTCAGCTCATCGATAGAGCCGCCGCTCTTGCGGTATGAAAGATAGGCAAAAACGAGTGCGATAATGGAAATGATCAGTGCAAGTCCTGCCATAACTCCTCCCTTCCCTCTGTTATCGTTATGATTGCTGAGTATATGCGGTACTCTCTTGCTTACTCTTGCGTCGTGCATTCAAAAAAGACAGCACCATGCCGATGATGATGCCGGAAAACAGTGCAGTGAGCAACATAAGGGAAACAGACATGTTATGAGACCATATTAGAAATTTTATCTCGACAGCCGTGGTATTCTGAAAGGTAAAAATAGCAACAGCTATCAATAAAATAAGTATACAGATGATTTTGACGTTGTGCATATATTCCTCCGTGGTGGGTGTGTCTGTAGATATACTACGTAAAAAAATAAATGCAACAGCTATTTCTGTCAATGCACCCTGATAATTTTTTTGTGTCTATTTGCTCCAGATCGGTTCTCCGTGGTTATTGACCGCGCAGTGCTATAGTGCCGGGAGCAAGGCATGCATACCGCATACCTCATCTATAGAATCAGTTTTGCAGGGTGTGTTCTAATTTATATTCGGGGAAATAGGTGCGAAGCAGTCGATATGCTTCCTTGGTAATGGCGGTATAATCAGGGTGCTCGCCCTTTAAAAAGTTTTTTAACGAAGAAGTTCGGCGTTGAAATTCAGTCTGCAGCGCTGTAATGCGTTCCGGGTTGCGGTCAAGAAGTGTTACAAGCCAGGGTGATACCCCATAATAGAGATTGATGAGCGCACGGCCTTCTTCTGTTGCCGCGAGCACCTCATCCCTGAATCGCCGCAACAGCGTAAGTGCTTCTGGATCATTGCCGACAACACGCTCGGCAAGACATTCTCCTCCGATTGCCCTGGTAGTGAAACGCCACACGCTCCCTACCGTGG
>JAOAHH010000114.1 GCA_026415325.1 Thermodesulfobacteriota bacterium | reverse complement strand
TGTTCATGCAACAAAACCCCATCTTATCCATTTTAAGAATCTCAATATCGATCCTGATTTTTATCTTGCGAGCATGGGGGAACCGCCCGAGCCGGGAATCGGCATCGACACGGTAAAAAAGATCCTCCACGAAGAGTTTCCGTGGCTTCGCTTTGGGTATTTTAACAGAACAAAGGAATCATTTAATGTTTAATGAAGTATAAATACTTTTTTCGTATTACTTTTTGATATGATATGCAAAACCTGTGTGACGATAGCGTTTTTCCGATAGGTTAACATGCCATTAGCGCCCTTACAGGGGAATGCACGAGAGACTCACCGTTGCGATCGCTTCTCATACTCGTAAGCGGTATTTGAACATGCCGGTCGCCGAAGCACCTTTCTTGGACCCTTCTATGACGGGCATACAGGATATCAATGGCACATTTTGAAAAAAAGTTTCAGATTGATTTACCATGGCCTGTTCGCCGGATACGGGCAGACCTTGTCATCATCGGCGGCGGGGCAGCCGGCTGTGCTGCTGCAATCTTTGCAAAACATCGTAGACCTGAGCTTTCGGTATTAGTGCTTGAAAAAGCGCATATCAGCCGCTCCGGATGTCTTGCTATGGGGCTCAATGCAATCAATGCCTATCTTGGTGAATCTTCGCCGCAGGACTACCTTGCGTATGTAAAACGAGACAACTACGGCATTTGCCGCGACGATCTTGTGCTTTCGATCGGGGAACGGCTCAACCGCATGGTCGCATTTATCGAAGGCCTTGGGGTTCCATTTCCCCGCGACAGCAACGGGAGGTATTGCAAACGTTCACCGCGGTCGATCATCATGCTTGGAGAACATATTAAGCCCTTGCTTGCCCGTGCTGTTTTAAAAAGCGGGGCAACGGTATTAAACCGGACCCCGGCTGTTCGTCTTTTGACTGGCGATAATGGTGCCCGAGTGTGCGGTGTTGTAGGATTCAATATGCGAAGCCATGAAATTGTCGTCATCCATGCCGGAGCTATTATTGTTGCAACCGGCGGTGCAAGCGGTATCTACCGGCCGAGCAATCCGGGACTTGCTCGCACCAAGACATGGTATTGTCCATACAATGCAGGAAGTGGTCTTGCTATGGGTATAAGGGCAGGAGCGGAGGTGACCTCTTTTGAAATGCGATTTGTCGCCTTGCGAACAAAAGATGTCATTGCACCGACCGGAACCCTTGCATTGAATATGAAGCTACCGCACCGCAATGCGCGGGGTGAACCGTATCTGCTTCTGAAGGAACAGATTTTGGGAAGGAGGTTAACAACGGCCGAGCGATTGCTGTTTACCCTTGAAGAGCATCAACGCGGAGCCGGTCCATGTTACATTGATCTCAGCAGTCTGGATAAAGAGGGATATCGCCGTCTCATAGAAAATTATCTGAATATGGCACCTTCCATTGTGCTTGATTTGCTGCAGGATCCGGCGCACCCCAAAACCCGCATCGAAATCTGCGGGTCAGAGCCCTACATTAACGGAGGGCACGGTATGGCAGGGTTTTTGGTCGATACTGGTCGCCGATCAAACCTTGCTGGCTTGTATGCAATCGGGGATGCTGCGGGCGGTGCACCGAAAAAATACGTAAGCGGCTGCTGCGCAGAAGCGGATATTGCCGTGACGTCGTTTTTACAGGATTATAGCATGGGTGACACTCTTGTATCGTGTGATGCAGCCTCAGAATCTCTGGCAATACAACAAACACTTAAGCCACTTATGAACTCATCAGAACTCACCTTTACAGATATTGAGGACCGGTTGCAAAAAATTATGGAAGAATATGCCGGCGGCAGCACACAAAATTATGAATGCAGCGGCGATAAACTATTGTTTGCCAGAAGCTCCCTTGAAACTCTGGCCGAACATGCTGAAGAGGTCGGGGCAGTCGACGGTCATACCTTGTCACGTGCGCATGATGCGCTTGACCGTGTTTTGCTTGCCCGGGTACTGGTGGAGCATTTGCTTGCGCGCTGTGAAACACGATGGCCGTGCTATCAATCGCGGGTTGATTTTCCTGTGAGCAATGATCTTGAGTATCGGCTGTTTATTAATTCTTGCATGCGTAACGGTCGTATCAGCCTCATCAAGCGCGATGTAACGCCTCCCTACCAGATAAAAGAAGGTCAAATATGACCGTTCGGATCGATTACAGCCGATGTAACGGATGCCCCAAACGTGCCGAGGCATGCTGTGAAGAGGTGTGCCCTGGAAATTTACTGTATCGGTCAGGAGGAAAGGCGCAGCTGCGCGATCGTGCCGAGTGCTGGGATTGTTTTGCCTGTGTTAAAGTGTGTCCGCTTGGCGCTCTTTCTGTTGAATTGCCATTTCAAATATCAGAAGCGCGCAATACCTTAAGCGCGCGCATGGCTTCACACCATATTATCTGGACCCTGCGCGATCGAACCGGTGCTGTTATTCAGACCTATATCATTCAAAACAGAGTTGATGAGAGCGGCACAAAACCACGGTCTTCGGCGGTATCTGAGAAAGAAATGGATGTGCCATGATTATTGCAGCGAAAGCATGGGTTGCAACTGTGAGCCCCAGCCCTGCGCCTATTTTTTTAAGATGCACGAGACAGCACCACGCTTTTCACACCGTCACCCCCAAAGTGAGGTGTAGCGTTCTTGTATGTTGGATAATATTGTATGGGAGGGATGTGGTATGGCAATACTTAGTGAATCTGAAAAGAACCGTTATCATCGCCAGATGCTTATCACGGGTTGGGGCGAGGAAGGACAGGAAAAACTGAAGCGGTCAACAGTCTTTATAGCAGGGGCAGGGGGGCTTGGCAGCCCGCTTTCGATCTATCTTGCGGTTGCAGGTGTGGGAACGCTGAGGATTTGTGACTTCGGGGAGCCAGAGCTTTCAAACCTTAATCGTCAAATCCTGCATGATGATACCCGAATAGGAAGAAACAAGGCA
>JAOAHH010000087.1 GCA_026415325.1 Thermodesulfobacteriota bacterium | reverse complement strand
CTACTCTGCCACCACTTTCCTGAGCTGGTAGAGATCAGACTGGCCTTTAAGCACTTTCCAGATGCCGTCTTGCATCAGGGTGGTCATGCCTTCCTTTATAGCAAGATCGCGTATTTCGGCTATGGTTGCATTTTTTGCAATCAGTTTTTTCATGTCCGGTGTTGCAACGAGGAGCTCGTGGATGCCGGTTCTGCCCCGATACCCTGACCGTCCGCAACGGTCACAGCCGCCTTCTTTTGCCCGATACATCGTAATAGTGCCAAGGCTGCGCAGCATCTCTTCAAAACGTTCTCGAGGCTGCCCGTACATATGTCGGAGTTGCTCGATTTCTTGAGGAGGGGGTGTGTACGGTTGTTTGCAGTCAGGGCATAGGGTTCGCAGGAGACGCTGGGCAAGAATGCCGAGTAATGCATCGGCAAAATCCATAGGATCCAGTTCAAGCCCGAGCAGTCGTGTCACGGTTTCTGGGGCTGAATTTGTATGCAGGGTCGAGAACACGAGATGGCCAGTCAGCGATGCTTCGATACCGATATGCGAGGTCTCTCTGTCGCGCATTTCGCCGATGAGGATGATATCGGGATCGGCGCGGAGAAACGCCCGCATAGCAGCAGCAAAGTCAAACCCAATTCCTGGTTGAACCTGTACTTGTTGCAGTCCCGGCTGCGTAATTTCAACCGGATCTTCGGCAGTCCAGATCTTAACGCCCGGCGAGTTGATATGGCCGAGAATGGCGTGCAGCGTGGTGGTCTTTCCCGAGCCCGTCGGTCCCACCACAAGAAAAATACCATGGGGATGGGAAATGAGGCGTTTGACTTCACGTTCGTTGCGCTCTGAAAAATTGAGTTTATCAAACGGGAGCGCCTTCTCGCCTGCTGCAAGTACGCGGAGTACGGCACTTTCCCCGTGAACAGTCGGGATGGTTGCCACGCGCAGCTCGATGTTCTTGCCCTGAAACTTTGCGCTGATCTTGCCATCCTGCGGTTTGCGACGCTCGGCAATATCAAGGCGCGACATGATTTTTATGCGCGCAATGACAGCACGAATATGAGTTGCAGGGATTTTCAGCATTTCCCGGCATTCGCCATCAATACGCATCCGGACTATTGCGGGTTCTTTCCCCCGGCTCGGTTCAATATGGATGTCTGAAGCATTGAGCTTTGTCGCATCAACAATCAGACGGTTGACAAGCTGGACGATGGTTGCCTCATTTTCATTAATCGTTGCATCGCTCAGTTCCATTTCTTCATCGGTTGCAATTTCGCTTTCGAGCTTCCCGATGAGTTCGCTGAGATTTGCCTCACCGCCGCTTTCTTGAACTGTCGTGACGCCTTCACCGAGAAACTTCAAAATATCTTCTTTAATCCCGACCCGAAATTCATAACTTCGGGCATTGAGTACCTGCTGGATTTCCATGATCCGATTAAAGTTGTTCGGGTCGTCAAGCAAAATGGTGACCCTCTCCTGCTGGTAGGAAACCGGCACCCAGAGATGGCTTTTCAGATAATTTTTGTTGAGATTTTTGATAAGGTCTTGCGGCACCTGGATATCAGGGTCGTATTTTAAAAAGGGCACTTGATAGTAGCGCTCAAGCGATTCGCCAACCTCCTCAGGCGATAGTTTCAGCTCGGTCATGAGCAAGTAGGGGATCGAAGCGCCGGTTTTTGCAGATTTCTTTTTGATCTCCTCAAGCTGCTCAGCGGTAAGTAATTTGCGATGCAAGAGGAAGTCATAGGGGCCTTGCGTTGCCTGAAAATCATACTGAAATTTGTGCCCAATGACCGAGGCAACTTCAAGCGCAACCTTCAGGTCAAGGTCGGTAAAATGCGGCGCATCGATTTTATTAATGATCTGCAGCACGCCGAGCAGTGTTTCCTTAAATTTAATCGGCACCACCACCATGGAGCGCGTGTTAAAACCGGCTCGCTGGGCAAAACTGTAGTCAAACCGAAGCTGGGGATGGATACGGGCAAGCGCCTGCTTGTCATAAACGTTGTCGATGCGAACCGGCTGCTGGCTGAGCGCAACAAAACCTGCGATCGAGGAGGGGCTGAGCGGGACGCGAATTTCGTTGATATCCTTCCCCGTTTTATATTTGGACACGATTTCATTGTCATGCCGTCCCTTTTGATACACGGTCATGCGCTCTGCTTTAAGGAGGGATAAAATTTCGTGTTCAATATACGGCAATACTTTTACAAAGCTTTCAGCCTCATGAATCGCTTTGGTGATTTCATAGAGTTTGCTTTGATACTTTTCCAGTACTTCCTGATGTTGCGGGGAGGTTGTCCTGAGCGGTGTTTGTTCCATATGGGAAAACCTTTTGGAATAACACGGCAAGAAAAAAGTTCGGTTATGTATCAATATTAGAATACAGCGCCTATTGTGTCAAATGAAAACGATGTGCCAAGTGTTGAACATGTTGAGTATTTGCTCGATTTTGCAATTTTTCAGCGGAAATATACTGCTAACCGGGGATGCTGCTTTAAGGTTTCCTCTATATCCTGTTGAAAAATATTTTCTTTTTCTTCAAAGGTTTGCGGCTGCGAAAGATTAAGCTGTTTAACATAGTAACATATTGAAATAGCGTGAAAATTTATTTTGCTCATTTTTTGAGCAATCTGTTCAAAGAGCCTTATTGCATGGGCTCTGTGGTTATTTCAACAACTTTTTCCACAAGATTTGCACATTTTTTGTTGAAAAGCAACAGAAGGTATACTGCACTGGAAAAAGAAGCATTTTCGGGAAGAATACACCGGTGCAAAGCTGATAGAAACCCAGACATAGCAGCAGAGGTTAATTCAGAAGATCAACCACGGTCTGGGCAGAAATATTTTCTCATACGCTGAAAAAGCATACCGATCGGTCATACCCGAAATAAAGTCACATACATCAACCTGCGGTTCGCCTGAAGAGAAATTTCCGCCGCTGTCACGGTAAAACATGTCCGGGTGTTCAAGATAGTAATGGTACAGTTCGGTGATAATGCGCGATGCCTTTTTAAAGTCATCATATACAGCAGGGACGGTATAGACGCGGTCATCAAGAAAACGACGAAGCTGCATGGCAGCATCAAGCACGTCGCGGGATGCCCTGATCCGATCGCGATCGTGCTGGAGCGTGGTGACAATGACATCACGTACCATGGTGCCGATGCGTTCTGAATGGGTTGCACCGAGAATTTGCAAAAATTCTTTCCCGTCTGCCCTGAGCTGTTGTGGGGTAATGACGCAGGCACGGAGAGCATCGTCAAGATCGTGGTTGAGGTAAGCGATTGAATCTGCAATCCGGACGATCTGTCCTTCAAGGGTTTGGGGCAAGAGCGTTGTATCATCGGGCAGGATCGGTCCGCCGCGTTTTGTATGTTTCAGGATACCGTCGCGTACTTCATGAGTGAGATTGAGGTCCTCGATGACATCGACAACCCGTAAACTTTGCTCGGGATGGCGGAATCCACCGGGAACGATGGAGTTCAGTACTTCTTCGCCTGCATGGCCAAACGGTGTATGCCCAAGATCATGGCCAAGTGCAATGGCTTCTGTCAAATCTTCGTTGAGCAGAAGGGATTTTGCAATCGTACGGGCTATTTGTGCAACCTCAAGGGTATGGGTTAGACGGGTACGGTAGTGATCCCCTGAGGGGGTCAAGAACACTTGGGTTTTATGCTTCAGTCGCCGGAACGCCTTGGAATGGATGATCCGGTCCCGGTCATGCTGAAACGCGGGGCGCAGGTCGCATTCTTGTTCAGGTCGCAGCCTTCCACGGCTCGCGCTGCTCAGTTGTGCCCGGGGGTGCAGGGTTTGTTGCTCAATTGCTTCGAGCTGTTCACGAATACACGGTGTTTGAGTTCGTGTCGGTGCATACTGTTTCTTCATGGGAGTGCTTTCGTTTTAGTGATTATGCCGAGATTTAATCGGCGCCGTCGTGAACTGTGTCAGCAGCTTTAATTATTATGCCTCCTGCAAGAGGGGGCTTTGAGTTATGTGAGCGATAGTGTTTGCAGGTACTCAGGAATGACGGTTTTCCAGCCAAGCACATCGTGAATTTTGGCGGCTAGTGCCTGCGATGCTTCAGGCTCGCCGTGAACCAAAAATGTTAGCTGCGGCTGCCGGTTAAAGCCCATCAGCCACGCAAGGATCTCACGCCAGTCCGCATGCCCTGAAAACCCCTCGATTGATTTGATGTGTGCGCGCACGGGGATCTCCTGGCCGTGGATTTTGATGGTTGGGTTGCCGTTCAGCAGTGCACGGCCACGGGTGCCTTCGGCTTGATACCCTACAAACAGCACCGTATTCTCGGGATACGGAAGCCGGTGCTCAAGATGGTGCAATACCCTGCCGCCTTCAAGCATGCCGCTGCCGGCGATAATAATGCCGGGACCGCGAAGACTATGGAGTTGTTTTGATTCTTCAGTATGCTTGATAATATGCAGATTTTTTGTTGCAAAGATATCAGTACCATCAAGGGTCAGCATAAGTGCCTGTATGTCGTATAGAGTTTTCCATTTTTGAAAAATCGAGGTCGCTTCGATTGCCATCGGCGAGTCAAGGTACACCGGCAACACAGGTACGGCTTGCTGCTCCTCAAGCGCTCGAAGATGGAACAGGAGCTCCTGGGTTCTCTCAACTGCAAACGACGGGATAATGACCATACCGCGACGTTCAGCCGTTTCGCTGATAATGCGAGCCAGTTGTGGTGCAACCTGTTTGTCGCTGTGTCTGCGGTTGCCATAGGTTGATTCAAGAACAAGGTAATCCACTTCAAATACCTGCGTTGGATCCCGCAGAATCGGTCGGTCGGGGCTTCCGATATCGCCGCTGAACAAAATTCTGCGCAGACCATTACCCACAGGAAATTTGATATCAACGAAAGATGAACCGAGGATATGGCCAGCGTCCTTAAATTTTAACCGTACCGAATCGGTCAGCATACAATCAGTGCCATAATGGATGGGTTGCATGAGCTGGAGGCAGCGCTCAACATCTTCTGTTGTATACAACGGGAGGGCAGGTTTGTGTTTGCTAAACCCTTTTTTGTTTGCCCATCGTGCATCCTCCTCCTGAAGGTGGGCACTGTCGCGCAAAATAATGGCGCACAGATCCGCGGTAGCATGGGTACATCTGACCGGACCTCGAAACCCCTGCGCATACAAACGGGGAAGATAGCCGCAGTGATCCAGGTGGGCATGGGTGAGCACGACATCGCTGAGATCAGCGGGCGGCACCGGGAACGGTTCCCAGTTTCGGAGTCGATAGGTTTTAAGTCCTTGATACAGACCACAATCGACAAGAATTTTTTTGCCCTCTGTTTCCAGCAAAAAACGCGATCCAGTAACCGTGCCGGTTGCGCCAAGGAAAGTGATGCGGGGTTTCATGATTGTAGTGCTCCCTTCAGGATATCAAGATATGCATCATGTTGCCGAGCCTCGGCTATAAGCTGCTGATAGGTTTCAAGGATGATGAGCTGCTGTTCGTTAATCCAGGCATGTTCGCTCTCTGAGACCAGTTCGAATGCCCTGCACCGTGTAAGTTCATCTTCATCAAGAATACGAACAGCACCTGCCGGAGAAACCCAGATGTCGAGGATCAGATCAAGATAGCTGACCTCATGAGGCAGCAGCCGGACATCGCTGCAAATATGAAAGAGCGTTCCTGCAGCGGTCGCGCACGGATAAAACATCCGCCACAGCACATAACCGCGGTTTTCCCAATAATGTGCGACGGTGCATGTTCCTGCAGGCAACAGGATGTCCCGTATCATCCCTGGCCGCGGTGCACGGTACCACAGCACAACATACCCGTGTTCGGCCAGCAAAAGGGTACACGGAAAATGCTCATCGGGCTTGTTTTTATGACGCTTGCGCTCCAGAATCACCTGCATACTTGATGTGGGTAGCAAAGAGAGCGAGTTGTCTGAACGCGTAGCGCTTGTCGGTTGCGCCGATGCGGCTTGCATTGACAATATCCTGCAGCAGATTAATTGTAGTATCATAGACGTCGCGGGCGACTGGATACGGATGGCCGTCCTTGCCGCCGTGGGCAAAACTGTAGCGTGCAGGATCGTCAAACGACGGAGCAGCGCCGTACACCAGTTCTGCAAGCAGTGCAAGGCTTCGCAATGTTTTGGGGCCAACACCAGGCACGGCAAGAAGCGATTCAAAATTTTCCGGTTGTGCCTCATAGGTGGTGACAAGCACAGAGGCGAGTTTTTTGGGGTTGATGTCCGTTGGTGCGATGAAATGACGACGGGGAAGCTCCAGTGTAGCAATTTTGTGGGCCTCACGAATCACTCGGTCAGGGTGTTCAGTAGCAAGCATGACGCAAGCATCTCGGGATGCTTTACTAGCGCAGGCAACCAGATTAAGCGTTATGCCGCGGACATCGCAGCAGATCGCTGCATGCGGCTCGCAGACAAAATCTTGAATGCCGCTTGCCAGCCAGTGGTAGCGACGGGCATATCGAGTCTGTACATTCATTCCCTGCTGGACAACAGCCCAATCGCCGTCACGGGTGTAGAGCATAACATGGTGGTAGAGCTGATATCCGTCTTGAACAGCAGCGCTATCAACCTTTGCCGACATGCGGCTTGCATAGACAAGCGATGCAGGATCGATGCGCAATGATGATGCAGTTTGTATGATCTCATCCGGTGTTTTGCGCGACGCACGGCCTTTGCCGCCGGCTATAAAGAGGCCGGTTTCATGCTCCATGTCCCGCAGCGCTTCCTTGAGCGCGCCGCATACGGTAGTGGTCAACCCGCTGGAATGCCAGTCAAAGCCAAGAACGCATCCCAGTGCCTGAAACCAAAATGGATCAGCGATACGGCGTAAAACTTCTTGCGGCCCATACTCTGTTACCATGAGCCGAAGGATTTCGCGCGAAAGCCGTATCATGCGCTGAAACAGCCATGCAGGAGCCTTTCCCCAGTGAAGCGGCAGTGTTGCGATGCCGATTTTCATGGCGCACCTTCAGACCTGCATTCCATGCGCGGTAATGTCATGCGCAGGAAAGTAACACGGAAACATCCATCGTGCAAGCATTGGCAACTATGTTCTATCAATCGATGCTCCTGCGCAACGTTCAGCTTTACGGACGTATAAAGCGTGTTAGATCCCGGTAAGCTTTTTCAAAGCTTGTTCTGCTTTTTCTGCAAGGTCACGGGAAGGGCGACATGACCGGCACTGTTGATATGACTGGATTGCATGTTCGACATCGCCCTGCAACTCATAGAGTCGACCTTGCAAGTAATGGGCATAGCAATACTGGGGGTTTGTCCGCAGTGCCTGATGCACGTGTTCTTGGGCTTTTTGCGTTTCTCCTGCCGCGAGCAGGACATCTGCAGTCATGCAGCATATATCGGGATACAAACACTCGGGGTGATAGCTGGTAAGCACTTCACTCTGCTCGATCACGTCGGCCGTTTTGTTTTGCAGACACAGAACTTTGAGGAGGTTGATACGCGCATTGAGATATGCAGGATTGAGATCAAGCGCATTGCGAAATGCATGCTCTGCTTCGGCATATTTTTGCAGCTTTACGAACAGAGAACCCAGCGCATTATGCAGGTCGGGGTATTTCGGATGCTGGGCAATATAGTCGGTAATAAGGGGGATCAGCATTGTGCAAAGCGATGCATCATTTTCTGAAAAACTTTGTATGAGCAAAAGCATATCGGAAAAGTCCGGAACGATTTTTATATGTTTATTGAATTCTTGCACCGCCTGCGCGATGGGCTTGTCGCTGCCAAAACACTGGCTCAGCGCAGCAGCAATGCAACTTTCTGAACTTTCTGGGGTAGTCAAAATATTCTGAATATCCTCAAGCGCAGCGGCAAGGTTGGTATCGGAAGGATCCAACCGACTCGCCTCCTGAAAGTGAACAAGCGCCTGAACATAGGCTGCCTGATGGCAATACAAAATACCCAATTTAATACGGGCATCTTTATACGACGGATTGATATGAATCGCTTTTGAGAAGGCTTCGATTGCTTTATCGATTGCGTTGCATCCAGAATACACAATGCCCATATAGT
>JAOAHH010000081.1 GCA_026415325.1 Thermodesulfobacteriota bacterium | reverse complement strand
AAAAGCGTTTTAACAATGCACGCCCCCTCTTATTTTCCTTGTTCAGAGGAGCAAAAAAGTGCATTAAACTCAAGGGTCAATGCAGATTTTCTATAATACATGCCATCGCCGGACCGCCACCCGCACACAGCGAAGCGCATCCTAATCGAACTCCCATCTTTCTCATTTCATGGATGAGCGTCACCACGATACGGAGTCCCGTGCATCCGACCGGATGGCCAAGCGCAATCCCCGAGCCGTTTCGATTCACGATTTCCATATCTGGTTCTATGCCATGCTCGTCCTTAAGCTTTCGCATGACACCCAGAAACTGTGCGGCAAATGCCTCGTGGAGCTCCCAGCAGCCGATTTCACGCCAGTGAAGACCCGCTCGTTTCAGAACCGCAGGCACCGCAACAGCCGGGCCGAGTCCCATGTGTGATGGCTCAACACCCATGCTGACCGTTGCAACCACCCGCGCAAGCGGCGCAATACCGAGTTCACGGGCATGAGTTTCCGACATCAGTACGGCTGCGGCTGCACCATCGTTCACCCCTGAGGCATTGCCCGCCGTGACCGTACCGTCTTTTTTAAACACCGTTTTCAGGCCTCCAAGGATTTCTTTTGTTGTCCCCGGCCGCGGGTGTTCATCGGTATTAAATATCATCATGCCCTTTTTTTGCTGTAGCTCAACCGGCACAATTTCATCCTTAAACTTTCCCATTGCAATTGCAGCAGTTGCCCGTTGCTGGCTCAGTACCCCGATGTCATCCTGCTCTTCACGGGAAATATGGTAGCGCAGTGCCACGTTTTCCGCGGTCATGCCCATATGATAATGCTCGATCGAGCATACCAGTGCATCAAGGAGCATCGCATCCTCAACCGTTGCACTCCCCATCCGGTAGCCCTGCCGCGCTTTCATGAGCAGGTACGGAGCGCCGCTCATGCTTTCAACACCGATGGCAAGACACGTGCTCGTCTTGCCGAGCATAATGTTGTGGCAGCCGATTTCAAGCGCGCGCATGGCCGATGCGCAGAGCTGGTTGACCGTACAGGCAGGCGATGACCAAGGAATACCAAGCTCTGCCTGTATTTGTCTGGCGAGATTACCGCCCACTCCCGCCTGGATCACATTACCGCATACAAGTTCGTCTACTGCATCAGGCTCAATGCCTGCCCGTCTGAGTGCGTGCTGGCCGACAATCTTGCCGAGTTCACGCGGATGTGTATCCTTCAAGGTTCCTAAAAAATCACCAATTGGTGTGCGACAGGCGCTTACAATCACAACGTTTTGCATCAGCATCAGATCCGCTCCCTTGCCTTTATTTCATCTTCATCATTAGTTCGTTGTTCAGTGGCGCTTCGTTTGCAGTTCCTAAATCGAGACGACATACAATGTCACGTTACCTAAAAACATGACTTAGGCATTATGCTTCTCTGGCGCCTTCCTCCGATACAGGGCAAGTGCCATTGCTCACCTTGGCTTATTCCGCTCCCACCGCTGATACTTGCGTTTGCCGTCCTTTTCAAACGCCGAGTTGTTCACGGTCACCTGATTGAGCGTAATTTTGGTCATCAGCATACCTTTTTTGATCATGTCGCGCGCTACCTGCGGCTCTAATTTCATTGCTCTCCCCATTTCTTCATAGGGATAGACATCCTGCAGTACTTTCTCCATTTCAGGATTTGATCCGTCAATGAGCTCTGCCGTGCCGATGCACTGCACACACAACACATTGCCCCATGTTTCAAATTCTTTATGCCAGTTCAAACTCACTCGGGGGTTTTGCATGATGTGAAAAAGCTTGGTGGTACCCTTTTCGTGCAGCCCGTACATCGTCATGGTATCGGGATCAAGCACAAAATCTGCTGTTGTCGAAAGCGGCGTGTTGTTGATCGACGTTGCAAGCACGCATGTTCGTTTCTGTTTTTTGCCGCCCAAAATTTTTACGATCTCTTGCCGAACATGTTCAGGCTCCATGATTCCTTCGCCTTCGTTATATTTGACGTATTTCCCACGGAGCCACACTTCAGTTGCCGTTGTTTTTGCATCGAGCTTAATTTCATGGCAGTCGACACAAGAGACACCCTCTGGTATTTCCGGATGGTCTTTGCTGATCATGCTTGAGGCTGCAATCTCTTTTGATGCAGCTTTTTTTTCTGCCTTCTGTGTGCTCTTTTTTGTCGTGTCAGCATTGATAAATCCACCACATAAACACAGTGCTGCGGTGACGCATAACGTTCCGATTAAGATTTTTGTTTTTGGTGTCATACAATGCTCCTTTCCAAAACATTTGTTCATATCTTTTGCCCTCTGACTTCTGTTTTATCACATTGCCTGCCTGACAATCTCCACAAGGCTCATCACCCGAAGCTGGCTTCCTGCAGCAGTGATGCCGTCGCTCAGATTTGACTCGCACCACGGACAGGATGTTACCAGCACTTCGGCACCGGTCTCCTGCGCTTCTTCGATGCGCTCCTTTGCAGTTGCAACCGCAAAATCCGGAAATGCAGACTTAACACCGCCGCCAGCGCCGCAGCACCATGAAAATTCCCTGATGCGCTCCATCTCGATCAGTTCAACCCCGGGAATCGCGCGTATCACATTCCGTGGCGGATCATAAATACCGTTCGTGCCGTAGTTTCGATGCCGTGGCGGATCAGAAAGCCCCCATTTTATACGCACGCCTTCCCACAAATCCTGTGCCTCACCTCCTCGCCCCAGATGACAGGGATCGTGCCAAGTTACTTTCAAGGGAACTGTTTTTGTAAAGGAAAGCCTTTTCTCACGGATCAGCCGGTCAAGGTATTCGACGCTATGCAGTACCTCAAATTTCATATCGCCTACCGCAGGATACTGACTCTTAAACACACCATAGCAGCCGGCGCATGAAGTGATTACCGTCTTTATCCCGCGGTCATAAAACAATTCGATATTCTTTGCCGCCCGTTCCCTGAACAGCTCTTCCATACCAACCTTAATCACCGGGCTCGCGCAACACGCTTCCGCAGCTCCAAGGATCCCTACATCCACGCCTGTATCGATCAGCAGTTGCAGTGTTGCCTGTGCCACATGCTGGAGGTTGGCATTGTAAGAGTAGGTGCAGCCGGCAAAATAGAGCACTTCGGCACGTTCCTTCATTATGTCTTTGACTTTCATCTTCCGCGCCCAATGGCCCCGCCGCGCAGCAGGTTGCAGCCATGGGTTATTGTTCTTTCTGATGCTCTCAACCGCCGGCACATGGCCGGGAAGCGGTCCCTTACCCTTCTGCACCACGTACTTGCGAAGCTCGTGCAGCACCTCGAGCGGCTCCATATCGCGAGTGAATTTGCACGTCACATCGCAACCACCGCATAATGTACAGGTGTAGATGACCTCGAGCGTCTTTGGGGTAAAATCGATTTCCCCTTCAAGCAGCGCACGCGCGAGGTCAAAGCGACCTTGTGCGGAGTATGCGTCATATTTATACTTCTGCATCGACGGACAGATCCGTGCACGATCCCTGCTTTTGATACTCCACGGATGAACCCATTTGCACATGGAGCAGCGTTCGCAATTCACCAAATCCCAACGGTATTTTTCCAGCCCCATAACGTTCCTCCATATAATTATTGAAAATCGTCTCTTCCAGCTTCACGTTTCACGATGTACGTCTCTCCCTTCGGGTCTGCTGCTACAATCCCAGTTTCCCGGGATTCATTATGTTGTTTGGGTCAAGAATTTCCTTTATCTGCCGTGCAGTCGCATATTGGACCGCATTACATCTATTAACCATATCCGCCCAATATCCGTATGCCCGTGTAAATACTGCGCCAAGCCGGTACATAGCCTCGCTTGCGTTTATCCACAAATCCTTCACCCGTCGTACCTCATATGCATTGCCGGGGTCATACGGAATAATGAACTCAAGATGTGCTGCCCTGCCGTTCTCGATCGGCTGAAGATACACGCCAATATCACTGGGGTCATATCCAAACCTGATTGCCTCCTGCTGCAGCGCTGCGATATGGGCTGCTGCCCGATCCATGGTGGTGATGAAAAAAATCTCTGCACTAGCGCCTTTATACATATCCTTCCAATATACATCGCGGTCCCAACATTGCCGAAGGTGCGTTGCAAAAAACGAGGCGGCCCGTGGAATATGCGGGACCTGAACGCTGGGGCTTACGTTGCACTCCCGGGCCGTCTCAAAAAAATCTGCCTCTTGATAGGCAATCCGCTCATCTGGAAACCGTTTTAGTCCTGCAATACAAAAAATTTGGAGATATGCCGGCGCATTCTCTTTGATGGTTCGATACTCATCAGGGCCGTGCTCGGCAAGCATCATGGCAAGCGCTGCGCGGTTGAGGGTAAAGCATTCATAGCCAATCCATTTTTTTCCGAGCCGATAGGTAAAATGAGCAGCTTGGTCAATGGAGTTGCAGGGCGTGAAAAAGAGTTTTTCTCGTGTCGGCAGCGGTTCTGCCATAATGTTGAGCCACGTGACGATGCCCAGCGTACCCTGTGCTCTGGTATACAACCGGTTCCAGTCAAATCCTGGTCCCCATGGTCCTATCAAATCAGTTTTGTTTGCCTCAGGCGGAGCAACTGCTGCCGTACCGGTACGGAACAAATCGCCGCTGGGCAAAACGATTTCAGCAGTATAAATTGGCTCGCTGTAGTTGAACTCGGGGATGAGTTTCGGCTGCGCTTCGAGATGCGAGGTTACAACTGATTGGTCTTTGCGCGGCAAAAGCGGAAATAAAGCCCGAAGCCCATGGGATTCCAACGCCCGTTGCAGTTCATCATAGGTTACGCCCGGCTGAATCCTTGTTGCACGGTTTCGATGATCAATCTTGTAAATCGTTTTCCACGCCGACAAATCGATAACAACGCCTCCCATGCGTGGTATAGCTGCGCCGTAACAGTGAGTGCCCGAACTTGCCGGCACAACCGGCAGCAAAAGTTCGTTTGCCTTTTTTACAATCCTGCATATCTGCTCAACATTTTCCGGATACACAACAAATGACGGCCTGCCTGCTGGTTCAAAACTTTTATCATGGCTGTAGCGCTCAAGCACTTGTTGATCATCGGTTATACGGTCGTTGCCAACGATATCGGCAAGTGACGTTCGAACCCGTTCATGATACTCACGACGTCCGGCCATAACCACATCATAGGGCATATCTGGCAGCGGCTTTAAATAATCGACTTTTGCTAAAACTTTTTCAGTCATAACGGCTCCTCTGTATAAAGGGATAAAGCACTGAGTGTCGTATCACGTAAAACGTGAAGCGCAAAACGCAAGCAGAAAGGAATAAGCCCTTCGCCCTTCATGCTTTACTTTGACGCATCGAGTCTTGTGTTTCACGCCTAATGACCGGTATGCTCACCCCGGCGGCTGTTGCGGTACGGGGTAGTCCGGATTTGATGTCAGACGCGGATCGAGCTTTCGCTTTATGTTCAGTACAAGTTCGTGATAATTGCACATGTGTGGCCCGGCAATATAGTTCATGGGACCGAGCGGCCACGTCGTGCACATTTTACGTTTTAGTGCCTCTTGGATGGTCTTCATGTAGCTTGTGATGAAGGTTGCGCCTGCATCAAGATCATGCTCAAAAAAGATCAGCGGCTCGGTTTCTGAAAAATGGCCAAGCTGATACGAATTAAGCCAGTCGTTGTGCGTGTCATCAGGGATAAAATGGCCTTTCCTCTGCCCTTCTTCGATCAGCGGCCACATGTACTCTTCACTCATCTTGTAACTCTGATCGATTGAATCAAACCCAAACCCGCCGATCACGAAAAAGTCGCCGGCAACGCGAAAAAGTCTGTTGGAAAGCCCCGTTCTGATCTGCTCACCGATGTTGTCTTCACCGATGCGCCACAGTTCTGAATCTTCCCTGATGTACTGGCCGCCGAGTTCCTCGACAATCTGATCGAGCACCTTTTGTTCATATACCACCTGCCGCGGCGAGGAAAATCCGATCAAGGTGACTGACAAAACATTGCGCCACTGTTTCATAAACTCAGGCCATTTCTCCCAAAAATATTCAACCGACGGCGATGCGCCAGAGAGCACCATGCTGGCCGGCTCTTCATGGACTGCTGCCGCTATTTCAGCATGGCCAATTTCATACATGGCTTCGATCAGTTTCTTGCGGTCAGGGAACTTGATGAGGTTCAGCCTGAACAGGTCTTTTGGAAAGTCGACTTTAAAATCCGGATTGGCACCCTTGACCGGAAACGTTTTGGGTCCGGGATACGGAAAAAGTTTAACTGCCATCGTGGTCACCATGCCAAGACCGCCGCAATGGCCTGAATCTGCCCTAAGGAGACCCTTTAGGTTTAGTCCTGCACAATCGCCCCAGAACCACCCTGCATGTGGATTGCCGCGGGAGCCGATATACAAAATCTCACCGTTTGGCAACACCCAGTCACAGCCGAGGATGCCCCGGTTATACCCGAATTTATGCCCAGTGCCGCCCATACCCTGAAACATATTGTTGGCAACAACCGAGACCTGTGCGCCGGCTTCTGCCACCGTGATCGTCAGCCCGACCTTCATCGCCTCTGCCTGCAGCTGGGCATAGGTAACATACGGCTCAACAACCGCATACATATTTTGTGTGTCGATCTGCAGGATTTTATCCATGCGTTTCGGATCAATGATAATCGTATCAGGACGTGCGGGAATGGTGGGCGGTAATAAGTTAGTACCGACCGGAATGTAGCTAAATTTGTAACGGTTTGCGATTTTGACTATCGTCTGCACGTCTTTAGTGCTGCCAGGCAGCACCACCGCAGCAGGCCGGTACCTGCCGGACTGCGCATGGGTACTGTAGAGCAGCCACATATAACTGTAGCCGCTGGTAACCGCTGGATCGTCACAGACATTTTCAGCGCCAAGAGCGTTCTCGAGTGCTTCGTATGCGCCGGGGGGAAGACTCATGATAGTATTCTCCTTTTGCTCATGGTGATATGTATTGTAGGTGCTTTATTCTTGGGCCATTAGCACTTGATCGATTCAAGGATACTGGTGATCTGAAAATTGCTCTGTTCCTGAACGTCAAAATCAAGTTTCATGGCATAGCGCGCAAACAATACTCCAATCGAAAGGAAATAGATTGCGCGTGCCAGTTTTTCTGCATCCACATCTCTAAACTCACCGCTGCGTATCCCCTCTTGAATGATCTCTTTGAGAGTTTCGGTGTAGCGGTCATAAAACGTGGTCGCCATTTTTTTGACCGACGGACTGTCTGCGTCCTTTGTCATGAACTCAAGGTAGAGTTTGAAAAAATCTCGGTTTTCAGCAATCGTTTCAAGTGCTGCATCGACAAAAATGCGCAATCTGACTTCAGGCGACTTTGATGTATCAACCTTGCTCATAATTTGTTCAAAAAAACGATTAACGCCATAATAAAAAATTTCTCCAGCAATCATGATAGTTCCTCCTGTTCTAAACTTTACCGACTGGTCAGTTTAGTTATTTGCACTAAAAAAATTTCATGAGTGCGCTGGCTATGGTTTTAGTGTTTTGAAAAGATTATTTAATTGATACGAGTGCTGCTCGATCAAATCATACTCTACATTGACAGAAAAATAGGTAAAGAACACTCCCATAAAGAGGAAATAGATTGCAAGTGCGGTCTTTTCTGCATCATGAGGAATAAAAGTTCCGGAATTAATACCTTCTTCAACATATCTTTTAAACGTCCCGACCGATTCCCGGTAAAAATCCGTCATAACCTGCCTAATTTCCTGATCCCGTACACCCATAGAAAGAAACTCGATGCAGAACTTAAAAAAATCACTGTTTTCCTTTTGGATCGTACTCGCCTTATTAATGAATACACGAAGACGTTCTTCAGGGTCGTTGATATCTGCGGTATATTGTTTTAGAAAATCAAAATACTTATTCACCCGATAACGGAAGAGCTCGAGGAAAAGCTCTTTTTTAGATTTGAAATGATAATAAATGCCGCCCTTACTTATCCGTGCCCGCTCAGCGATAGTATCGATGGTAGTCTCGTAATAACCGCTTTCATTAAAGCAATGAACCGCGGCCTCAAATATTGATTCTTTTCTATCGCCCTTTTTTAACTCAGCATCCATTGCCATACTGTACTGACCGGTCAGTTTATTATATTACTTATGATCGAAACTCTGTCAACAAAATTTTTTTATTATTTATGTTGACAGTTTCGTGAAGGAAAAGTATATTGCATTGCAGTCCGACCAGTCGGAATATTATATGTATTCTGAAGAAGACATAAAAAAAAGAAAAGAAAGAATATTTGAGGCCGCGGTCCAGTGTTTTAATGAATCAGGCTATGATAATGCCAGCATGGAGAGCATTGCCCAGTGTGCGGGAATTAGCAA